>DATMUG010000159.1:0-21559 GCA_035563915.1 Pseudomonas sp. | reverse complement strand
AGACCATAAGGAGCGAGTTGACTGGTTTTGCGGCTGCTGCGCAGCCGAGCGGGAGCAAGCTCCCTCGCCACAGGTAGTGTGTGAGTCGTCAGAGTGGTGTTAGAGCCAACACGCGTCCCAGAGCGGGTAGTCGCCGATTTTTTCTACCAACCCCGCGCGTATCGGGTTCGCAACGATATAGCGAGCGAATGGTAGAAGATCTTCGCCATCACGGATGGCTCGATCGTGAAAACCGGTTTGCCAAAAAGCGCCTTCACGGTGCAGCGCCCGATTGATGGTCAGCGTGCTGCGGGACTTGGTAGCCTGCATGAGCTGCGCCAAGGTGCGCTGCTCCAGTTGCACCAGCCAATGAAAATGGTCAGGCATGATGACCCAGGCAATCGAGTTGACCCAACCCTGTTCATGGGCGCGCCTGAATTCGGCAACCAGTAAGCGTCCGAGCGTCCAATCGCTGAATAAAGGTTGTCTTTGATGCACGACGGCAGTGATGAGATAAGCCCGACCCGATTCCGAGTAACGCCCATGGCGCAGTAGATGTGATTTTGGGTGTGGAAGCATTCCTTGCATCCTTTTGCGGTTAGTCCGCTTTGACCCTAGTCAACTGGCTGCCTACCCGTAGCGGTAACGCTTGAATGAAAATTCCGAGATTTATGAAGGATCTCCAGATTGGGTGAAATCGGAGCTTTTTGTGGCGAGGGAGCTTGCTCCCGCTGGGCCGTGAAACGGCCCCATCCCAGCCATTGTGGAAGACCATAAGGAGCGAGTTGACTGGTTTTGCGGCTGCTGCGCAGCCGAGCGGGAGCAAGCTCCCTCGCCACAGGTAGTGTGTGAGTCGTCAGACTGGTGTTAGAGCCAACACACAAAAGTCAGCTCACCCGACAAAAAAACAAGCATTCCCAACACCGAAGCAATCAAGCAGCCGCTGCAGCCTGCGGCAATCGATTCAACCGCTTGTTGAATTCCAGCCATGCTCCCATCAATGCCATCAACCCTGCACCCAACAGAGCGGTAAAGACCTGCATGGCAAAGGCGTCGTTGGTCATGGCGTTGATCATGTCCGCCAAGGGCGCCAGCAGTACGCCCAGGCAGAAGATTTCCAGGGAAAAACGCCCCATGCGGCAGCTTTGCCGGGCCAGCCAGTTTTGTGTCCAGCCGGTATCGGGCAGTAATTTCGCCGTGACGTAGGCCAGCGCCAGGAAGTGCAGCAGGCGTGCAGGCGACAGGTTGGTCTTGCTGATGGGATACAGCAGGTTGCTCAGGCTGGTGGGCATCAGGGCGTCGTGGACGTGTGGCCAGCGCCACGCCAGGGTCATCACCCCGGCAGCGACCACATACACCGCCGCGATCGCGAACAGCGCTTGCCGCAGCAATGGCCGGGTGTCAGGCGGGCGCTGTGCGTGGATCGCGGCGGCGCCGCCCAGGACGAACAGCAACTGCCAGGCGACAGGGTTGAAGTACCACACGCCGTCCTTGATGGCCGCCAGGTTCCAGCCGGCCAACGGCACCATCAGGTACAGCGCCAGCGACAGCGCGACCACCACCCAGGTCTTGCGCACCAGCAACGGCAGCGCCAGCGGCAAGCCCGCCAGCAGCACGATGTACAGCGGCAGCGGGTCCATCAGGTTGGGCTTGAAGCGCAACAGCAGCTCATCGATCAAGGCTTGTTGAGGGTCGCTGATGAAGTGCCGCATGCCCATTTCTTCCACCAGGTCCCGGGTTTCCACATGACTGTTGGCGAAGAACACGATGCCCATCAGCATCGCCAGCAAGAAGATGTGCACCACGTACAGCACCCAGGCACGGCGCAGGATTTTCAGGCAGGCGATCAGGAAACCTTCGCGGGCCAGCACTTTGCCGTAGGCCAGTACCGCCGCGAAACCGGCCAGGAACACGAAGACTTCGGCGGCATCGCTGAAACCGAAGTTACGCAGGGTGATTTGACCCAAAGGGTTGTGGGGCACGTGATCCCAGAAGATGAAGATCAGTGCCAGGCCGCGAAAAAAATCGATCCGGTGATCGCGCGCTGAGGTCATGACGGCAAGCTCGTAAACGGGTGTTGAACAAAGGAGTGGCCGAGGGCGCGAAAGGTTGCGCGCCGCACATCGGCGGCGCGCAGGGTGGCCCGATTCGCCGGTAATTGCAAAGTGGGGGTATTACGGGATGTTGATATGGCGTTTAACCGCTAGTCTGAAAGGTGGCGCTACCTGCGATTTCTGACAGTAGACAAGCTCCAATGTTTGTGGGCCGAACGTGCGCAATCAGGGGCTTGAACATGAGACGGTTGTGGAAAGGCTTTTCCAGCTACACGGTGATCGGTGTCGCCAATACCCTCATTCACTGGCAGATTTTCTTTTTGCTGAGTGTGGCGGCGGGGTTGCGCCAGGCGGTCAGCAATCTGGTGGCGTTCTGCGTGGCCGCCTCGTTTTCGTTCTACATGAACGGGCTCTACACCTTTGACGGCAAGCTCTCGGTGGGCGGTTACCTGCTGTTCATGGGGGCGATGGGGGCGCTGAGTTTCGGTGTTGGCCATGTCGGTGATCAGTGGCGCCTGCACGGCTTGCTGACCGTGGCGTTGTTTTCTGCGCTGAGCCTGGTATTGGGCTTCCTGTTTTCCAAGTACGTGGTCTTTCGCGAGCGTGCGGCATGAAAGTTTCACTGATCGTTCCCGTGTTCAACGAAGAGCAGGCAATCGATCTGTTCTATCGCGCGGTACGCGAGGAGTTGAAACTGGGCGATGCCGAGGTGGAAATCGTCTTCATCAATGATGGCAGCACCGACGGCACCGCCGATCGGGCTGCTGCGCTGGCGGAGGCGGACGATCAGATCCTGCTGATCAATTTCTCCCGCAACTTCGGCAAGGAGCCGGCGCTGTTTGCCGGCCTGGAATATGCCACTGGCGATGCTGTGGTACCGATGGACGTCGACCTGCAAGACCCCATCTGTGTCATCCCGAGACTGGTCGAGCAATGGCAAAAAGGTGCGGATGTGGTGCTGGCCAAACGCAAGGACCGCAACAGCGACAGCTATCTCAAACGCCACAGTGCCTCGATGTTCTATCACCTGCTCAATCGCATTTCCTACACGCGTATCGAAGAGAACGTCGGCGACTTCCGCCTCATGGACCGCAAGGTGGTCAACGTGATCCGCGCCTTGCCCGAGCATCAACTGTTCATGAAGGGCGTGTTGTCCTGGGCCGGCTTCAACACCGTGGTGGTGGAGTACGAGCGCGCCCCGCGCGTGGCGGGGAGCAGCAAGTTCAATGGCTGGAAATTGTGGAACCTGGCACTGGAAGGGGTGACCTCGTTCAGCACCGTGCCATTGCGTTTGTGGACGTACGTCGGCGGTTGCGTGTCGCTGTTCGCGGTGCTATACGCGGTGTACATGGTGCTGGACAAGATTTTCAACGGCAACAGCGTCCCCGGTTACCCCTCCTTGATGACCGCTATTTTGTTCCTTGGCGGGGTTCAGCTGATCGGCATTGGCATCCTTGGGGAGTACATCGGGCGAATCTACATCGAGGCCAAGCATCGGCCCCGTTATGTCATCAAGGACATCGTCAAACATCCTCACGAGACGGCAGTAAAACCCACCCTGAGAAAGAGCCTTTGAAGGCAATGGCGCGGCTGACGGACAGGCCCATGGGGCACCCGTGGCTCTACCGTGCGGGGCTGATCGTGCTTGTCATCCTGGCGCTGATCGTCCGCTTTCACGGGATATCAGTTCCGGTCATCTGGTATGACGAAGCCTTCAGCGTGCTGCTCAGCGAGCGTTCGCCAGGGATGATCTGGGCCACCACGGCCCGGGACGTTCATCCGCCGTTGTATTACCTCATCCTTCATTACTGGACGCTGCCGTTTGGGAACACTGCGCTTGCCTTGCGCAGTTTGAGTGCGGTGGCGGATGTCGGCACGCTGATACTGTGTCTCAAGCTGATGAGCCTTTTGGCAACGCGCAGGGCGACCGTTTTTGCCGGATTGATGCTGGTGTTGTTGCCGCTGTCGGTGCGCTATAGCCAGGAAGTGCGCATGTACAGCTTGCTCGGCTTTTGGCTGATGGCGGCCACGGTCACCCTGGTCTGCTGGAGCCGGCTACCCCGGGCGAGGCACTACGCGCTGCTCTATGTGTGTCTGATGGCGTGCGCGTTTTACACCCATTACTTCGCCGCGCTCTGCGTGTTGGTGCATTGGCTGTACTGGTCGGGGCTGGGGACTGGCGAGTCTGCGGCGTTACCCTTTCGAAAATGGTTCATGGCCAATGTCGCGATTGTCGTGCTGTATCTGCCCTGGCTACCCCATCTCATTGATCAGCTGCGGCGTATGAATGGGCTTGAATGGGTGGCGCCGACCACTTGGGAGATGCTCCCGGGGCTGGTTTCACGCTGCATCATGATGGTGGCGGCAACCGGTGGCCAAGTGGGATGGGCACTGCTGGCCTCGGCGTCGATGCTCGCCTGTTGCGCACTGGCGTTGTTGCTGGGGCGCGCTGATCGCCGCTCGACGCTCCTGTTGATGGCGTATTTCTTCGTGCCGGCGATCACCGTTTTTCTGGTCTCCTTGATCGTTCCCGTGTTCGTGACCCGGTACCTGGTGTTTGCTGCAATCGGTTTGCCGCTGATAGCAGCGCTGGCACTGGATGGACTGGCGAGTCGCAGGGCGCCGGTGACTTACCTCTGTCTGAGTCTGTTTATCGCTGCGCAGGGGTATGGCGTGCTTAAGGTGTATGCGCAGGATGATGGATTGAATGGCACTGACGTGCGCAAGTTGGCCAGGCTGGATACGGTGGCAGAGGGCATCAATCGTCAGGCCCAGGCGGGTGATGAGATTGTGGTCGACGGTTTGTACTGGTATTTGCCCTTCAGTTACTACAACACCACGGGCATCCAGCCGCGGCTCTACATCTCCCGAGCGCCGGACGGGAAGCCGAGGGGGCCTTACGACTATGGTGGCTGGCGCCTCATCCCCCAGCGTCTGGACTGGATTTTTTTCAGCGATGTCGCTGCCTTGAAACCCGTCGGCAGAAGAATCTGGTGGATCACGGCCAACCCCAGGCCCGAAGACGTGGTGACGTTTCCCAAGGACTGGAAGCAGACGCTCACGGTCAAAGGCAATGAAATCGAAGCGCGGCTGTTCATTCTTGAGGGCAGGCGCTGAGGTCATCAGACCTTCAGCGCCGCTGCGTCGGTGTCAGGCCGCCGCGATTTCATTGGGCTCGAAACTGTCTGCCCGCGCCATCTGCCACATCCGTGAATAGAACTCGCCGTTCACCTCCCCGGTCAGCAACTCACCGGGTTTGAGGAACACGTGCAGCTGCGAGAACAGTTTGATTTCGGTCGCCGACATGCGTCGCACCAGATGCTTGGCCGACAACTGTGACGGGTGTTCGAGGCCGGCCGCGGCGAGCATCTCGGCCAGGCCCTTGAGGGTGTTGCGGTGGAAGTTGTAGACGCGTTGGGCCTTGTCCGGCACCACCAGCGCGCGTTGGCGCAGGGTGTCCTGGGTGGCGACGCCAGTCGGGCATTTGTTGGTGTGGCAGCTCTGCGACTGGATGCAGCCGATGGCGAACATGAAGCCGCGCGCCGAGTTGGCCCAGTCGGCGCCAATGGCCAGGACACTGGCGATATCGAACGCGCTGACGATCTTGCCGCTGGCGCCGAGTTTGATTTTGTCCCGCAGGTTCAAACCCACCAGGGTGTTGTGCACGAACAAAAGACCTTCGCGCATGGGCACGCCGATGTGGTCAGTGAATTCCAGCGGTGCGGCGCCTGTGCCGCCTTCCTTGCCGTCGATCACGATGAAGTCCGGAAGGATGCCGGTTTCCAGCATGGCCTTGGCGATGCCCATGAATTCCCACGGATGACCCAGGCAGAACTTGAAGCCCACCGGTTTTCCGCCGGACAGTTCACGCAGTTGCTGGATGAACTGCATCATCTCGATTGGCGTGGAGAAAGCGCTGTGTCGCGACGGCGAGATGCAGTCTTCGCCCATCGGGACGCCACGGGTGTCGGCGATTTCCTGGGTGACCTTGTGTTTGGGCAGAATCCCGCCGTGGCCGGGCTTGGCGCCCTGGCTGAGCTTGATTTCGATCATCCGAACCTGTGGCGTTTGCGCCTGGGCGGCGAAGCGCTCCGGGTCGAAGCGACCGTCGGTGGTGCGGCAGCCGAAGTAGCCACTGCCCAGCTCCCAGGTCAGGTCGCCACCGTTTTCCCGGTGGTAGGGGCTGATGCTGCCTTCGCCGGTGTCGTGGGCAAAATTGCCGAGTTTGGCGCCCTGGTTCAGCGCGCGGATGGCATTGGCGCTGAGGGAGCCGAAGCTCATGGCCGAGATGTTGAACACCGACGCCGAATACGGCTGGGTGCACTGCGGGCCGCCGATCATGACGCGGAAGCCGTTGGGGTCACTCAAGGGCGCCGGGCGCATCGAGTGGCCGATGAATTCGAAGCCCGACTGATACACATCGATCAGGGTGCCGAAGGGTTTGTCGGCGCTCTCGTTCTTCGCGCGGGAGTAGACCAGCGAGCGCTGGGCCCGGGAAAAGGGCAGGGCGTCGCTGTCGGATTCGAGCAGGTACTGACGGATTTCCGGGCGAATGCCCTCGACCAGGTAGCGGATGTTGCCCAGGATCGGGTAGTTGCGCCGCACGGCGTGGGGGCTTTGCAGCAGATCACCTATCCCGATCAGGCTGAGGACGCCGGTGATGGCGGTGAAGGGCCAGAGCCAGTCATGGTCGAGGAAGGGCAGGCTGGCGAGGGTAAAAATCACGCAGACGGCAAAGAAGGCGTAGCGGCTCAGGAGTGACAGGCTCATACGGTTTCCTTGGGTTCGGACTCGGTGAGGCAGCCAGCATTCTGCGCCACTGGCAAAACCGTGAACAGGGTGTGTCTTCAGTCCTCGCCAGAAACCAGTCGTTCGTTCAACGTTGAGGGCGCACGCAGCATGCGCGGTATCGCAGAACCCAACCCTGTCAAGCGATCGCCTTGGGTGACTTCGAAGCTCGCCTGGTTCTCAGTCGTGGAACTGCCGCCGACAAAGATCGTGAACATGCCCGGTTCGACAACGCGCAAAAAGTCTTTGTCCAACAAAGCAAAGTCGTCCTGATCAAGCACGAAGTTCACGGCGCGGGTTTCTCCTGGCATGAGTTTCACCCTTTTGAATCCACGCAAACTACGTACGGGTCGAGTCACACTGGCGAAATCGTCACGCAAGTAAAGCTGGACGACTTCCTCTCCCTCTCGCTGGCCGGTATTGCGGACCGTCACCTGTACCGACAGTACTTCATTGAAGGTCAGTTTCTTTTTACTTGGCGTCGGCGCGCTGTAGGTAAAGGTTGTGTAGCTCAGGCCATGGCCGAATGGATAAAGAGGTGTCCAGAGCTGGTCAATGTACTTGGAAGTATCAGCTATGGCTGTGTCCGGTTTGCGGCCAGTACGCTTGTGTTCATAGTAAATGGGCACTTGACCTACCGATCGCGGGACGGTGATCGGGAGCTTTCCACTGGGACTCACATCACCGAACAACACATCGGCTACACCGTGACCCATCTCGGAGCCGAGGAACCAGGATTCAATGATCGCCGGGGCTTGCTCGGCCACCGTTGGTACTGCCAGTGGTCGACCATTCATGAGGATGACCACCAAGGGTTTTCGCGTTGCAATCAATCGCGCGAGCAGTTTCTCTTGAGCTGCGGAAAGCGTTAGAAATGCGCGACTTCTTGCCTCGCCGCTCATGTCCGAGCTTTCGCCTAACACCGCAATCACTGCATCGCAATCCATGGCGGCGCGTGCTGCCTCATCGATCTCGGAATGCTCTTCACCATCGGATGAGGCTCCAGGTACATAAACAAGATGCGTCGTTGGCGAGACCGCGCTTTTTATTCCCTCCAGAATCGTCACTGACTCGTTGGGACGACCCGTTGCTGCGAACGCTCCGAGTGTGGAGCTCGAATCAGCAGCGAGTGCACCTACTACGACAAGTCGGCGCAGATCTTTGCTCAAGGGCAGTAGATCTCCATCGTTTTTCAGTAAAACGATGGATTTTTGTGCTGCTTCACGTGCCAGGATACGAGTCTCGGGTGTCAGGGTCAGGGCTTGTTCGCGGGTCGGATCACTGTAGCGATAGGGGTCATCGAATAGACCGAGCTTTTGTTTAGCCTGGAGCACACGACGGACCGCATCATCCAGCGAGCGTTGAGACACTTCACCGCTCTTTATCAACGCTGGTAAGTCTTTGGCATAGAGACCGCTGGCCATGTCGACGTCTACTGTGGTCTCCATGGCAAGATGAACGGCCGTCATGGAGCTGGCGGCGGTGCCATGTTTCATCAGTTCATCCACGCCCTTGTAATCACTGATCACAAGCCCATCAAATCCCCATTGGCGGCGAAGTATGTCATTGAGCAGAATCCGATTTGCATGCATTGGAGTTCCTGCGATCTCGTTCAGCCCTGGCATGATCGCATCGACGCCGGCCTCTACAGCCGCACGAAATGGGGGCAGATAGACTTCCCGCAAGGTGCGCTCCGATACATCGGCAGTGTTGTAGTCGCGTCCCCCCTCTGCGGCACCGTAAGCAACAAAATGCTTGGCGGTGGCCAACATGTTCAAACCGTTGCTTGCATCCATACCCCGGTAACCGCGCACACGCGCCACTGTCAGCGCGGAGTTGAGAAAGGGATCTTCGCCTGCGCCCTCTACCACCCGCCCCCAACGCGGATCACGGGCAATATCGACCATGGGGGCGAAGGTCCAGTGCAGCCCGCTAGCCGTAGCCTCTGCAGCAGCGGCACGCGCTGTACGTTGCGCCAGATCGGGGTCCCAGCTCGCGGCCTCGGCAAGAGGAACCGGAAAAATGGTTCGAAAGCCATGGAGCACGTCATATGAGAACAACAGCGGAATGTGCAAACGCGATTCTTCGATGACCTTGTGTTGCAATTGACGCGTTGCTTGGGCGCCGTAGAAGCCGATGACTGAGCCTGTTTGCGGTGGAACCGGGTTCAGATCTTGGTCATCGGTGATGGGTTTGGAATGGTTATATCTGACCTGTTGTGTGAGTTGTCCGACCTTCTCTTCAAGTGTCATTTGCTTGAGTAGTATCTCGATGCGGTCACTCCTGTCGACTTCAGAGCCAGCATGTGACGTACCTGCAAGGGCGATTGCGAGGAGGGCTGCGAAAAAGAAGTTGCGGCCATCCATGGTCCTGATCCCTCGAACTTTGGGCAGTAAAAGGCTGCGACACGTGATGGCGATCAATCAACGCATGAACGTGTCAGTGGTCAGATCGACAATATGGAAATTGTTCTATGGGGGTGCACAAGCGCGCCACTGTCAAAAGTAACAGGGCTTCTTGTTTTTAGATGAGCGGTACCGTCTAAGGAGACGGGTATTCAGGCATTTTGCGCTTGGAGAAAAATCGAAAACAGCCCGGAACAGGACTACCCATGAAATTCGAGCCCTACAGTTTTTTGCTTAGTTTTCTATGACATGTGATCCTTTACGCTTTGAGTCAAAGGCCTTTTTTCATGTCGACAATCATCCACATCGCCGCCGCCCTGCTGACCGGCCCTGACGGCCGAACCCTGCTGGTGCGCAAGCGCGGCACCGAGGCGTTCATGCAGCCGGGGGGCAAGATTGAAGCCCATGAGCAGCCGGTCAATGCCTTGGCTCGTGAGCTGGAAGAAGAACTTGGGTTGGTCATCGATCCTGTGCATGCCACTTTCCTCGGACAGTTTTCGGCACCCGCCGCTAACGAGCCGGGCTTTGTCGTGAAGGCGGAGATTTTTCTGCTGAATATCGATGCGCAAGTCACCCCGGCAGCCGAAATCGAAGAAGTGATCTGGATCGACCCGGCCAGCGACGGTGATCTCGTCCTGGCGCCATTGACACGGGACCTGATCCTGCCGTTTTATCGGGCTTCGCTTGCCGCGACCGCCTGATGATCAACGCCTGCTTCCCAAAAAGAAGGACCCGTCATGATCCCGCTCCAGGATTTGCTGATTTTTGCCGCCGCCGCGTTACTGATGGTGCTGACGCCGGGGCCGAACATGATCTACCTGATTTCCCGTTCGATCTGCCAGGGGCGCAAGGCTGGGGTGACTTCGTTGCTGGGTGTGGTCGCCGGGTTCTTCGTGCACCTGTTCGCTGCTGCTGCGGGCCTGACAGCCGTGTTTCTCGCCGTGCCGATGGCCTATGAAGTGCTGAAGTGGGCCGGTGCGCTGTACCTGTTGTGGCTGGCGTGGCAGGCGGTCAAACCCGGCGCGCGTTCGCCGTTCGAAGCCCAGCAGTTGCCGCCGGATTCGTCGCGAAAACTCATCACCATGGGTTTTCTCACCAGTGCCTTGAACCCCAAGATCGCGGTGTTCTACCTGTCGGTGTTTCCGCAGTTCATCTCGCCTGAGCACGGTTCGGTGTTCAACCAAAGCATCGTCCTGGGCCTGACCCAGATCAGCGTCAGTTTTTGCGTCAATCTGCTGATCGCCCTGTTTGCCGCAGGGATCGCCTCGTGGTTCGTCAACAACCCGACCTGGCTGGCGCTGCAGCGTTATTTCATGGGCTTTGTGCTATCGGCACTGGCGCTGCGGTTGATGCTCGAGCAACGCCGGATGGCCTGACATGTGGATTGAGCAGCTGGACGCCAGCCATGCCCTGGCCTACCGGGAGTTGATGCTCGAAGCCTATGACCGGCATCCGCAGGCGTTTACCTCCAGCGTGCGCGAGCGCGCCTCGATGCCGTTGAGTTGGTGGGAGGCAAGGCTGACCGGCAAGCTGGAGGTGGTCTTCGGCGCGTTCGTGGAAGGGCGGTTGGCGGGCATTGCCGGACTGGCCTTCGAGCCCCGGGAAAAGGCCCGGCACAAGGCGACACTGTTTGGCATGTATGTATCGGCCAGCGTGCGTCAGCGTGGGCTCGGTCATCAATTGGTACAGGCGGTGCTGGCCGAAGCCTGTCATCACCAGGGGGTACGACTGATCAAATTGACTGTCACCGCTGGCAACGATGCCGCGTTCAACCTGTACCGGCGCTGCGGCTTCATCCAGTTCGGCCTGGAACCGATGGCCGTGCGGGTGGGGGAGGAGTACTTCGACAAGATCCACATGTGGCGCGAGATTTGAAATCACCACAATCGCTATGTAAATGGGCTTTTGTGGCGAGGGAGCTTGCTCCCGTTGGACTGCGAAGCAGTCCCAAATCCATTCATCGCGTACTTTCCGATGAACCGGGGAACCGCATTTACGACTGCTGCGCAGCCGGACGGGAGCAAGCTCCCTCGCCGCAATGGTTAGCAATAAGACTTTTAGCGGACGGCGCTGACCCCATCCAATGTCGAAAACGACGTGTCCTTGGCCGTCAGCAGAAAATCGCGCATGTACGGCGCATCCAGCATGTCCGCGCGAATGGCCGCGTACAACGTCGCAAACAACCCTTTCTCGCCCAGACGCTTGGCCTTCACGTAACCCCGTGAGCTGTACTCGTGCAGCGCCCAGTGGGGCATGCCACACACGCCGCGGCCGCTGGCCACCAGTTGCATCATCATCACCGTCAGTTCCGAGGTGCGGACCTGGGCCGGTTCGATGTCGGCTGGTTCCAGGAAGCGGGTGAAGATGTCCAGTCGATCGCGCTCCACCGGATAGGTGATCAGGGTTTCGCTCTGCAGGTCTTCGGGGACGATGTAGGCCTTGCTCGCCAAGCGGTGCTGGTTGGCCACCGCGAGCATCGCTTCATAGGTGAACAGCGGTACATAGGTGATCCCCACCAGATCCACCGGGTCGGAGGTCACCACCAGGTCCAGATCGCCACGGGCCAGGGCCGGCAGCGGTGCGAAGGAGAAGCCCGACGCCAGGTCCAGTTCGACTTCCGGCCAGGCATCGCGGAATTGGTCGATGGTTGGCATCAGCCACTGGAAGCAGCTGTGGCATTCGATGGCCATGTGCAAGCGCCCGGCGGTGCCGCCGGCCAATCGCGCAATATCGCGTTCAGCGGCGCGCAACAGCGGCAGGGTGGCGTCGGCCAGTTGCAGCAGGCGCAGACCGGCGCTGGTGAAACGAACCGGTTTGGTCTTGCGCACGAACAACGGCATGCCCATGCGTTCCTCCAGCTCCTTGAACTGGTGGGACAGTGCCGACTGGGTCAGGTGCAGACGGTCGGCGGCATCCACCAGACTGTCGGCTTCGCGCAGGGCGTGCAGGGTTTTCAGGTGACGGAGTTCAAGCACCGGAGGGCTCCATGAGGAAAACTTGTGATCAACACGAAAAGGTTGAGTTTGTCTCATGTTGGGTTGGCTGTCGACAATAGCGCCATCTTTTACACAGGAGCACCTTCAACATGGCCGTGGCACACACTCTGGGTTTCCCGCGCATTGGCGCCGACCGCGAACTGAAAAAAGCCCTCGAAGCCTACTGGAAGGGCGACCTCGACCAGCGCGCACTGCAAAGCGTCGGCCGCCAATTGCGCGCCACCCACTGGCAATTGCAGAAAGACGCCGGCATCGACCTGCTGCCGGTCGGCGACTTTGCCTGGTACGACCAGGTGCTGGGCCATTCCCTGGCCTTCGGTGTGATTCCCGAGCGTTTCGCCAACACCCGCGACGAACGCGGCCTGCCAACCCTCGACACCCTGTTCGCCATGGCCCGTGGCGCCACGGCCAGCTGCTGTGGCGGCGACCACGACAAAGCACAATACGCCCAGGAATTGACCAAGTGGTTCGACACCAACTACCACTACCTGGTCCCGGAATTCACTGCTGACCAAGCGTTCAAGCTGAGCTGGGAGCAGTTGTTCGATGAAGTCGAGGAAGCCAAGGCCCTGGGACACAATGTCAAACCCGTGATCATCGGCCCGTTGACCTACCTGTGGCTGGGCAAGGCCAAAGGCAGCGACTTCGACAAGCTCGATCTGCTGGAGCGCCTGCTGCCGATCTACGGCGAAATCCTCGGACGTCTCGCCGCCCAGGGTGTGGAGTGGGTGCAGATCGATGAACCGATCCTGACACTCGACCTGCCCCAGGCGTGGAAAAATGCCTTCGAACGCGCTTACCACATCCTCCAGTATTCGCCATTGAAGAAGCTGGTGGCGACCTACTTCAGCGGCCTGCAAGACAACCTCGGTCTGGCCGTGGGCCTGCCGGTGCAAGGCCTGCACATCGACGCCGTGCGTGCGCCGGATCAACTGCTGCACGTGCTCGATCGCCTGCCGATCTACAAGATTCTCTCGGTGGGACTGGTCAACGGCCGCAACGTCTGGCGCTGCGAGCTGGAACCGGTGCTCGAACAACTGCGGTTTGCCCAGGAGCGTTTTGGCGAAAACCTGTGGGTCAGCAGTTCCTGTTCGCTGCTGCACAGCCCGGTGGACCTGGAGCGCGAAGACAAACTCGACCCCGAACTGAAAAGCTGGCTGGCGTTCGCCGTGCAAAAGTGTGGCGAAATCGCTGTGTTGCGCGATGCCTTGAACGATCCACAGGCGCCGAAAGTGCAAGCCGCCCTGACTGAAAGCCGCACCATCGCGGCCAGTCGTGCCGAGTCGACACGTATTCACAAAACTGATGTGCAGGCACGGATCAACGCCATCGGCCCGACTGACAGCCAGCGCCAGTCGCCGTTTGCCAAACGTATCGAGCAACAGCGCGCGCGCTTGAAACTCCCGGCGTTCCCGACCACCACCATAGGCTCGTTTCCGCAGACTGGTTCGATTCGCCTGGCGCGCCAGGCCCACAAGCAAGGCAAGCTGTCGGCCAACGATTACACCGACGCGATGCACCACGAAATCCGCCATGCGGTACAGGTTCAGGAACGCTTGGGGCTGGACGTGCTGGTGCACGGTGAAGCCGAGCGCAACGACATGGTCGAGTACTTCGCCGAGCAGCTGGATGGCTACCTTTTCACCCGTTTCGGCTGGGTGCAGAGCTACGGTTCGCGCTGTGTGAAACCGGCAGTTATCTACGGTGACCTGAGCCGTCCGAAAGCCATGACGGTGGACTGGATCAGCTACGCGCAAAGCCAGACCGACAAGGTCATGAAGGGCATGCTCACCGGCCCCGTGACCATGCTGATGTGGTCGTTCCCCCGTGAAGATGTGTCGCGCAAAGTCCAGGCGCAGCAGCTGGCCTTGGCGCTGCGCGACGAAGTGGTGGATCTGGAAGCCGCAGGCATCAAGATCGTGCAGATCGACGAAGCCGCGTTTCGCGAAGGGCTGCCACTGCGTCGGGCGCAATGGCAGCAATACCTGGATTGGGCGGTGGAGGCTTTCCGCTTGAGCGCCAGTGGTGTGCGCGACGAAACCCAGATCCACACCCACATGTGCTACAGCGAATTCAACGATGTGATCGAAGCCATCGCGGCGATGGATGCCGACGTGATCACCATCGAGACCTCGCGCTCGGACATGGAATTGCTGGAGGCCTTCAAAGCCTTCGATTACCCGAACGACATCGGTCCCGGCGTCTACGACATCCACTCACCACGGGTGCCGGACACCGCCGAGATGGTCAAGTTGATGAGCAAGGCGGTGCAACGGATTCCGGCCGAGCGCCTGTGGGTCAACCCCGACTGCGGACTGAAAACCCGCGCCTGGCCAGAGACCGAAGCCGCGCTGGTGAACATGGTTGCGGCGGCGCGGCAGTTGCGCCGCCAATTGGCGTAACACAAACCCTGTAGGAGCGAGCTCGCTCGCGATGGACGTCAACGATGACGCGGGCCGTTAGCCTCGCTTCTACAGTCCGGGTATCACGATTCAGATGTTTTCAAAGTGCCGCAACACCGTCGACGTTTTGCCGATATCGGCGTAAGGCAAGTCGGGGTTGTCGGCGTGGGTCAGGAACCGATGATCCGGCAACTTCAAGTGCGCTTTCTCGAACGCGCCGAATGTCGGTACGGCTTTGGTGTAGTGAAAATGGGCGTACCACAGCAGGCGGGGAGGCTGGGCGGTCAGGTCCCACACTTCGTACTCCTGCATGTAGTCGGTGCGGCCATCCTTGCGCTTGCCCAGGTTTTTCAATGGCGAGGGTTTGCGGATTTCCACGGCGTTTTGTTCGATCAGGTCGTCCAGCATGTCATCGGTGGGTTTTTGGCTGCTCAGTGACTGGCGGGTGCGCATTTGACGTCCTGTGGCCCTGAGCTCCAGCACCTTGTTGCGCAAGGTCTGAATCATCGGGTTCTGCGCGTCTTTGGCTTCGATGCGCAAGGCGTAGTCACTCAGCTCGTTGGCTTTGCTGATCACCACGTGCTCCAGGCTCTTGGGGTCCATGCCCCGGCTGGCATAGTCATCAACCCTGGACTTGTGATTTGGCAGGTCATCCAGGCGTTTGCGCGCATCGGCCAGCAATGCCTCGAGGCTCATTCGAGGCAACGGCGATACCGTTTTCCGAGGATTCAAAAGGCGGAATTTGTTGTCGCTGCCCTGCACCCAGACTTCCTCGTATCCACCCCGGCCCGTCACGGTGTACTGGCGCTGTTGGCTTATCGGTTCCCATCGCTCCACGCCAATCAGCAACTGATCGGTTTCCGTGGTGAACACTTTTTTACTGATTTGCCCTGCCGGTGGTGCAGTGACAGGCAGGTCGATGGCTTTGCGTGCCCTCTCGGCCATTTTCTCGAGACCGTCCATCATCAGCGTCACGATTTCCTCATGGAAGTGCTGGGGATAGCTGGCGGACCAGGCATACATCTCGCGACGAAACTGTGCGTAACTCTCCACGCACTCTTGCAGCATCTGATTGCGCTGGGCCTTGGTCACACTGGTTTGTGGCAAGCTGTGCTGGTTGAACAAGCTGCGATCCACCCGGGTTCGGATTGCATCTACCTGGACCTGAAGCAGTAACCAGGATAGATCGCTGTCGGTGTCATAGCGCGTGACCACTTCCATCAAGTTGCCGGTTTTCAGGTAGAGGAGATTGGCTTCGGACTGGCGCCCGTTCAGCATGGCCACTTCCTCGGTCAATTGGGCTTTTTGTGCTTTGACTGTAATGCGTTGGTACCAGTGATTGAGGTCTCGCATGAGGGCTTCAATCGTATCGAATACCTTAATCATCTCCAGCCGTACTTTCCGGATGTCCTCCAGCATCCGCAAGCGCTCGGCAATGGATGCCGTGGGTGTTGAGTCCAGACCTTCAATCAGCGCGTCGATACGATTCAACATCGGATGGACCCGATGATTGGCAAAGTAAACGCGATGTTTGTAACGGTCGGCCAATATAAAAGCGGTGTCACTTTGCAATTCACCGACCACGCGCTTTTTGTTGCCGTGGGTGAGCGGAAGCAAGTCCACCAGTGTCTGGTGGTAGCGTCCGGCCAATTCGATATCGCCGATGCAGGCTGTTTCGACTTGTTGCATCAGTGTCCCGGGACGACTCGCGGCAGGCGCGCTGTTGTAAGTGCGCAATAGTGTTTCGGTGCTTCTGACCCGTGCATCGATCTGCAGCGCAATGGTGTCGGCGCTTTCGGTCAACGCGTGATGTCGGCGGAAGGTCGCGTCGGTCCACCAGCGCGGCAAACGCTCCCGGATCACCTGCGGCCAGAGCGGATCAAGGGTGTCGGCCAGATGTCCCTGCAGGTTGCCCCCACCGGGCCCGCCGCCGTCGAAAGTGGTGCCGTAAACACCGAAGTGCGTATCCCAGTGACCGGCTTCGTCGAGAGCGATGGGCTGTTTATAGGTTTTCTGGTGATTGCCGCTCAGACGCCAACCTATTGAGTCCTTGCTCAGTTCAACCTTGAAGATGCGTCCCTGACGAACGATGAAGTCCCCGTCGGCATGCCGGTAGACATTGCGGTAAAGGCCGTGGGTGGCCGGTCGCAGCCCGGACAGCGTAATCGGTTGTTCATACTCGTAGCCGGCGAAGCGGGCGGCGATATGGCGGGCTTGATGCAAGGATGGCTTTTGCATGGCTGCGGCACCGCTGGTCAACGCGCGCAGCTGGCGAGTTCGGGTCAGTGTGCGGGCTGCGCTGGATGGCTCAGCTACGGCGGCCCCGCCCGGGATCAGGTCCATGGCCGCGTCGATCAGACACAGCAACACCGTTTTGAGCTCAGCCACCCCATCGCCGACATCGCCGCGCAAGAAAGCTGCAACGGCCTGATTCGCCGCGGTCCAGGCATCGTAGAGGGCAATGGCGGTGCCGACGAAGGGCATCATCCCCAGGGCCATTTTGATGTAGTTGAACGCTCGCGGACCTTCCAGTGCATAGCGTTCGAAATACAACGCGGTGTTGGAGCGGGAAGTGTCTCGATGGGCGGTGATCAGGCGGCCCATATGGGCATCGAGCAAGTGGGCGGCCAAAGACGTCGTGGCCGGCCAGGGCGTGCCGACGCCGATCATGGGGTCGAAGTTCTTGCCGACCGCCTCATTAAGCCGACTGACATGGGCCCGAATGTCACCGTGCAAGGCTCGGCCCGCGAGGTACTGGATCATCGAATCCTGCTGACAGAGGTTGAACAGCGCTTTGCGTGCAGCCTGCAGGGTGTCGTATCGGCGCAGGAACTGGCCATCGGGGTGGTCGGGCAAATACAGCAGGGTGACCCCGCTGATCTGTTCTTCGATAAAGGTCACGCCGGACAAGGTGACGGGGCCTTCGCCGGGCGTGTCTTTTCCCCCGGCGCTCAGGCTGGCCGGCAAGATAACGACGCGTTTGCCATCGGCGCGCCAGGCATCAGGTGCCAGGGCGTCGATGGCGATGTTCAGGATTTTCAGTTCGTCAGTGCTGATCTGTTTTTGCAATCGCGCGCATTCGCCCTGCAACTTGAGCATCAGACGCCAGGGTTCGATCAGGCATTCACGGCGATGCTCCGTGACAAACACAGCCTCGGTGGCCGCGCCCTTGAAAGCGTCGAGAATCAGTTGCTCATAGGTTTTGGGCAGGTCCAGTTCGGGCAGGACCTTGCGTAAGTAGGTCAGCGTGATGCCATTGAGCAACCGGTAGCGTTCTCTGTCATCAGCCGTGGTGACGGTCAGGTTCATGAAGACCAATCGCTGGGACAGAGGGTCCTCTTGCACCGATTTAACATTGTCGATGTTGAGTTGGGCCAGCTCCTCCAGCGACATTGAGCTGCGTTTGGCTCCGGGCACCATGACCGGGGTCGACACCACGCCGGCGGGGTTCGAGGTATAGCGTTTTTCCCATTTGACGGCGTCCGGCAGATCCACCTGCACGTCGAATTGACCCTTGATCGAGAAGTCTTTGCGCAAACGGGCTTGCAGGTGTTTGCGGGTGAAATCAGTTCGCGATTCCAGCGCGACGGTCATAAGCTCGTGACTGCGCTTCATTGCCGGTATATACGCCTCGATCAGGCTCTTCAGCTCACGGCGATCAGACTCGTTCAGTTTCGCGAGCCAGTCCGGAAGGCGGGAGGCGAGGGCGCTGCTGCGGTCCTGCTCCAGAAGATGGGCAAAGGCCAGGCTGCGAGCGGCGTGCACCGGCACCTGCAAGGAGGCCAGGGTACGTACGCGCAGGGCTTGCAATTGTTCGGCAAACTGAGCCGGTTCCGCGTGGCGCTGGCTTATGACGCCGGCCTGTTCTTCGAAATGGTCAGTCAGTTGACTCAAGCTGTAATGGAGCGTGTCACCGGTGATTTTTTTCAGTTGCACGGTCACGCCATCGTCCTGCGGATCTACCCGCAACACCAGGCGTTCAAATTCGCGACGGTTGGCGAAACGTTGCAGCCCACCGCCAGTGCCGGGCCAATAAAGCAGCACGCTGTGTGGCGAGTCGGCGTCGGCAAGCGCCTCTGCCCGAGTCACGAGGAAGACTCCGTTGAGTTGCTGTGTCTTGACCGTGGTCTTGTCACCCGCTTGCTCGGTCATCGAAAGGATCAGGCTGGCCGCCACTGCGTCGGGGCCGGAATCGTCGGGGGTGTTCAGCAGGGGCGAGAGCAAATCGAACTCGTCGCTACTCAATTGCTTGAGGGCCATTTGCACTTTGGCCTCGGCGAGCAGTCCTGCTTTGTGGGCGCTGTGCAGGGCCGTGAGTTCGCGCTGGAACAGCACCTGATCAAGCGGGCTCGGGAGGTGCAACAACGCTGAAGCCGCTTTGACGGCATCTTGTTCGCATGTTTCCAGGGCTTTGATCGAGTCCTTGAGCGATTGCAACCCAGCACCATCCTCTTTAACCAGCTTTTCGAGCGCCTCGCGCTGGGTGTTCAGCGCAGCCTGACGCAAAGGTAAGGGGATATCGGCATACAGACTGCCGAACAATGGCTGGTCATCTCCCCCGGCATTTCCATCAGCGGCTTCAAGGGTGGGCGGCGAGGCAAACACGGCGGTGTTGCTGCGTTGTCGATCAACCTGGTCGCCCAGGGCGAGGGATTGCGCGCCGTGTTCCGCCAGGTCGGATTTGCCGTGAGTTGCGTTGCGCAATGCGTTGAGTTGGGCTTGTTGATGGGCGGCAAACAGATCGCTAGCACCCACGATCATTGCATTGGTTTTGGCCGTGTATTCAAAGCGCACCGTGTCAGTGGGCAAGCCTTTCGGGACAAGGGCCTGGCGGGTCAGCCACGCTTCCATGTCACTGCGTCCCTTGAACAACTGCACGCCGACGGGCCGGGAGGGCAGATACAGCAACTGACTGACCTCAGCCGCCTCTCCCGTTGTGATCACCCATGCGCCAGTGAGTTTGACTTTGCTGTTGTTGCTCAATACCAAGGCCAGTTGTTCGGTGTTGACCGGTTGCTGGTTTAGCGTCAATGCCTCGTCGTTTGAGTCAATGATCAGCTGCAGTGGTTCGAACTGCTTTGCCGTCAGGTTTTTCTCGGCCAGTGCCAGTTGGGCGGCCGCTTGGAAATGATGCCGGTAAAGCTCAATCGCTCGGTGTTGTCGCGATACCGCCGTACCGGGTGCGCGAGTGCTCCAGAAGGCTAGCCAGCGTTCATCGTGCGACTGCTCTGGATTGAGCTTTTTCAGGCGTTCAAGGATCTGCAGGGGTGTCAGGGTTGCCAGGGGATGGTCCGGTTTCAGTCCGCTGAGCCGACAGCGTTGGTCCAGCGTGCTGTCCAGTTCAGGATGCTGGAAGACAAAGGCGCAGGCTTGTGAGAAGGAAACGAAGCGTTCGGGGTGGGCATCGCTGGCGGAGAACGTCAGGCCCGCTTGGGCTGCATCCAGATCCAGCTGCTGCTTGAGCAAGCGCTCGAGCGTGTCGCGCAGGGTCGGTGTGTCGGCGAACAACTCACGCAAGCCTGCGTTGCTCGTCCGCCAGCGTTCTGAAGCATCGAGGAACAGGCTTACGTCGGGGTTGCGTGGCAGGCTTGATAGCGCCGGTATGACGGTCGATACCGCAGTGGGGAGGTCGAATAAAGTTCTATCGCTCATGGTGTATGGCTCGTGTTGGGGAGCGGTGAAGTCCACTCCTGAACGTGCCATTGAAGAAAAGCCCGGCGGGACATCGGCACTACATAGTTATCGCGTCGACCGCTCAGCGATCTTCATCAAACTGTCATGGAACTGTGGCAGCGCGCTTGAACAAACATCATCAGACTCGCGCTCTACTGGGGTTCTGCGTTTTGGTGTTTTTCATGCGTGCTTTGTTGTTTTCAGCGGCCATTTTTTTCGCCGCATTGTTCAGCCTGACATCGGTGGCGGCGTCCCGTTGCGATGTGAATGTGGCGACTGAACATGTCGATCTGGCGCAGGTGAGCCTGGCGTACCAGAGCATTGGCCGTGCCTCGGACCCGGCGTTATTGCTGGTGATGGGGCTGGGTGGGCAGTTGATTCACTGGCCGGACGAAGTGGTGGTCGCACTGTGTCAGCAAGGTTTTCGGGTGATTCGCTATGACAACCGCGATGTCGGCCTGTCGACCTGGCGGCAGGCACCGACGGAGGCCAATCTGACCTTCGAGGTGTTGCGCTACAAATTGGGTCTGCCGGTGTCGGCACCTTATTCGCTGACCGACATGGCGGACGATGGCCTGGGCCTGATGGATGCCTTGCACATCGAGCAATTCCACGTGCTGGGCGCCAGCATGGGCGGGATGATTGCCCAGCATATGGCGGCCATGGCACCGCAGCGGGTCGAAAGCCTGACCCTCATCATGACCACCTCCGGGGCCGAAGGCCTGCCGGCGCCGAGTGCCGCACTGGTGCAGTTGCTGTCCCGGCGCAGCGCACCGAATCGCGAAGTGGCGCTGGAACAACAAGCCGACCTGCTCGCCGCGCTGGGCAGCCCGACCGTGAGCGATGATCGACAGGCGCTGCTGCATCAGGCGGCGCTGTCCTATGACCGGGCCTTCAACCCCGAAGGCGTGAAGCGCCAGATCATGGCGATCCTGGCCGAGCCGAGCCGGGTGGCGTTGCTCAATCAATTGCGCGTGCCGGCGCTGGTGGTGCATGGCACGGCCGACCCGCTGTTGCCGGTAATGCACGGCGTGCATCTGGCGGCGCATTTGCGTGGCAGTCAGTTGAAGTTGATTCCGGGGTTGGCCCATCGTTTCCAGGAGGCGTTCAAGGCGCCGTTGCTGGCGGCGGTGTTGCCGTACTTGCGGGCTCATCGTGAAGACACCTCGCATTGGGCGCAGATCGAGCCGGTGGCTGATCACAACCTCCTCTAACCCCCCAATCTCCTGTGGGAGCGGGCTTGCTCGCGAATGCGGTATATC
>DATMUG010000158.1:0-16215 GCA_035563915.1 Pseudomonas sp. | reverse complement strand
GTCCCGGGGCGCTTCCAGAAGTTGTGAACAACCCAAAACCTGTGGGAGCGGGCTTGCCCGCGAAGAGGCCGTTGCGGACGATCAAACGCTTTCAGGCACAAACAAAAAAGCCCCGACTCAATACGAGCCGGGGCTTTTGATTGAAGCGCTACAACGACTTAGCCGTTGAACACATCATCCACGCTTTTGAGCGGGTAGTGCTTCGGATACGGCAGGGTCGCTACACCTGTCTCGATCGCAGCCTTGGCCACTGCATCGGAGATCAGGGTGATCAGGCGCGCGTCCATTGGTTTCGGAATGATGTACTCACGACCGAATTCCAGCTTGATACCGCCGTAGGCGTCGCACACTTCCTGAGGCACCGGCAGCTTGGCCAGTTCACGCAGGGCGTTGGCCGCAGCCACTTTCATTTCTTCGTTGATGCGCTTGGCGCGAACGTCCAGGGCACCACGGAAGATGAACGGGAAGCCCAGTACGTTGTTGACCTGGTTCGGGTAGTCGGAACGACCGGTGGCCATGATCACGTCGCTGCGGGTAGCGTGTGCCAGCTCTGGCGAGATTTCCGGATCCGGGTTGGAGCACGCGAACACGATCGGGTTAGGTGCCATCGACAACAGGCCTTCAGGGCTCAGCAGGTTCGGGCCGGACAGGCCAACGAACACGTCTGCACCTTTCAGGGCATCGGCCAGGGTGCGCTTGTCGGTCGCGTGGGCGAAGACAGCCTTGTACTGGTTCAGATCGTCACGGCCGGAGTGAATTACGCCGGTACGGTCGATCATGTAGATGTTTTCGATGTTGGCGCCCATGCTGACCAGCAGCTTCATGCAGGAGATGGCGGCAGCACCGGCACCCAGGCAGACGATCTTGGCTTCAGGCAGGGTTTTGCCAGCGATTTCCAGGGCGTTGATCATGCCGGCAGCCGTCACGATAGCGGTGCCGTGCTGGTCATCGTGGAATACCGGAATGTCGCACTGCTCGATCAGGGCGCGTTCGATCTCAAAGCACTCAGGTGCCTTGATGTCTTCCAGGTTGATGCCACCGAAAGTGATGGAGATGCGCTTTACGGTGTCGATGAAGGCTTGCGGGCTTTCGGAGTCAACTTCGATGTCGAAAACGTCGATGCCGGCGAAGCGCTTGAACAGCACGCCCTTGCCTTCCATCACCGGCTTGGAAGCCAATGGGCCGAGGTTGCCCAGGCCGAGAATCGCGGTGCCATCGGAAATGACTGCAACCAGGTTGCCCTTGCCGGTGTACTTGTAGGCCAGTTCAGGGTCGCGACCGATTTCGCGCACTGGTTCGGCTACGCCGGGGCTGTAGGCCAGCGACAGGTCGCGGGCGGTAGCGGTAGGCTTGGTGAGCTCGACGCTCAGCTTTCCTGGACGAGGATGGGCGTGATACTCGAGAGCGGCAGTTTTCAAATCAGACATGTGGGCATTCCGCTTTTACTGTTGGACAGACTGGTCAGCGAGGATACGCGCCTCGCAAAATCCCCACAAGACTGACCAGTCACCCCTGTCAACCGCCCTGCCCTACGACTTTTGGCCAAGACCCACGGAACACAAGGGCTAGACTGTTCACAATCTACAGAAAAAATGTCTACAATTTTTTATCGCTGCACCACTTCAAGCATCGCCGGATCGGTCAGCGGTAACATCCAGCGCGCCTGACCCTCCTTGAGTCCACCTCGGCGCGATCGATCAAGCACCCAGCCACGCGCTTCGATTTGCTTGCCTTCGAGCTTTTGCAGGGAATTGGCATCAAAACGAGCGAGCGAATTGGGTGCAACGCGCAACACAACCGAATCCTGCAATTCGATCCAAATCCCGCCACGATTGCGCTGAACCTTGCTCACACGACCGCTGAGCACAGCAAACCCCGCTGCACTGATCTGATCCGCTTTCAGTACAGGCGACTGGCGCCACAGGCCGAGCCCCGCCTGGCGAGCACTGCGTTCGGCGTCTTGCTGGCAGGCGACCAAATCGACATTCGGTGGGACGGCCACTAGAAAACCGAGGCCTTCGGCGAGCATTTGCGCTTCGAGATTGGCACCGTTGGCACCGTAGACATGGGCCAGGGTCCGGCCGTAGTGATCTTTGCTTTCTTTGCCGGGCAATAAACCGACCCGCCCGTCGCTCGCCGCCACCAGGGCTTCGAGGCGTTTGCGCGCAACCACAGCGAATGGCTCATCGGAGCGGCCTTTCTTGCCCAGCTCCGGGGTATTCAGACCGATCATGCGTACGCTGCGGCCATCACTCAGGCGCAGCGTGTCGCCATCCACCACCCGCTGCACCTCGACGGAAGTCAGGGTGCCTGGCGCCGGGCACAAGGCCTGGGCCGCGGATAGCCAAATCGCGGACACAAAAAAGGCGCCCGCGAGGGACGCCTTCTTCATCAGCATGGAAAAACCGTGACGGCTTCCCAAGTTGAGAGGCCTTAGGCCTTTTTGGCGCCGAAAGCACCGAAACGGTCGGCGAACTTCTGAACGCGGCCGCCAGTGTCCAGAGTCTTTTGCTTACCGGTGTAGAACGGGTGGCATTCGTTGCAAACGTCGATCGCCAGGGCTTTGCCGAAGGTCGAACGGGTTTCGAACTTGTTGCCGCAGCTGCAGGTAACAGCAACTGCTGGGTATTCTGGATGGATATCAGCTTTCATGGTGTCTTCCTCAGGCTAGCGTGCCGCCACCCAACACTATTGTTGAATACCGCACGTAATTAGGCCGCGGATTCTACCAGACAATGCCAATCACGCAAGCTGTCGCTTCTACCGACCGTCTGCTAGGCTCCCGGCCCAATGCACGGCACCTGCGGGAGCGGGCTTGCTCGCGAAAGCGTCCATATAGGCGATGAGGATATCGACTGTAAGGGCCTCTTCGCGGGCAAGCCCGCTCCGACAGGGATTGCGCTCAGCCTTTCTTACTGCCCGCACAAGAGAACCCCCCGCGTGCCCGACGCCATTTTGCGCCTTGCCCTGCCTTCGCCGCTGCGCCGCCTGTTCGATTACCGGGCACCGGCCGGGGTCCTGCGTGCCGGGCTGCATCCCGGCATGCGCCTGCGGGTGCCGTTCGGCCGGCGGGAGATGATCGGGATCCTGGTGGAGGTCACTGAGACCAGCGAAGTCCCGGCGGAAAAACTCAAGCGCGCCCTGGCGCTGCTCGACGCCACTCCACCGCTGCCGCCCGCGCTGTTCAAGCTGTGCCTGTGGACCGCTCAGTATTATCAGCACAGCCTGGGCGACACCCTGAGCTGGGCACTGCCGGTATTGCTGCGCCAGGGTGAGTTGGCCGAAGCGCGCCAGGAGCGCTTCTGGTCCGTCGCCCCCGGCGCCAGTCTCGATGACCCCCGCATCGCCCGCGCCCCGCGTCAGCGTGAGGCGCTGGCGACACTGGCCCAGCACCCCCATGGCGTCGCTCATCAGTTGCTGAGCAAATTGATGTTGAGCAAAGACAGCCTCGATTTGCTGCTGGCCAAGGATCTGGTGCAAGTCGAGATCCGCCGCCACGCACCCGGCGTCCGTCACGAACACTGGTTGGCCCAGCCGGAGCTGCCGCTCAATGCGGAACAAAGCGCCGCCTGTGAAGCGATCCGCTCCGGGTTCGACAGTTATCACGCCTTTCTGCTGGCCGGCGTCACCGGCAGCGGCAAGACCGAAGTGTATTTGCAGCTGATTCGCCAGACTCTGGAAGCCGGCAAACAGGCGCTGGTGCTGATCCCGGAAATCAACCTCGGCCCGCAGACCCTGGCGCGCTTCGAGCAGCGCTTCAACGCACGAATTGCGCTGCTGCATTCGGCGGTCAATGACCGCGAACGGCTCGACGCCTGGCTCGCGGCCCGGGATGGTGAGGCCGACATCATTATCGGCACCCGTTCGGCGCTGTTCACGCCAATGAAAAATCCGGGGCTGATCATTATCGATGAAGAGCACGACGGCTCTTATAAACAGCAGGAGGGCCTGCGCTATCACGCCCGGGATCTGGCGCTGGTCCGCGCCCGCCAGGAAAACATCCCCATCGTACTGGGCTCGGCCACGCCATCGCTGGAGAGCCTGCACAACGCCTACACCGGCCGCTATGGCCTGCTGCGACTCAACGAACGCGCCGGCGGCGCCAAGCAACCTCGCTTCCTGCGTCTGGATGTGAAAAGCCGCCCGCTGGACAGTGGCATTTCCGGGCCGATGCAACAGGCGATTGGCCAGACCCTCGCTGCCGGCCAGCAGGTGCTGGTGTTCCTTAACCGCCGCGGCTTCGCCCCCACGTTGCTGTGCCACGACTGCGGCTGGATGTCCGAATGCCAACGCTGCGATGCGCGCATGACCGTGCATCAGCGCTACGGCGAACTGCGCTGCCACCACTGCGGCTACGTCGAACGCGTGCCGCGCCAGTGCCCGAAATGCAACAAGGTTGACTTGCGCCCGGTGGGCGCCGGCACCGAACGGGCCGAAGAACGTCTGGCGATCCTGTTTCCGGACTACCCGGTCTTGCGGGTCGACCGCGACAGCACCTCACGCAAAGACGCGATGAACCAGTTGTTCGCGACCATCCAGAAGGGTCAGCCATGCATTCTGGTGGGCACGCAAATGCTCGCCAAGGGCCACCATTTTCCACGGGTCACGCTGGTGTCGATTCTCGATGCCGACGGCGGCCTGTTTTCCGGCGACTTCCGCGCCAGCGAGCGCATGGCGCAACTGATTGTCCAGGTCGCCGGGCGCGCCGGCCGGGCGGAAGAACCCGGCAAAGTGATCATCCAGACGCACCTGGCCGACCACCCCTTGCTGGTGCAGTTGACCGAGCAGGGTTACTTCGCCTTTGCCGAGCAGGCCTTGAGCGAGCGCCGCGCGGCAGGTTTGCCGCCCTTCGCCCACTTGGCACTGTTGCGGGCCGAAGCGCACAAACCGGGGCAGGCTGAAGGATTTCTCGATGAGGCGTGCAGTGAGGCCGAGCGGTTGCTGGCCGAGCAAAATCTGACCGGCATTGAACTCCTGGGTCCGGTGCCAGCGCCGATGGAGCGTCGGGCAGGGCGCTATCGTGCGCAATTGTTGTTGCAGGCTACCGCTCGGGCGCCTCTGCACCGGTTGCTCGCCAGTTGGCTATTGATGTTGGAGCAGATGCCGAGCGGACGGGCGGTGCGTTGGTCGCTGGATGTTGATCCGGTCGATTTGTATTGATCCCATTCCTGTGGCGAGGGAGCTTGCCCCCGCTCGACTGCGAAGCAGTCACAAAAAAAGGCCATAAAGATCTGACAGCATGCCCGAAGCACCTGCTCCAGGGCCGCTTCGCAGCCCAACGGGAGCAAGCTCCCTCGCCCCGGAACAATCAACCGCCGTAAGTCCGCTATGGACCTACAATGGTTGGCAAGCCCGCCTTCGCCACGGATAATGCCCAGTTTTTCCACCAGCGCACCCTGCGCCGCCGCGCCTGCGGTCGAAAGAGAAGACCATGAAAGACACCATTCGCCAGCTGATCCAACAAGCCATCACCCAACTTGTCAACGAAGGTGTGTTGCCTGAAGGCCTGACGCCGGCGATCCAGGTGGAAAATTCCCGCGACAAGAAGAATGGCGACTTCGCCAGCAACATCGCCATGATGCTGGCCAAGCCGGCCGGCATGAAGCCGCGCGACCTTGCGGAAAAGATCATTGCCGCGTTGCCGGCTGACGAGAACGTCTCCAAGGCCGAAATCGCCGGCCCCGGCTTCCTTAATTTCTTCCAGAACACCCAGGCCCTGGCTTCCCGCCTGGACGCCGCCTTGGCCGACGCCAACATCGGCGTGCGCAAGGCCGGCCCTGCACAGCGCACCGTGGTCGACCTGTCCGCGCCGAACCTGGCCAAGGAGATGCACGTCGGCCACTTGCGCTCGACCATCATCGGCGACGGCGTTGCCCGCGTACTCGAATTCCTCGGCGACGAAGTGATCCGTCAGAACCACGTTGGCGACTGGGGCACCCAGTTCGGCATGCTGATGGCCTATCTGCAGGAAAACCCGATCACCAGCGATGAGCTGTCGGACCTGGAGAACTTCTACCGCGCCGCCAAGCAACGCTTCGACGAATCCGAAGAGTTCGCCGATCGCGCCCGTGGCCTGGTGGTCAAACTGCAGGCCGGCGACCCTGACTGCCTGGCGCTGTGGACCAAGTTCAAGGACATCTCGCTGTCCCACTGCCAGAAAATCTACGAGCTGCTGAACGTCAAGCTGAGCATGGCCGACGTGATGGGCGAAAGCGCCTACAACGACGACCTGATCAACGTGGTCAACGACCTCAAGGCCGCCGGCATGCTGGTCGAAAGCAACGGCGCGCAGTGCGTGTTCCTCGACGAGTTCAAGAACGCCGACGGCGACCCGCTGCCGGTGATCATCGTCAAGGCGGACGGCGGCTACCTCTATGCCACCACTGACCTGGCCGCCGTGCGCTACCGCAGCGGCAAGCTCAAGGCCGATCGTGCCCTGTACTTCGTCGACCAGCGCCAGGCCCTGCACTTCCAGCAAGTGTTCGCCGTGGCACGCAAGGCCGGCTTCGTGACGCATCCGATGGAAATGGAGCACATGGGCTTCGGCACCATGAACGGCGCCGACGGTCGTCCGTTCAAGACCCGTGACGGCGGCACCGTGAAGCTGATCGACCTGCTCACCGAAGCCCAGGAACGCGCCTACACCCTGGTGAAGGAGAAGAACCCGGAGCTGGCCGAAGCCGATCTGCGCAACATCGCCAAGGTGGTGGGTATCGGCGCGGTGAAATACGCCGACCTGTCCAAGCACCGTACCAGTGACTACAGCTTCAACTTCGACCTGATGCTGAACTTCGAAGGCAATACCGCGCCGTACCTGCTGTATGCCTACACCCGCGTGGCCGGCGTGTTCCGCAAACTCGGCAAGGACTTCAGCGAAGTCGAAGGCCAGATCGTTCTCGACGCCCCGCACGAACTTGAACTGGCGGCGAAACTCGCGCAGTTCGGCGAAGTGCTCAACAACGTCTCCGAGAAGGGCACGCCGCACATTCTCTGCACCTACCTGTACGACGTCGCCGGCCTGTTCTCCAGCTTCTACGAGAACTGCCCGATCCTCGCCGCCGAGACCCCGGAACAAATGCAGAGCCGCCTGCGCCTCGCTGCGCTGACTGGCCGTACTCTCAAGCAAGGCCTGGAGCTGTTGGGCCTGGAAACCCTGGAGCGCATGTAAGTTGGCTGCCAAGAAAAAACCTGCACCCAAGCGTGGCGCCAGCCGTTACCAAGCTCCAGCGAAGCAACCGATCCCGGGTTGGCTGTGGATGGCCATCGGCCTGACGGTCGGTGCCTTCATCGTATTCCTGATGAAACTGGAGCCGGGCAAGGGCAGCGATACGGTCAAGCGCGAGAAGGTCGAGCAGCAACAGAAAGCCACGAAGATCGCCGAGGCCAACAAGACTCCGCCGAGCCCGACGCAACCGGTGAAGCCGAAATACGACTTCTACACGTTGCTGCCAGAATCGGAAGTGATCGTGCCGCCGGATGCGGTGCCGGAAAAAACCCTGCCGACACCTCAGGTGCCAGCTGTTCCGACCACGCCAGTGACACCAGCGGAAGCCGCGAAAATCGACACTGCCCGCGCCCAGGCCGCCCTGTCCGGGATCACCCCGCCGCCAGCGCCGCCCGTCGCCAAGGCCGCGCCGGTGACCAAGTTCTTCCTGCAGGCCGGATCGTTCCGCAAGGAAGCCGACGCCGACAAGGTTCGGGCGCAGATCATCCTGCTTGGCCAGGCTGTGGCGGTGGAGTCCGGCACCGTGAAAGACGAGACCTGGTATCGGGTGCTGGTGGGTCCGTTCAGCAACCGCGAGCAGTTGACCACTGCGCAGAAACAGCTGTCTGGCGCTGGTTTCAGCAATCTGTTGTTACAACAACGCCAGAGTCGCTGATCCCAGTTCAAGCACTGCCCCCCGTGGCGAGGGAGCTTGCTCCGGCTGGGACGCGAAGCGGCCCCAAAACCAGCGAATGCGGTATTTCAGACAAACCGCATTCGCCGGGTTTACGACTGCTTCGCAGCCGAACGGGAGCAAGCTCCCTCGCCACAAAGGTTTGCGCCAACCAACCAAACCGCTCGTCCCCTCTCCCGCCCCACAGTTGAAATCCTCTCCACCACCCCCATATGTATCGCCATGTGGCACTTTCGCCCAGCTGCGTGGAGACTCTTCCCTTGACCACCATCGTTTCAGTTCGCCGCCAAGGCAAAGTCGTCATGGGCGGCGACGGCCAGGTTTCTCTCGGCAATACCGTGATGAAAGGCAACGCCAAGAAAGTCCGTCGCCTGTACCACGGTGAAGTCCTCGCCGGTTTTGCCGGCGCCACCGCTGACGCCTTTACCCTTTTCGAACGCTTCGAAGGCCAGCTGGAAAAACACCAGGGCCATCTGGTTCGCGCCGCCGTCGAGCTCGCCAAAGAATGGCGTACCGACCGCTCCCTGAGCCGCCTGGAAGCCATGCTCGCCGTCGCCAACAAGGACGCTTCCCTGATCATCACCGGCAACGGTGACGTGGTCGAGCCGGAAAACGGCCTGATCGCCATGGGTTCCGGTGGCGCCTACGCCCAGGCCGCGGCCAGCGCACTGCTGAAGAAAACCGATCTGTCTGCCCGCGAAATCGTCGAAACCGCTCTCGGCATCGCCGGCGACATCTGCGTATTCACCAACCACACTCAGACCATTGAGGAGCAGGACTGCGCCAAAGGCGACGAGTAAGTCTGTTTCGGCCGTACGCCACGACTCACTTGATTAAGGTCCGTCAAATATTATGTCCATGACTCCCCGTGAAATCGTCCACGAACTCAATCGCCATATCATCGGCCAGGACGATGCCAAACGCGCCGTCGCCATTGCCCTGCGCAACCGCTGGCGCCGGATGCAGCTGCCAGAAGAGCTGCGCGTAGAAGTTACCCCGAAGAACATCCTGATGATCGGCCCGACCGGTGTCGGTAAAACCGAGATCGCCCGTCGCCTGGCCAAGCTGGCCAACGCGCCGTTCATCAAGGTCGAAGCCACCAAGTTCACCGAAGTCGGTTACGTCGGTCGCGACGTCGAATCTATCATTCGTGACCTGGCTGACGCCGCCATCAAGCTGCTGCGCGAACAGGAAATCACCAAGGTTCGCCACCGCGCCGAAGACGCCGCCGAAGAGCGCATCCTCGACGCGCTGCTGCCACCGGCCCGCATGGCCTTCAGCAACGACGACGCTCCATCGTCCGATTCCAACACCCGCCAGCTGTTCCGCAAGCGCCTGCGCGAAGGCCAGCTGGATGACAAGGAAATCGAAATCGAAGTCGCCGAAATGGCCGGCGTCGATATTTCCGCGCCGCCGGGCATGGAAGAGATGACCAATCAGCTGCAGAACCTGTTCGCCAACATGGGCAAGGGCAAGCGCAAGAGCCGCAAACTCAAGGTCAAGGAAGCGCTGAAGCTGGTTCGCGACGAAGAAGCCAGCCGCCTGGTCAACGACGAAGAGTTGAAGGCCAAGGCCCTGGAAGCGGTCGAGCAGCACGGCATCGTGTTCATCGACGAAATCGACAAGGTGGCCAAGCGCGGTAATGTCGGCGGCGCCGACGTGTCCCGTGAAGGCGTACAGCGCGACCTGTTGCCGCTGATCGAAGGCTGCACCGTCAACACCAAGCTGGGCATGGTCAAGACCGACCACATCCTGTTCATTGCCTCCGGTGCCTTCCACCTGAGCAAGCCAAGCGATCTGGTGCCCGAGCTGCAAGGCCGTCTGCCGATTCGCGTCGAACTCAAGGCCCTGTCGCCGCAGGACTTCGAGCGCATTCTCAGCGAGCCGCACGCGTCGCTCACCGAGCAATACTGCGCATTGCTGAAAACCGAAGGCCTGTCCATCGAGTTCCAGCCCGACGGCATCAAGCGCATCGCCGAGATCGCCTGGCAGGTCAACGAGAAGACCGAAAACATCGGTGCCCGTCGCCTGCACACCCTGCTCGAGCGCCTGCTCGAAGAGGTGTCCTTCAGCGCCGGCGACCTGGCCAGCGCCCACGATGGCAAGGCGATCCAGATCGACGCCAACTACGTCAACAGCCACTTGGGTGAATTGGCGCAGAACGAAGACCTGTCCCGTTATATCCTGTAGGTCTCATTCTGTGTGAGCGGGCTTCTGTGGCGAGGGAGCTTGCTCCCGCTGGGTCGCGAAGCGGCCCTGAACCCGGCGAATGTGGTTTATCAGACAGACCACATTCGCCGGATTTACGACTGCTGCGCAGCCGAGCGGGAGCAAGCTCCCTCGCCACAGGATCACCCGCTGACACAGGGCCTCCACATGACGGAAGACCGGCCCCATGACAACCCAACTCCCCACCGACATCAAACTGCACAAAGCCTCGAAAACCCTGACGCTCAAGTACGCGTCCGGCGAGGAATACACCCTGCCCGCCGAGTTCCTGCGCGTGCACTCCCCCTCCGCCGAGGTCCAGGGCCACGGCAAACCCATCCTGCAATTTGGCAAGATCAACGTCGGCCTGACCAAGCTCGAACCGGCCGGTCAGTACGCACTGAAATTGACCTTCGACGACGGCCACGACAGCGGCCTGTTCACCTGGGAATACCTCTACGAACTGGGGCGACGTTATGACGCACTCTGGGAGGACTACCTGGCCGAGCTCAAAGCCGCCGGAAAATCCCGCGATCCCAACGAGTCTGTCGTCAAGCTGATGCTCTAGACCGAGCCTCTTGTTCATTAGAAGGCATTTTCTAATTTCATCTGCTTGAATGCTCCGCTCCAAAGCAAGCAACAGGCCTGCTTGCGAAAAAAATTAAACTCGGGTAACCAATGGAACTGGCAAGTTCCCTGCAGTGCTCTCTGCGAACAAAAAGCAGCGGTGCAGTCTTAACGGTCACTCGAGTTCGGTACCAGGCATTAGCTGTGTGACTGCACAGCAGGACCGGGTACTCGTCTTGGGACAATGGAGCGTCGTAGATGAGTAAAGAGAATAACGATGACTTGAAGTATCAGGCCTCGGAAAACACCCTGGGTCTGAATCCTGTCGTTGGGCTACGTGGAAAGGATCTACTGGCTTCAGCTCGAATGGTGCTCAGGCAGGCCATCAAACAACCGATTCACAGCGCCAAGCATGTCGCGCATTTCGGTCTGGAACTCAAAAACGTACTGCTCGGCAAATCCGGGCTGCAACCGGCAGGCGATGACCGTCGCTTCCTCGATCCGGCCTGGAGCCAGAACCCGCTCTACAAACGTTATATGCAAACCTACCTGGCGTGGCGCAAGGAGCTTCACGACTGGATCGACGACAGTAACCTGCCGGCCAAGGATGTCAGCCGCGGGCACTTCGTGATCAATCTCATGACCGAAGCCATGGCCCCGACCAATACGGCGGCCAACCCGGCAGCGGTCAAACGCTTCTTCGAAACCGGCGGCAAGAGCCTGCTCGATGGCCTCTCCCATCTGGCCAAGGACATGGTGCACAACGGCGGCATGCCGAGCCAGGTCAACATGGGCGCCTTTGAGGTCGGCAAGACCCTCGGCGTGACCGAAGGCGCGGTCGTGTTTCGCAACGACGTGCTGGAGCTGATCCAGTACAGGCCAACCACTGAACAGGTCCACGAACGGCCCCTGCTGGTAGTGCCACCACAGATCAACAAGTTCTACGTTTTCGACCTCAGCCCGGAAAAGAGCCTGGCGCGCTTCTGCCTGCGCAGCAATGTGCAGACTTTCATTGTCAGCTGGCGCAACCCGACCAAGGAACAGCGCGAGTGGGGCCTGTCGACCTACATCGAGGCGTTGAAGGAAGCCGTCGATGTGGTCACGGCGATCACTGGCAGCAAAGACGTGAACATGCTCGGCGCCTGCTCCGGTGGCATCACCTGCACCGCACTGCTGGGCCACTATGCCGCGATCGGCGAGAACAAGGTCAACGCCCTCACCCTGCTGGTGAGCGTGCTCGACACCACCCTGGACACCGACGTCGCCCTGTTCGTCAACGAGCAGACCCTGGAAGCCGCCAAACGTCACTCCTATCAGGCTGGCGTGCTGGAAGGCCGCGACATGGCGAAAGTCTTCGCCTGGATGCGCCCCAACGATCTGATCTGGAACTACTGGGTCAACAACTACCTGCTGGGCAACGAGCCGCCGGTGTTCGACATCCTGTTCTGGAACAACGACACCACGCGATTGCCCGCGGCGTTTCACGGCGACCTGATCGAGTTGTTCAAAAACAACCCACTGATCCGTCCGAATGCACTGGAAGTGTGCGGCACGCCGATCGACCTCAAGCAAGTGAAAGCCGACATCTTTTCCCTGGCCGGCACCACCGACCACATCACCCCATGGAAGTCCTGCTACAAGTCGGCGCATCTGTTTGGCGGCAATGTCGAGTTCGTGCTGTCCAGCAGCGGCCATATCCAGAGCATCCTGAACCCGCCAGGCAATCCGAAATCCCGCTACATGACCAACAGCGAAGCGGCTGACACCGCCGAAGAATGGCAGGAGAACTCCACCAAGCACACGGACTCCTGGTGGCTGCACTGGCATGCCTGGCTGGCCCAGCGCTCGGGCGAACTGAAAAAGGCTCCGTTGAAGTTGGGCAACAAGGCTCATCCGGCGGGCGAAGCCGCGCCGGGTACTTATGTGCATGAGCGGTAACTGACACGCCTCGCCCCAATGTGGGAGCGGGCTTGCTCGCGAAAGCGATTCATCATTTGAAATGGATGGTGACTGACCCGACGCATTCGCGAGCAAGCCCGCCGCCACAGGGGATCGAGGAAGAATTTGAGAGATCCACAGGGCCAGAGAATGCCGCAACCGTTCATATTCCGTACCGTCGACCTGGATGGCCAGACCCTCCGCACGGCGGTGCGCCCCGGCAAGCCTCACTTGACGCCCTTGCTGATTTTCAACGGCATCGGCGCCAACCTGGAGCTGGTGTTCCCGTTCGTCGCGGCACTGGATCCGGACCTGGAAGTCATCGCGTTCGACGTTCCAGGTGTCGGCGGCTCGTCGACGCCCAATCGTCCGTACCGATTTCCGGGCCTGGCGAAACTCACCGCCCGCATGCTCGACTACCTCGACTACGGACAGGTCAACGTGATCGGCGTTTCCTGGGGTGGCGCGCTGGCCCAGCAATTTGCCTATGACTACCCGGAACGCTGCAAGAAACTGGTGTTGGCAGCGACGGCCGCTGGCGCGGTGATGGTGCCGGGCAAGCCGAAGGTGCTGTGGATGATGGCCAGCCCACGCCGCTACATCCAGCCTTCCCACGTGATTCGCATCGCGCCGATGATCTACGGCGGCGCGTTCCGTCGCGACCCGACGCTGGCCGCGAACCACGCGGCCAAGGTGCGTTCGGCGGGCAAGCTGGGTTACTACTGGCAACTGTTCGCGGGCCTGGGCTGGACCAGCATTCACTGGCTGCACAAGATCAAGCAGCCGACCCTGGTCCTGGCCGGCGACGACGATCCGCTGATCCCGCTGGTCAACATGCGCCTGCTGGCCTGGCGGATTCCCAATGCCCAGTTGCACATCATCGACGACGGGCATCTGTTCCTGATTACCCGGGCAGAAGCCGTGGCGCCGATCATCATGAAGTTTCTCCAGGAGGAGCGGCAGCGTGCGGTCATGCACCCACGCCCGGCACCATTGGGCGGTTAATCGGCCCGCTGGCGCTCTGAATCGCGGATGGCAGGACGCCGCGCCGCGCAACAACCCGATACAGCGTCTATGGTGTTCTGGTTCAGTGTGTTTGTTTTTGGCCTGAAGACGAAGGAGTGTTGACTGATGCGTGACAAACCAGCGAGGGACCTGGCGCCCTCTCCCGCCGCGTTCATCAATGCGCAGAGTGCGATCAGCGGTCTGCGCGGCCGTGATCTGTTCTCAACGCTGCGCAGCGTCGCCGCCCATGGTTTGCGCAACCCCGTGCACAGCGCCCGGCACGCCCTGAAACTGGGCGGTCAATTGGGGCGCGTACTGCTGGGTGAAACCCTGCACCCGACCAACCCCCACGACAGTCGTTTCGCCGATCCGGCCTGGAGCCTCAACCCTTTCTATCGTCGCAGCCTGCAGGCCTATCTGAGCTGGCAAAAGCAGGTCAGAAGCTGGATCGACGAGAGCAGCATGAGCCCGGACGATCGCGCCCGGGCACAATTCGTCTTCTCCTTGCTCAACGATGCCGTAGCGCCGTCCAACAGCCTGCTCAATCCGCTGGCGATCAAGGAACTCTTCAACTCAGGCGGCAACAGTCTGGTACGCGGGATCGGCCATCTGGTGGACGACTTGCTGCACAACGATGGCTTGCCCCGGCAGATCACCAAGCAGGCGTTCGAGGTCGGCAAAACGGTTGCCACCACCACCGGCGCCGTGGTGTATCGCAACGAGCTGCTGGAGCTGATCCAGTACAAGCCGATGAGCGAAAAACAGTATTCCAAACCGCTGCTGGTGGTGCCGCCACAGATCAACAAGTTCTACATTTTCGACCTCAGCCCTCAAAACAGCTTCGTCCAGTTCGCCCTCAAGAACGGCCTGCAAACCTTCGTGATCAGCTGGCGCAACCCCGATGTTCGTCACCGTGAATGGGGCCTGTCGACCTACGTTGAGGCCGTGGAAGAGGCGATGAATGTTTGCCGGGCGATCACCGGCGCGCGCGAGGTCAACCTGATGGGCGCCTGTGCCGGCGGGCTGACCATTGCCGCACTGCAAGGCCATTTGCAGGCCAAGCGGCAGATGCGACGGGTATCGAGCGCCACCTACCTGGTGAGCCTGCTCGACAGCCAGCTGGACACGCCGGCCACCCTGTTCGCCGACGAACAGACCCTGGAGGCCGCCAAGCGCCGCTCCTATCAGAAAGGCGTGCTCGACGGCCGGGACATGGCCAAGGTCTTCGCCTGGATGCGCCCCAACGATTTGATCTGGAGCTACTTCGTCAACAACTACCTGTTGGGCAAGGAGCCGCCGGCCTTCGACATCCTCTACTGGAACAACGACACCACGCGCCTGCCGGCGGCCCTGCATGGCGACTTGCTGGACTTCTTCAAGCACAACCCGCTGGGCCATCCGGGCGGCCTCGAAGTGTGCGGCACGCCGATTGATTTGCAGAAAGTCACCGTCGACAGCTTCAGTGTCGCCGGCATCAACGACCACATCACGCCGTGGGACGCGGTGTATCGCTCGACGCTTCTGCTGGGCGGCGAGCGCCGCTTCGTGCTGTCCAACAGCGGTCATGTGCAGAGCATCCTCAACCCGCCGGGCAACCCCAAAGCCAACTATGTCGAGGGCGCCAAACTGAGCAGCGACCCAAGGGCCTGGTACTACGACGCCAAACAGGTCGACGGCAGTTGGTGGACGCAATGGCTGGGCTGGATTCAGGAGCGCTCGGGGGCGCAGAAAGAAACCCTCATGACCCTGGGCAACCAGAACTATCCACCGATGGAAGCCGCACCCGGCACCTACGTGCTCGTGCGCTAAATCTAAAAAGGCCACAGCCATTCTTCCACCCTGTAGGAGCAAGCTCGCTCCTACAGGACTGGAGGCAGGCCTGGCATGGACATTAAGAAGACTGGATGAAAACCCGCGACCGCATCCTCGAATGTGCCCTGCAGTTGTTCAATCAGAAGGGCGAGCCCAACGTCTCCACCATGGAAGTTGCCAACGAAATGGGCATCAGCCCGGGCAACCTCTACTACCACTTCCACGGCAAGGAGCCGCTGATTCTCGGGTTGTTCGAGCGCTTCCAGGCCGAACTGACGCCGCTGCTCGACCCACCCCTCGACGCAGAGCTGGGCCCCGATGATTACTGGTTGTTCCTGCACCTGATCGTCGAGCGCCTGTCCCACTACCGCTTCCTGTTCCAGGACCTGTCCAACCTGGCCGGGCGCTTGCCGAAACTGGCCAAGGGCATTCGTAACCTGCTCAATGCACTCAAGCGCACACTGGCTACGTTGCTGGCGCGCCTGAAAGCTCAGGGGCAATTGGTCAGCGACACCCAGGCCCTGGGCCAACTGGTGGAGCAGATCACCATGACCCTGCTGTTTTCGCTGGACTACCAGCGCATTCTCGATCGTGAAGGTGAAGTGAGGCTGGTGGTTTACCAGATCATGATGCTGGTGGCGCCGCACTTGTTGCCGCCGATAAAGGTGGCGACTGAACATCTGGCCCTGCAATACCTCGAAGAACTCGATTAACCCTGTGGGAGCGGGCTTGCTCGCGAATGCGGTGGGGTCATGCACATCTTTATCGACTGACACTCCGCTTTCGC
>DATMUG010000157.1:0-15723 GCA_035563915.1 Pseudomonas sp. | reverse complement strand
TGGCTCAGCACGACCGTCGGCAAAGGGATCGGCAAGGTGAACGAACGCAACTTAATGCCCAGCCGGCGAACACTCAACAGCGTTTCCCTGGGCACTGGCAGAATCAGATCCGTATCCGGCAGGGCGAACATCGCCGCATGGAAGCTTGGCGCGATCAGCGCCACCCGCCGCTCCAGCCCCAGGGCATTGAGTGCCGAATCGATCGGCCCGCGAGCGATTCCGCGGCGGGACATGCTGATATGGGCATACCGGGCAAACCGCTCGGGGGTGATCTCTTCATCGAGCAGCGGATGATCCTCACGCACCAGGCCCACAAACTGCGTGGTAAACAGGTTCTGTACCTTCACTTCCGGCATCAGCGGGCGATTATTGCTGACGCTCAAATCGATACGCCCCTCGCGCAGGGCCTCATCATCGCCATCGCCCTCAGGTGCAAAACGCAATTCGCAATGCGGCGCCTGACGCTGCAGGGTGTCGAACAGCTTGCCGCCATAGATGCCCACGAAGAAATCATTGGCCCGGATGCTGAATCGCCGACGCAAACTGCCGAGGTCCACGACACGGGCCGAGTGAAACAACTGCTCGGCCTGCTCGACCAGATCCCGAACCTGGTCGCGCAATTCCAGCGCCTTGGGCGTGGGCACCAGACCACGCCCGGCGCGCACCAGAATCGGATCGCCGATGGCCTCGCGGATACGCGTCAGTGTCCGGCTCATCGCCGCCGGGCTGAGGTTCATCCGCCGCGCGGCGCCGACGACGCTGCCTTCGTCGAGCAGGGCGTCGAGGGCGATGAGAAGGTTCATGTCGGGAAGTTGCATGGCGAGCACTCGTTCATGATCAGGATTGATTCAGACGCAATGCTAGCAAACATACTTCGAGTGATGCGTTGGCTGTTCCGACCTCTTCGCGGGCAAGCCCGCTCCCACAGGGTTCTTTGTCGAATACAAAATCTGCATCCACCAACGATCATTGTGGGAGCGGGCTTGCCCGCGAAGAGGCCAGACCAAACAGCACAGAATTTAGCGCTGCATCCCCCACCGCTTCACCGTCACCCGCTCCAGCGAATCGAACACCAGGTTCTCCACCAACAACCCAATCAAAATCACCACCGCCAACCCGGCAAAGACCTTGTCGGTGTACAGCTCATTGCGATTTTGAAAGATGTACCACCCCAACCCGCCCTTGCCGCTGGTCGCACCGAACACCAGTTCCGCCGCAATCAAGGTACGCCAGGCAAACGCCCAGCCGATTTTCAGGCCGGCGAGGATCGACGGCAGCGCCGCGGGGATGAGGATGAACAGCACGAAGCGCATGCCTTTGAGACCGTAGTTACGCCCGGCCATGCGCAGGGTTTCGGAGACGCCGAGGAAGCCGGCGTAGGTGTTCAGCGCCAGCGCCCAGAGGACCGAGTGCACCAGTACGAAAATCAGACTGTTCTGGCCCAGGCCGAACCACAGCAACGCCAGCGGCAGCAGTGCGATGGCGGGCAGTGGGTTGAACATCGAGGTCAGGGTACTGAGCAAGTCGCGACCGAACTGGGTCGAGACCGCCAGGGTGGTCAGGCCGAACGCCAGGACGATGCCGATCAGGTAGCCCTTGAGCAACACCACCAGGGATATCCATACCTTGCCCAGCAGTTCACCGCTGAGCAGGCCGTCGTACAGCGCGCTGCCGGTTTGCAGGAAGCTGGGCAGCAGCAAGTCATTGTTCTGATAACGGGCGACCGCTTCCCAGAGCACGGCGAGCAGGATCAGGATCAGGCTTTTGCGAATCCAGCCCTGTTGCCACAGGCGCTGGCCAAGGGGTAACTCACGCTCCAACGGCACACTGGTCAGTGGCTGCAAAACGGTTTCGAACGCTTCACGCGGGGATGATAAATGGCTCATCGGGCCCTCCTCGAAAATTGGCTCAATAAGCGATGCGGATGTCGGTGAAATCCAGTTCACGTTCGGTTTCCGGCGACTGGCCTTCATCGAACAACAACCGGTGAATACGCCGCGCCGACTCCTGAAACGCCACGCCACCCAGGCTGTGCAAATCGTATTGATGACTATGAACTTCCGCCCTCACCCGCCCCGGATGCGGCGACAGCAGCAGAATGCGATTGCCCACCACCAGCGCTTCTTCGATGGAGTGGGTGACGAACAGCAACGTGAAGCGCACCTCTTCCCACAGCAGCAACAATTCTTCCTGCATCTTGCGTCGGGTCAGCGCATCGAGGGCAGCGAAGGGTTCGTCCATCAGGAGGATTTTCGGCTGCATCGCCAACGCTCGCGCGATGGCAACACGGGCCTTCATGCCCCCGGACAAGGTATGCGGATAGGCATCGGCAAACGCGGCCAGGCCGACCTTCTCCAGATAATGCAGGGCACGCTCTTGGGCTTCTTTGCGCTTGAGGGTTTTCGAGGCCAGCAACGGAAACATCACGTTCTGTTTGACGGTTTTCCACGGTGGCAGTTGATCGAATTCCTGGAACACCACGATCCGGTCCGGCCCCGGCGCCTCCACGCGCTGGCCTTGCAGACGGATCTCACCCTCGACGGGCTGGATGAATCCTGCGGCAGCTTTGAGCAGGGTCGACTTGCCGCAACCGGAAGGGCCCAGCAGGACAAAACGGTCCGCCGGGTCGATCTCGAAACTGACTTGATGGGTCGCCCGCACCACCCGCTGCGGCGTGCGGTATTCCAGGCTGACGTTATCGACCGACAGCAGCGCTTGGGCTGCTGCGCTCGGCTTGCTGACCGTGTGGCCTTGCAAAGGGGCGTTCATGTCGATCAGCTCCCTTGCAGCGGCTTGGCATCCTGGAAGAAGTAATCCTTCCACGAATCCGGTTTGTTTTTGATCGCGCCCACGCGGTAGAGGAACTCGGCCAGCGGGTAGGTATTTTTCGGCGTGACACTGAACTCGAACTGCGGGTTGTCGATGATTTTCAGCAGCTCGGCGCGGTCGATTTTCGCCTTGGTGACGCGGATGTAAGTGTCCGCTGCCGCGCCTTTGTCGTTCTGCGCAAATTGCGCCGCTTCCGTCAGGGCCTCGACGAAGGCCTTGTAGGTTTTCGGGTTCTCGTTGCGGAATTTTTCCGTGGCGAACAGCACCGTCGGCGAGTTCGGGCCGAGCAGGTCGTAGGTGTTGAGCACCACGTGCACGTTCTTGTTTTCCAGGGCCTGATCCTGGAACGGTGGGTTGGAGAAGTGCCCGGTCAACTCGGTGCCGCCAGCGACCAGCGCTGCCGTGGCATCCGGGTGTGGAACGGCGATGGTGTACTTGTCGAGGCGATTGAATTCCTTGTCGCCCCACTGCTTGGCCGCTGCGTATTGCAAGAAGCGCGACTGTACGGAAACGCCCACCGCCGGCACCGCAATGCGGTCCTTCTCGGTGAAGTCGGCGATGGTCTTGACGTTCGGATTATTGCTCACCAGGTAGTAAGGGAAGTTGCCCAGGGACGCCACGGCCTTGACGTTCTGCTTGCCGTGGGTGCGGTCCCAGATGGTCAGCAGCGGGCCGACACCGGCACCGGCAATGTCGATCGAGCCGGAGAGCAACGCATCGTTGACCGCCGCGCCGCCGGAAAGCTGGGTCCAGTCGACCTTGATGTCGATGCCTTCCTGCTTGCCGTACTTCTCGATCAGGTTTTGATCGCGCACCACGTTGAGCAGCAGATAGACAATGCCGAACTGTTCGGCGATGCGGATTTCACCTTCGGCGTGGGCCACGGTCGGCGCCACCAGGCTGCCGGCGATCAGGCTGAAACCCAGGCCGATGGCCGCGGCCAGCGGTGCGAATGGAAGACGTTTGGACATGATCAATCTCCGACGAATCAGAAAGGCGCGTCGCCCTGGATGGTGGTGCGATACAGCTTGCGGCGCAGATGGCTGGGGCAGCCGGCGGCAAGGTGGATCAGCGAACGGTTGTCCCAGAACACCAGGTCGTGGGGCTGCCATTGATGGCGGTAGATGTTCTGCGGCAACACGCTGTGGGCGTAGAGCTCGGCCAGCAGCTGCTGGCTTTCGACCTCCGGCAGGCCAACGATGCGGGTGGTGAAACCCTCGCTGACGAACAGCGCCTTGCGGCCGTTTTCCGGGTGCGTGCGCACCACCGGATGAATGACTTCTGCCACCTGAGCGAGTTGTTCCGGGGTCAGGGTCGGGCGCCAGTTGCCTTCGAACTTGGTCTCGCTGTAACGCGCCGTGTAGGAGTGCGCCGCGGATCGACCTTCGACCGCCTTGCGCAGCGCCTCGGGCAGGCTGTCCCAGGCTTTGTGCATGTCGGCGAACAGGGTGTCGCCCCCTTCGGACGGCAACTCCTGGGCATGCAGCATCGAGCCCAGGCTCGGCAGTTCCTTGTAGGAAAGATCGGAGTGCCAGAATTTTCCGGCATCGCCCAGGCCGATGTTCTGGCCGTTCTCGACGATGTTGGAAACGATGAGGATTTCTGGGTGCCCGGCCAGCAGAAACTGCTTGAGCACATGGATCTGCAACACGCCGAAACGGCGGCTGAAGGCGATCTGTTGTTCGGGGGTGATGCGCTGGTCGCGGAACACCACCACGTGGTGGTCCAGATGCGCGCGGTGAATGCGCGCGAAATCCTGATCGTTGATCGGGCGGGACAAATCGAGGCCGATGATTTCGGCCCCCACCGCACCGCTGAACGGGCGGATTTCAAAGTGTTGTGGCGCAATGACTGGCGATGCTGGAACGGCTGACATAAATCACTCCCACGCACGGCACGCTCAAGGGCGCGCGCGTCGATCAGAAACTCACGGAGGTCCCGTGTTGGTTCGTGTCGTGCGGCGCGCCGATTGGTCGGCAGGTACGCAGGGGTGTAACTTTATAGATATAAGAACGTGAATTTAAATACCGTTAGTGAATAACCATATGGCGTATTTCGCCTATGCTGCTGACAGCATGACGCTGTTCACTTCCGAGGGAAGTTCCATGTTCTACGTGCAACGTAATACAGAAGGGCAACTGATGCGCGTCGAAGCCGAAGCCTACGCCGAGTCCACGGAAACGCTGCCGGCCGACCACCCCGACCTGCAGGCCTGGTTCGCCAATGAAGTCATGGCCACCAGCCTCAAACAGCTCAAGCAGATAAAACAACTCAAGCAACTCAAGCAGAGCGACCTGGAAATGATCCGGGTACTCGACGACTTGATCGAAGTGCTGATCAGCAAAGGCGTGATCCTGGTCACCGACCTGCCGGCGCCCGCACAGGCCAAGCTGATGGACCGTAGCCAGGCTCGGGAGGCTTTGGGGGGGTTGAGTCATTTGGTCGATGATGATGAGGAGGGATTTATCTGAGCCAGCAACATGATTGCCTGTGCCGACGTCTTCGCGAGCAAGCCCGCTCCCACAGTTGACCGCGTTGTCTGAGAGATTGCGGTCCAATGTGAGAGCGGGCTTGCTCGCGAAGGCGAATTGATCGGCGACACAAATTCTGAGACCTACTGCCAAGGCTTGGGCTCACCCACCAACCGCCCCTGAACCCCATACACCCCCATCTCCCGAATCACCGCCAGCTCGCCCTCGGTTTCAACCTGCTCGGCAATCAACGGCAAATCGATGCTATGGGCCGCGCGCTGGATGGCTTCGATGAACAGGCGTTTGTCGCTCTCCTGGTCGATCGCGCGGATGTAGCTGCCGTCGATCTTCAGGTACGCCAGACCGAGCCGCGCCAGGTTGCCGATCATGCTGAAGCGCCCACCGAATCGTTGCAGGCTCAATGAGAACCCGAGGTTGCGCAAACGCCGCGTCAGGTCTTCCAGCAGGGCTTGTTCCGGCAATTGCTCTTCGCCGATTTCCAGGGTCAGGCGCGGCCCCAGATTGGAATGTGAACGCAGCAGTTCGAGAAGCGCATTCAACGCCTGCGGATCGCCCAGGGTGGCCGACGACAGGTTCAGCGCCAGCGACGCTTCGTGTTCGTCCATCTGCTCCAGCACCAGCTCCAGCATCAGACGGTCGAGCCGCGCCGTCCAGCCGAAGCGTTGCAGCCACGGCAGGAAGCGCCCTGCCGGAACACTCTGGCCCTGGTCATCGATCAGCCGTGACAGCACTTTGTAATGCAGCACCAGTTGCGTGTCCTGACTGGCCACCACGGGCTGGAAGTACAACCGGAAACGCCGTTGATTGAGGGCCAGATCCAGCAGGTTGTGCCAGGCATGGTGGTCGTCGCCGACGTCGACCGAGGCGCTGTGATCCAGGCACACCCAATGGGAATCCGCCTGGCCTTCGGCCTGGGCCAATGCCTGGTCCGCCAGGCTGAGCACCGCTTGCGGTGTGTCACCGTGAACATAGGGTGCCAGGCCGATCGCGGCGACCGAGGCCACGTCGGTGGCGCCGGTCGCATGGAGGCTGGCCAGCGCTGTGTCGAGGTGTTGCGCCAGTTGCAGCGCTTCTTCGCGCATCAAGCCCGGCGCCAGCACGGCAAATTCGCCGCCACGGATACGCGTGACCAGGTTTTGCGTGGCCGGATAACGGGCGCATTCACGGGACAGTTGCTCGGCCACCGCCTGCAGCAATTCGTCGGTGCGCTGACCGCCCACACGCTGGTTGAGGCCCGCCAGATCCTGCACCCGCAGCAACATCAGGTAACCGGAGCTGGCCTGTTCCGGATTACTCACCCGCGCGTTCAATTGCATCTCGAAATAGCGCCGGTTGGCGAGCCCCGTCAGGTTGTCCTGATAGGACTCGGCCCGCAGTTTTTCACTACGTTCGGCCTGTTCCTGAAACAGCGCCTTGAGCTTTTCGACCATCTGGTTCATCGCCTGGACCACGCGTCGCAACTCAGGCGTACGCGGCAGCTGCGGCAGGCTGAGAAACTCTCGACGGGCGATGGCGTGGGATTGTTGCACCATGTAGTCGAGCGGTTTGAGTTGTCGACGCAGCAACAGCGCCCCCAACACCGCGCTGACCACGCCGCAGATCAACAGCCAGGCCAGGCTGCCCAGCGCGCTTTGCCACAGCTTGGCCAAGGCGAACATCGGGTGGCTGACCACCTCGACTCGCGCCGCCTGCTCCCAGCCGCGGCTGACAATCGCATCGCCACCGGCGGCCTCCAGACCGATCAGCCGGACGAACCAATCCGGCACATGGGTATCGGCCGGGATGCCACTGCGTTCGACCATCGTCTTGCCATTGGACAGATCGACCACCCGGATGCTCGCGTAGTAACCGCTGTCGAAAATCGAGCTGATCAGCAATTCGGTCATCGCCGGATCATCGATGTTCGGCGTCAGTGACAGCGCCAGTGCCGTCGCCGCATCCTGGGCGTGGGAGCGAAGCTGGTTGACGTATTGGGTGCGCGAGCTTTCCAGGCTGACCATGAAGCTGCCGGTGAAGGCGACGACCAGGAACAGACAGATTGCGATCAATAGCTGTTTGAACAAGGACATCTGTGGGCATGCTCCTAGTGAGTGGTCTCGACCGGAAATCCTTCGGCCTGCATTTTCTTCAGCAGATCCTGCCAACGTGACAGGCGCTTGGTGTCACTGACCTTCTGGTTGCCCTGGGTACCGGGCAACCACAACCCTTCTGCGTTGAAAGAGTAGACCGGCAGCAAGTCCGTACGCTGGCTGGCCGGCTGAATACTGTCAGTCAGGCTGTCGAGCACCAGCGGCATGGCATCCGGGCGGGCGTAATAGGTCAGCACCATGTGTGCACGATTCAAGCGCAAGGCCTTTACGTAGGTGATGCGCAACTTCTCACTGGCCACCCCGAGATGGCGCAAACTGAAATACTTGGCAATAGCGTAGTCTTCGCAATCACCGGCGCCTTTCCACAAGGCTTCGATGGGCGTTTCCCAGTAATCGACCTGATGCCACAGTTCGGTGTCTTCGACGTAGCGCACCCGCTGATTGAAGAATCGATTGACCCGATCGAGCTGTTCCAGCTCGCTGATTGACGGGTGAGTGGTCAACAACTGTTGCCAATCATCAATACGCTTCTGACCTTCGCCCAAAGGCCCGTACAATGCCCGCGCTTGACGGCTGATCAGGGAAAAATCCCAATCGACCTGCGCATCGCCCAACACATCGCCCAGCAGGACGCCAGCGAGCAGCAAGGCGCCACACAGCCCACGCAATATCCGGGTGATCGGGAAAGGTAAAGCCAATGCGAGGCACCCTGGAAAAGGCAGGTGGAAGTCGGTTGATGGTGTAGGTTAGCCCTTAAAAAAACAATGGCACTGTGAGATCACCCGCGGCGGACTAGACTTAGGGAAAACCTCGGTGTGGCATGTTTGACAAGTTGTCAGGCGGTACTAGTGTCAGTTGGATCCAAAAATAAACCAGCCAATCAGGGTGCGTTGTAGTGACACAAAAGCCCAACCCTCTCAGCAGCATCAAGGTCGACGGGCCGATTCCGGCGCACTTGGCTCGTTCAATCATTGAAGAGACCTTGCGTGCGGCAATTCTCGATGGTCGCCTGCCTTGCGGCATTGCCCTGCGCCAACAGGATCTGGCCGATCTGTTCGGGGTCAGCCGCATGCCCGTGCGCGAAGCCCTGCGCCAGCTCGAAGCCCAGTCATTGCTCAACGTGGTGGCCCATAAAGGGGCGGTGGTGGCGCCCCTGGTCCAGGGCGATGCCGTGGAAACCTATGCGCTGCGCATCCTGCTGGAATCCGAAGCCCTGCGCCTTTCGATCCCTCTCTTGGACACTGCGGACCTGAAACAGGCCGCCCGCTATATCGACGAGCTGGAAACGGAACACGACTACACCGAAATGGGCCGTCTCAATCGTCTTTTCCACATGTCGCTGTACTGCAAGGCGGGCAACAAACGCCTGCTAAAACTGGTGGAGGACGGATTGAACGAGGAGGAACGTTTCCTGCGTTTCAACCTGGAGGCCATGGGGCTGGGCAAACTGTCCCAGGAAGACCACCGCGCATTGTTGCGAGCCGCCGAAAGTCGCGACGTTGATACCTCGGTGGAGTTGCTGGCACATCACCTCAATCGAGGCGTCGAGGTCATTACCCGCTACCTGGAAAGCCCTGAGGCCCAAAGCAGAAACATACCGAAATAGCATCGGTTTTTCGTAGGAACAAGGCTTGCTCCTACGAAAAGCCGTCCGGCGAACCACCCGCTTACATTTTCTCCCCTCCTGCCTCCGCCACCGACGCGCATGCCTCGGTGATTGCCGCTGCCTTGAATTACGCTAATTCCTGGGTCGACAAACGAGCCATGAACGGGCGACACCTGCAGCAGTGACGCAGACCCCACACCAGGAACCAACGGAAGGAGTCTTGCCACGGGATGGCTGAGCGTCGACGTCACCCTCGGCTCACTTTCATCCCCTCATATCACCCCAACGAATTTCACTGGAAAGTTGCTTCGAGTGAGGCATTCACTCTTTATAAAAAATTCTGACTTACATAAGTCGGAAGGAGTAACTACACACCAATAAAACTTTTATCAAAAGTCTTATCGGAAGTTATCGTCGTTTAAAAAGTTAAACTTTTAAATATATTCGAAATATCTTGCCCAGAACTAAATCCGTGTACTAACTTTTCCTTCGCCGCCACAGCGTGCGGCCCACAGACATAACGCCATAACTTGCAGCCATCAATGCACATCAATCCTGCTGAGGCATCTGTTCGCCAAAAGAAAATTTTCGACTGCGACTAAACAGCATTCGAACACAACTTTCGATGACTAAAGGACTTATTCATGAGCGCAACTAAAGATCGTTTAGAGCAAAAAAAAGCTGAATTGAGCGCGCACCCGATTTTCTCCGAAATCAATTCGCTGTCGGTGTTACAGCGTTTCATGGAAAGCCATGTATTTGCCGTGTGGGATTTCATGTCGCTGACCAAACGCCTGCAACAGGAGCTGACCTGCACGCACCTGCCCTGGCTGCCACCGTGTGATCCCCGGGCAGCACGGTTGATCAATGAAATTGTGCTGGGCGAAGAGTCCGATGACCGTCCGGCCCGGGGTCACTGCAGCCATTTCGAGTTGTATCTGGATGCCATGCGCGAAGTCGGCGCCAGTACCGCCGCCGTGGAGCGCTTCGTGGCGCTGCAACGCGAAGGCGTGAGCTATGACGTGGCGTTGCAAAGCGTGGAGGTTGATCCGGCCGCCGCGCGCTTCGTGCGCCATACCCTGCACACTGCGCTGCATGCGCCAGGGCACAGTGTCGCGGCGGCCTTCCTGCATGGCCGTGAGAGCGTGATCCCGCAGATGTTCCATCGCATTCTCGATGACTGGGGCATCGGCATTGAGCAGGCCCCGACCTTTCGCTACTACCTCGAGCGACACATTGAAGTCGACTCGCAGGACCACGGCCCTGCTGCGGAAAAACTCCTGGCCCGGTTGATTGGTGACGACCCCAAGCGTGAAGAAGAGGTGTACGCCAGCGCCCTCGCCGCCGTGGAAAGCCGCATTGCCCTGTGGGACGGCCTGCGCCTGAGCATGAGCGAGCCCCTTGCGGAGGTGAACGTATGAACGCCGCCGACTACCAGTCGTTCGCCGATGCCTGGGAGAGTTATGCCACCATCCGCACTCGCCCCCGTCGTGTGCTGGAGAACGACGACAAACTGATCTACCCCTTGAGCCGCCAGCCGCTGGTGCTCAGCGAAACCTTCCTGCGCGAATGCCCCGAACAGCGTGATTTTGCGCTGGTGCAGACGCTGTACAAATTCATCAACGACGTGGTGATTTTCGAAACCGAGATCGTCGACAAGACGGCGCGCAGTATCGCCAAGGACCGCTTCGACCTGGCCTTCCCGTTTGCCTGTCGCTACGACGCCATGACCGTGGTGGTCGATGAGGATTACCACGCGCTGGTGGCCATGGACTTCATGCAGCAGACCGTGGCCATGACCGGTATCGAGCCCATCGAGCTACCGGGTGAAATCGAATTGAGCCGGGCGATTCCGGCGGCCATCGACCTGGCACCACCACACCTGCGCAGTGCCGTGGAACTGATCTGCGTGGCGATCGCGGAGAACACCGTGACCGGCGACGTCGCCGCGTTCGCCAAGGACTGCACGGTCAAGCAATCGATCAAGGGCCTGATGGCCGATCACTTGCTCGACGAAGGTCGGCACTCCGGCTTCTGGTCGCGGATGGTGCGTATCTATTGGCACACCGCGGGTGAAGACGACCGCCAGTGCATCGCGCAGATTCTGCCGGTGTTCATCGGCCATTACCTGACCAACGATATCCAGAAGTCCTTCGATTTGCGCCTGATCAACGCCTTGCCGATCAGCGACGCGGCGCGCCATGCACTGCGCAACGAGGTGTCGGGGCTGGCCTTCCCGATCAATCGACACCACCCGTTGGTGACCAACATCGTGCGGTTCTTTCGCAGCAGCTCGCTGCTCGATTCGCCGTGCGTGCAAAGCGCCTTGAGCGACTACCTGATTTGACGAGGAGTACATCATGAGACGTCTCGACATTCTGCTCATTGGACGAAGCCAGGCCCTGACCGACCTGCAGCTGGAGCTGGAACAACACGGACATAGGCTGAGGCGGGTGACGACGCTCGATGAACCTGCGCCTGTCAGCGCGGACCTCTTGATCGATGACGCCAGTTTCGATTGGCGGCTGCTCAGTGATGCCCCGCGCCTGACGCTGCAATTGGGCATCGACCTGCCCGGCGCTTCGGGCCTGCCTTCGTTGGGTCTGTTGTGCACAGTCGATTCCAGGCAGCTGCCTCCGGTGCCAATAGCCGATGAGCCTTCGGGTAACGGACAGGCACTGCGCCTGCGCGCCGTCGCGCAGCTGGTGGATCAGGTGGCCTTGCTGGTCAGTCGCTATTCGCGGGACGCCGAGTATTGGCGGCTCGCCGAACCAAACACTGGCGTTCACTTCGAAAGGATTGAAAGCCTGCTGTATCTCGACAGCCTGGCCTTCGTTCATCAGCGCAACGCGACGGCTGATCCTCGATTGCTGGCCCTGGCCCGGGTGCCGATGATCGAGCGCCTTGAACAGCGTTTGATTCAGTGCGCCCGGCGACCGGCGCTCAAGGTTGCCGGCAGCACGCTCGACTATGGCCAATTGCATGCCCTGAGCCTCGCTATCCAGCAGCGCTTGCAACCCTTGCTTGATCAGCAGGACGGTCTGTTGGTGGTGGGCATTTGCCTGCCCAAATGCAGCGCATTGTATGCGGGGATTCTGGCGATCCTGGGTTGTGGCGCGGTGTATCTGCCGCTGGAGCCGAGCCATCCGCTGCAACGTGAGCAGTACATCCTTTCGGACGCGGGTGCAGTGGTGCTGCTGCATGACGGACAACATCCACTCGCGGCTGCCATGCCTGGCCTGGACATCACCGACATCGACAGTGAGGGGGTGAATCTCGATCAACCGCTGATGCGCCATCGTCCCGATCTCGAGGCGCCATGCATGGCGCTTTACACCTCGGGCACCACCGGCCACCCCAAGGGCGTGCTGCTCAGTCAGGCCAACCTCGCCCATTTCACGGCCTGGTACGCCGATTATGTGCAACTGAGCGAGCAGAGTCGGGTGCTGCAGTTTTCTTCCCTGGGTTTCGACTCATCGCTGATCGACATTTTTCCAACCCTGTTGCAGGGCGCCGAGCTGGTCGTGCCTGACGAGGACCAACGTCGCGACCCGCTGCAACTGGTGGAGCTGATCCGTGAGCAACGGCTGAGCCATGGGTTTTTGCCTCCAGCGCTGTTGAGCATTCTGCCGCTGGAGCAACTGCGCGACCTCGACCATGTGATGACGGGAGGTGATGTCTGCGAGCCATGGGTCATCGAACAACTGACCCGCCAGGGCAAGCTCTACAACCTCTATGGCCCTACTGAAGCCACAGTACTGATCACCGCGCGCCAGTTGCAGCCCGGCGATCACAATCGCGCTCTGGGTGGACCCATCGCCAACAGTCAGGTGTTGATTCTCGATGAGGATCTGGTGCCGGTGATCGAGCAGACGGTCGGCGAGTTGTACATCGTCGGGCCAGGGGTTTGCCTGGGTTACTTGAACAATCCACAACAGACCGCCGAACGCTATTTGCATCTGAATCTGCCGGGTGGCCGGCAGTTGAGAGCCTATCGCACGGGGGACATGGCGAAGTGGACGGCGGACGGAATCGAACTGTGCGGGCGGCGGGACAATCAGGTGAAGATTCGTGGCTTTCGAGTCGAGCCGGAAGAGATCGAACGCTGTCTGCGCGACAGCCAGTTGTATCGTCAGGTGGCGGTGGTGATCGACAGCCAGCGACGCATTCTGGCCTTCCTGGCCCAGCCTCGGGTAGACGGGCCTGGCGACACGCGTGGGACGTTGCAGGCCCATGCGGCGCAGCATCTGCCGGACTACATGCAGCCTGGGGCATGGACCGAGCTGGCGAGCCTGCCGTATGCGAGCAACGGCAAGGTTGATCGCAAGGCATTGCTGGAATGGCCGGTCAGCCGCAGTGAGGGCAGCGTGCGATGCCTGCCGGCCAATGCCGATGAAGCGCTGTTGCTGGAGATATGGGCCGAGTTGCTGGAGTTGCCGGCGAGTGATATTTCAACCGACGAAAGCTTTTTCAATCTCGGCGGTCATTCGATCCTGTTGTCACGCATGTTGCTGCGATTGCGCGAGGAGTTCGGTCGCAGCATTTCAATCAACCGCTTCATCGAACTGCCCACCATCGCGAAGCTGGCGACATTGGTCCGCGGTTGCGGCGCAGAAGAAATGCTCAGCGAACAGGCGTTGGCTGACGCCTCGCGCGAACTTCAGCTCCAGCCATTGCCCGCTGGGCGCATGGGCGATGTGCACAAGGTGATTGTTACCGGCGCCAACAGTTTTGTCGGGGTGCATATCGTCGAGGCGCTGTTGGCGTGGGGCGCGAGCGAAGTGGCTTGCCTGGTTCGCGACGGCAGTGGGCAATCGGCTGCCGAGCGCTTTGCTCTGGCGCTGCGGGAGAACCGACTGGAACATCTGGACCTGAGTCGGGTAAGGGTCTATGCGGCGGATATCACTCAGCCGTCCCTGGGGCTCGCACAGGAGGTTTACGAGCAGCTGGATCGTGAGTTCGGCGCACTGGTGCACAACGCTGCCAACGTCAATCACGTGCTCGATTACGAGTCGCTGGCGCGGGATAACGTCGAGCCGATTTTCGAGTGTCTGCGATTGTGTGAAGGGCGCTGCAAAAAGATCTTCAACTTTGTCTCGACGCTTTCGGCCTCCAGCACGAAGGCCAGCGATGGCAAGGTGCTCGAATTGCCCGCCGCACAGACTCCGCCGATCTACATCAAGAATGGCTACAACCTGTCGAAGTGGGTGGGTGAACGGATTCTTGAGCGTGCCCGCGAGCGCGGTGTATGGGTCAATCTCTATCGCCCGGGCAACATTAGCTTCAACAGCCTCACGGGTGTGTGTCAGCCGCACAAGAACCGTTTGATGCTGATGCTCAAGGGTTCGATACAGCTCGGCCAGGTGCCGGAGTTCGCGCTCAATTTCGACTTGATGCCGGTGGACTTCCTCGCTCGCTTCATCGCATTCCATGCCAGCCGCTATCAGCCGGAAAAAGCGGTGTTCAACCTGCACAACCCCGAACCACTGAGCTGGGACCGCTATGTGGCGTCTTTTCGTGAATCCGGTCGGGAGTTCTCTCTGGTCAGCGTCGCCGACTGGCAGCAGCAACTGGGCCGGGTCGATAGCGATAACGCGCTGTTTGGTGTGCTGGGGTTCTACCTCAATGGCTTCGAGGAAGACATCGGCGACATTTCGATGATTGGTCACGACAACGCCCTAGCCGGCGTGAGGCAGATGGGTGCGCGTTACCCGGAAAAATCAGCGGCGCTGCTGCGGCGTGGCTGCGACTACCTCAAGGAAATCAATTTCATCTGATTCATCACAACCCGCAATGGAGCAAAATCATGATCAATCTGAAACCCGATACCCTGATCAAGAATCCGAATGGCTGTCATGTCGTCTCTTCGGTGGAGGTCCCTGCCGATGCCGCGAAGGTTTGGGCTGTGGTGGGCAATTTTGCCGGCTTTCATCATTTCATTCCGGCGCTGTCACATATCGAGATGACGGGTGAAGGTGTGTCGTCCTTGCGCAAGAAGTTTTTCAAGGATGGCAATCTGGTAGTTGAGCAACTCAACTCTCGCGACGATCGGGCCATGAACATGACCTGGACCACGATCTACAACACTTTGGGCGTGCTCAATCTGTGGGCGGCGATGCAGGTTGAAGCTGTTGGGCAGGAGCGATCCATCGCAACCTGGAGCATCATCGCCGAACCTGTGCAGAGCGACACCGAAGCTGGCTTCGAGGCGTTCGTTCAGGCGTTTGCCGATGATGCGATGGGGAATGTGTTGAAGCTTTTTGCTTGAGGCTTTTGGCTGCCTGGAAAGACAAAACCCCAACTGCTTTCGCAATTGGGGTTTTGGAATTTAATCTTGACGATGACCTACTCTCACATGGGGAAACCCCACACTACCATCGGCGATGCATCGTTTCACTTCTGAGTTCGGGATGGGATCAGGTGGTTCCAATGCTCTATGGTCGTCAAGAAATTCTTGAGCTGACACGTCTTACGACGTTCCAGCGAATCGGGTATGTGACAGTCTGTGTGTTGTGCGAACTTTCGGTTCTTGCGTCTTCACACACCGCAATCTGGCTTTCTAAGCGCAAATTGCTTGGGTGTTATATGGTCAAGCCTCACGGGCAATTAGTATTGGTTAGCTCAACGCCTCACAGCGCTTACACACCCAACCTATCAACGTCGTAGTCTTCGACGGCCCTTCAGGGAACTCAAGGTTCCAGTGAGA
>DATMUG010000156.1:0-9487 GCA_035563915.1 Pseudomonas sp. | reverse complement strand
CCGCTGGGTCGCGAAGCGGCCCCAAAAGATGGGACTGCTGCGCAGTCCAGCGGGAGCAAGCTCCCTCGCCAGAGGATCAGGTAATCGGCGCCGGGTTGAACAGGGTGATGTCGTTATGCAGCTTGTGCTTCTCCGCCCAGGTCTGCTGTTTGCCGCTGGCCACGTCCAGGTAGTAGTGGAACAACTCCCAGCCCAACTCCTCGATGGATGCCCGACCGGTAGCGATGCGCCCGGCATCGATGTCGATCAGATCCGGCCAGCGCTGTGCCAGTTCGGTCCGGGTCGAGACCTTCACCACCGGCGCCATCGCCAGCCCGTAAGGCGTGCCGCGACCGGTCGTGAACACATGCAGGTTCATCCCCGCCGCCAACTGCAAGGTCCCGCAGACAAAATCGCTGGCCGGGGTCGCGCAGAAGATCAGGCCTTTCTCCTTGAAGCGCTCGCCAGGGCCAAGCACCCCGGTGATCGCACTGCTGCCGGATTTGACGATAGAACCCAGGGACTTCTCGACAATGTTCGACAACCCGCCCTTCTTGTTGCCCGGCGTGGTGTTGGCGCTGCGATCGGCCTCGCCTTTGGCCAGGTAACGGTCGTACCAGTCCATTTCCCGCACCAGCTCCTGCGCCACCGCTTCGGTTTTCGCCCGGGACGTCAGCAAGTAGATCGCGTCACGCACTTCGGTGACTTCAGAAAACATCACCGTCGCACCGGCCCGCAACAACAGGTCCGAGGCATAGCCCAGGGCCGGGTTGGCAGTGATGCCGGAAAACGCATCGCTACCGCCGCACTGCATGCCGAGGATCAACTCGGACGCCGGCACGGTTTCCCGACGGCGTTGATCGAGCTTCTTCAGACGGGTTTCAGCCAGCTCCATGATCTGTTCGATCATCTCGGTAAACCCGTGGCTGGAATCCTGCAGCCGATACAACCACGGCTCGCTCAAATCAACCGACGCATCGTCCTCGTGCATCACCTGCCCGGCCTGCAATTTCTCGCAGCCGAGACTGATCACCAGTGCCTCGCCCCCCAGGTTCGGGTTGCGCGCCAGGTTGCGCACGGTACGAATCGGGATGTAGGCGTCGGTGGCGGTAATCGCCACGCCACAGCCATAGCTGTGGGTCAGCGCCACTACGTCATCGACGTGCGGGTACTTGGGCAGCAGTTCGTCCTTGATGCGCTTGACCGCGTGGTCCAGCACTCCGGTCACGCACTGCACCGTAGTGGTAATACCAAGAATATTGCGCGTGCCAACGGTGCCGTCGGCATTGCGATAACCCTCGAAGGTAAACCCTTCCAGCGGTGCCTGCGCGTCCGGCACCTCGGTGGACAGCGGCAGGCTGTCCAGGGGTGGCGCGGTGGGCATACGCAGTTGATCTTCCTTGACCCAGCTGCCGCGCGGAATCGGCTGCAACGCATAACCAATGACCTGGCCGTAGCGAATCACCTGGCCGCCCTCGGGAATGTCTTCCAGGGTGACCTTGTGGCTCTGTGGGACGAAGTCCACTGTAACCAGGCCATCGGCAAACGCGGTACCCGCCGGTACGCCCTGATCGTTGACCACGATCACGACATTGTCCCGCTCGTGCAGGCGGATGTAGCGTGGCGAGTCGGAATGTTCAATCAACTGCATAACGCCGCTCCTCAGGAATGCGCTTGAGACAATTTGTTGTGGGTTTCAGGACCGTTGACCGGTGGCTCCTTGAGCACCACGCGCTTGATCGGACCGACGATGACCAGATAGCTGAACACCGCAACCAGTGCGTTGCAACCGACAAACACCAGCGCCCATTTGAACGAGCCGGTGGAGCTGATGATGTAGCCGATGACGATCGGCGTGGTGATCGATGCCAGGTTGCCGAAGGTGTTGAACAGGCCACCGCTCAGACCGGCGATCTGTTTCGGCGAAGTGTCGGACACCACCGCCCAACCCAGCGCACCCACGCCTTTGCCGAAGAATGCCAGGGCCATGAAGCCCACTACCATCCATTCGATGTCCACGTAGTTGCAGGCCACGATGCTGCTGGACACCAGCAGGCCGGCGATGATCGGCGCCTTGCGGGCGAAAGTCAGGGAATGGCCCTTGCGCAGCAAGTAGTCGGAAATCACCCCGCCGAGCACACCGCCGATAAAGCCGCAGATCGCCGGCAACGAAGCGATGAAACCCGCCTTGAGAATGGTCATGCCACGCTCCTGCACCAGGTAAACCGGGAACCAGGTCAGGAAGAAGTAAGTGATGCCGTTGATGCAGTACTGACCCAGGTACACGCCGAGCATCATGCGGTTGGTCAGCAATTGGCGGATGTAGTCCCACTTCGGACCGTCGGTCTTCTTGCCCTTGGCCTGATCCATGTCGACCATGCCGCCGTTATCGGCGATGTGCTTGAACTCGGCGTCGTTGATCATCGGGTGCTCGCGCGGGCTGTAGATCACCTTCAGCCAGATCAGCGAGAAAACGATGCCCAGGATGCCCATGACGATGAACACGTGGCTCCAGCCGAACGAGTAGACGATCCAGCCCATCAGCGGAGCGAACAGCACGGTGGCAAAGTATTGCGCCGAGTTGAAGATCGCCGAGGCGGTACCGCGTTCAGCGGTGGGAAACCAGGCCGCCACGATGCGCGCATTGCCAGGGAAGGATGGCGCTTCGGCCAGGCCCACCAGAAAGCGCAGCATGAACAGCGCAACCACCGCCGTGGACATGCCGAACTCACCGACGAAGCCTTGCAGCACGGTGAACAGCGACCAGGTGAAGATGCTCAGGGCATAGATTTTTTTCGAACCGAAACGGTCCAGCAGCCAGCCACCGGGGATTTGCCCGGCCACGTAGGCCCAACCGAATGCGGAGAAGATATAACCGAGGGTGACCGCGTCGATGCCGAGGTCTTTTTGCAGGCTGGAGCCGGCGATTGCGATGGTCGCCCGGTCGGCGTAGTTGATCGTGGTCACCAAAAACAGCATGAGCAGAATCAAGTAGCGGACGTGAGTCGGCTTTTGGGTCGATTGCATGTAGATGTACTCCCACTGATTATTTTTATGCGGGGTGAATCTGTCGGACCCCCTGTAGGAGCTGTCGAGTGAAACGAGGCTGCGATCTTTTGATTTTCAAAAGCAAAGATCGCAGCCTTCGGCAGCTCCTACAGGGGTATCGCGGTGTCTCAGGAGCCGATGTAGGCAGTTTTTACGACGGTGTAGAACTCTTGCGCATAGCGGCCTTGCTCACGTGATCCATAGGATGAACCTTTACGCCCGCCGAACGGAACGTGGTAATCCACGCCGGCGGTCGGCAAGTTGACCATCACCATCCCGGCCTGGGAGTGTCGCTTGAAGTGGTTGGCGTACTTCAGGGACGTGGTGGCGATGCCCGCCGACAGACCGAATTCGGTGTCGTTGGCCATGGCCAGGGCAGCCTCGTAATCGGCCACGCGGACGATGTTGGCCACCGGGCCAAAAATCTCTTCGCGGCTGATGCGCATCGACGCTTCGCTGTCGGCAAACAGCGTGGGCGCCAGGAAGTAACCCTCGGTGTCGCAAGTCACCAGGCCACCACCACTCACCAGGCGCGCGCCTTCGGACTGGCCGATGTCGATGTACTTCATGTCCTGTTCAAGCTGAGCTTGCGAAACCACCGGACCGATATCGGTGCCGGCGTTCAACGCGTGGCCGACCTTGATCGACTTCATGCGCTCGGCCATGGCTTCGACGAATTTGTCGTGAATCCCGGCGGTGACGATCAGTCGGCTCGAAGCGGTGCAACGCTGTCCGGTGGAGTAGAACGCGCTCTGCACCGACAGCTCGACCGCTTGCTTGAGGTCGGCATCGTCAAGAATGATCTGCGGGTTTTTGCCGCCCATTTCCAGCTGGACCTTGGCCTGGCGCGATACGCAGCTGACTGCGATCTGACGACCCACGCCCACGGAACCGGTGAAGCTGATGCCGTCGACTTTCGGGCTGTTGACCAGCGCTTCGCCAACTACGCGACCGCTGCCCATCACCAGGTTGAACACGCCAGCCGGGAAACCTGCGCGGGAGATGATTTCCGCCAGGGCCCAGGCACAGCCCGGCACCAGATCCGCCGGCTTGAGCACTACGCAGTTGCCGTAGGCCAGGGCCGGGGCGATTTTCCACGAAGGAATGGCAATCGGGAAGTTCCACGGTGTGATCAAGCCGACCACGCCCAGGGCTTCGCGAGTGACTTCGACGTTGACGCCCGGGCGCACCGACGGCACGTAATCGCCCGACAGACGCAGGCATTCACCGGCGAAAAACTTGAAGATGTTGCCGGCGCGGGTCACTTCGCCGATGGCTTCAGGCAGGGTCTTGCCCTCTTCCCGGGCCAGCAGGGTGCCGAGTTCGTCGCGACGGGCGAGGATTTCAGTACCGACTTTATCCAGCGCATCGTGACGCGCCTGGATGCCGGATGTGGACCAGGCCGGAAAGGCGGCGCGGGCGGCGTCGATAGCGGCGTTGACCTGAGCCAGGTCAGCCTTGGCGTAATCGCCGATGTTGTCGCTCAGTTCCGACGGGTTGATGTTGGCCGAGTAATCGGCACCGGCAACCCACTCGCCGTTGATGTAGTTGTCGTAACGCTTTGCATTTGTCACGGGACTGCCCTCGAAACAAAAAGACTTCACGCAAAAGGCCGCTGAATACTCAGCGGCCTCGTTAAATCGGATGTGTTACTGCGCGCCCTGCTTGTCGATCAGCGCGGCGAGCATTTCGTACTCTTCGCCGGTCAGGTCGGTCAGTGGTGCACGCACGGGGCCTGCGTCGTAGCCGGCAATTTTTGCCCCGGCCTTGACGATGCTCACGGCGTAGCCGGCCTTGCGGTTACGGATGTCCAGGTATGGCAGGAAGAAGTCGTCGATGATCTTGGCCACGGTGCCGTGATCGTCGCGGGCGATGGCGTGGTAGAAATCCATTGCGGTTTTCGGGATGAAGTTGAACACCGCCGAGGAGTAGACCGGCACGCCCAGCGCCTTGTAGGCCGCGGCGTAGACTTCAGCGGTCGGCAAACCGCCCAGGTAGGTGAAGCGATCGCCGAGACGGCGGCGGATCGACACCATCAGTTCGATATCGCCCAGACCGTCCTTGTAACCGATCAGGTTCGGGCAGCGCTCGGCCAGACGTTCCAGCAGCGGCGCGTTCAGGCGGCAGACATTGCGGTTGTATACCACGACGCCGATGTTGACCGATTTGCACACGGCTTCAACGTGGGCGGCAACGCCGTCTTGACTGGCTTCGGTCAGGTAGTGCGGCAGCAGCAACAGACCTTTGGCACCCAGACGCTCGGCTTCCTGAGCGTACTCGATGGCCTGGCGGGTCGAACCACCGACACCGGCCAGAATCGGCACACTGCTTGCGCAGGTGTCGACCGCAGTCTTGATGATTTCCGAGTACTCGCTGGCCGCCAGGGAGAAGAACTCACCGGTGCCGCCCGCGGCGAACAGCGCCGAAGCACCGTACGGAGCCAGCCACTCCAGACGCTTGATGTACCCAGCGCGGTTGAAATCGCCCTGAGCATTGAAATCGGTAACCGGGAAAGACAACAGACCGGCAGAGAGGATGGACTTAAGTTCTTGTGGATTCATTGTTCGAACACCCTGGGTTGCGACGTATGTGTGTTGAGACCGTTCAGCCCGACGCTGAAGTTGTAGGTCATCGTACAACTTAAAATACAACCGTCAACTGCATTTCATCGTCATGGGTGAAAATTGTTGGACAAGAAGGATCGAAAGCCTGTGTTTACAGGGCATTCATGGGGAGTGAATGGCACAAGGTTGCGCGATCAACGGTTTGGTAGAGATACGTTGTCGGAAGATTGAGCGTGCAGAACCGAGGAGTGACTGACGGATTTACGGAATGACTTATGGCCTCTTCGCGAGCAAGCCCGCCCCCACATTTGGGCTTTGGCGCTCACAAAATTTGTGTTCGCTGGAGATCACATTGTGGGAGCGGGCTTGCTCGCGAAGGCTATCTGTCAGGCGAAAAACCAATTGGATCAGTCCACCTACCCCCGCTGCGCCTCCGCCTCTTCATGGGCATGACGCAAGCGCTCGCGGCTGTTGGTCAGGTGCAGGCGCATCGCGGCGCGGGCGGCGTCGGAGTCCTGGCGGGCGATGGCTTCGTAGATTTCTTCGTGCTCGCGGCTCAGGCGATTCATGTAGTGCTGCTGATCGTCATGGGCCAGACGCGCGGAGTTGAGACGGGTACGCGGGATGATGCTGGTACCCAGGTGGGTCATGATGTCGGTGAAATAGCGGTTGCCTGTCGCCAGGGCAATCTGCAGGTGGAACTGGAAGTCCGAGGCCACGGCATCGCTGGCGTGGGCGACACTTTCGTTCAGCGCATCCAGTGCCGCGCGCATCAGGCCAAGCTGTTCGGGAGTGCGGCGTTGCGCGGCCAGGCCCGCCGATTCCGTTTCGAGACTGATGCGCAATTCCAGAACCGCCAGCACATCACGCAGCGTGACCACCGTGGCCGGGTCGATGCGAAAACCGCTCGGGCTCGGCGTGTCGAGCACGAAGGTGCCGATGCCGTGACGGGTTTCCACCTGGCCGGCCGCCTGCAATCGGGAAATCGCTTCGCGCACCACGGTGCGGCTGACGCCGTGGGCATCCATGATCGCCGACTCGGTCGGTAACTTGTCGCCACGCTTGAGGTGACCGTCGCGGATCTGCTCGGACAGCACCGTCACCAGTTCCTGAGCGAGGCTGCGGCGCTTGCGAGGGAGGCGTGGTGCGTCGTTCGGGTTTTCCATGGTGTACATCTGTCTCGAAAATTTCGGCTGAAACCGCATCATAGCTCAACGCGGTTGTACGATCACCACCACCCCTTTTGTAGGAGCGAGCTTGCTTGCGATGGAGGGTAACGATAACGCGCGCGTCCTGAATCAACGCGGCGCTTTCAAGTCCATCGCGAGCACGCTCGCTCCTGCAAGAGGGGACGTCAGGCAGTCACGGTCTGGTCCACCAGATGGCCATTGTCGATACGCACATGCCGTGGATGGAAACGCTTGAGGCTGCTGCGATGGCCGACGCTGACGATACTCAACCCCGGCAGCTCGTCGATCAGCGCCTGATACAGCGACGCTTCGTCTTCCTCGTCCATCGCTGAGGTCGCTTCGTCCATGTACAGCCACTGCGGCGCGTACAACAGCGCACGAGCGAAGGCCAGACGTTGCTGCTCACCCGGCGAGAGCATGCGCTGCCAGTGATTGGCTTCATCGAGACGTGCCACCAGATGTGGCAAACGGCAGGTTTCCAGAACGTGCACATAGCGCTCGTTGGTATAGGTATCGCCGGCTTGTGGATAACTCAACGCCTCACGCAGCGTGCCAATCGGCAGGTAAGGCTTTTGCGGCAGGAACAGGTAGCGCGCCGCCGGCAGGCGAATGCTGCCGTGCCCTGTCGGCCACAGGTGACCCATCGCTCGCAGCAGGGTTGATTTGCCGCTACCGGAACGCCCGCTGAGCATGACCCGCTCGCCCTCTTCCACGGTCATTTCGGCATTGGTCAACAAGTGACGACCATCCGCAAGATCGAGGCCGAGATTGTGCACTTTCAACGCATCACCCTGATTCTGCACGTCAATGGCCGGCGCGCGTTCTTCATTGTCGGTCATGGCCTGGCGGAAGCTCAGCAGACGGTCACAGGTGGCACGCCAGGACGCCAGGCTCTGATAGGCACTGATGAACCAGCTGAAACTCTCCTGCACGTTGCCGAACGCCGAGCTGATCTGCATCAGCTCGCCCAATTCGATCTTGCCGGACAGGTAACGCGGCGAAGCGACGATGAATGGGAAAATGATGGCGGCCTGGCTGTAACCGGCCGTGAAGAATGTCAGGCGCTTGGACACCTTCATGATGTCCCAGAAGTTATGCCAGACCATACCGAAGCGACTGCTCAGGCGACGATGTTCATTCGGCTCGCCGTTGTACAGCGCGATGCTTTCGGCATTCTCGCGAATCCGCACCATGGAGAAACGCAGGTCCGCTTCGAAGCGTTGTTGTTGGTTGTTCAGGCCAATCAAGCGACGACCGATCAGATGCGTCAGCCAGCTGCCCACCACGGCATACACCAGTACACACCAGAACATGTAACCGGGAATGGTAAAACCCCAGACTTCGATACTGCCTGATACGCCCCACAGAATGATCGAGAACGACACCAGACTGACAATGTTGCGCAGCAGACCGATGCCCAACTCCAGCGTGTTCGAGGTGAAGTTATTGAGGTCTTCGGAAATCCGTTGGTCCGGGTTATCGGTATAGCCGCCCTGCTCCAGCCGGTAGTAATTCTTGTCGGCCAGCCATCGAGAAAAATACTTCTCGGTGAGCCACGCCCGCCAGCGGATCGTCAGCATTTGCGTCAGATAGAGCCGGTACACCGCACCGACAATCGCGACCGCCGCAATCGCACAGAAATACAGAATCAACTGCCAGAACGCCGCTTCGTCCTTCTTTTGCAGGGCGTTGTAGAAATCCTTGTACCAGGTGTTGAACCAAACCGAGATCCCGACGCTGATCAGCGACAGCGCAATGACCGCAATCAGCAATGTCCAGGCCTTGCCCTTCTCCTCGCTGCGCCAGTAAGGCGTGGTCATCGCCCATATTTTTCGGAAAAACTGCCCGCGCACAGCATCGTTGACCGCGGAATATTCAGCGTTCTGATTCATGGATAAGGCTCGATAAGAAAAAGTACAGGCACGAACCGATCATAGATGATCGGTTCGGATTGTCGCGAGGAACGACCCGCATCCGTTCAGCGCAGGTTCAGCGACGAACGGGACGCTTCTGCAGTTTGCGCTGCAGCGTTCGGCGGTGCATGCCCAGGGCGCGGGCGGTGGCGGAAATGTTGCCTTCGTGCTCGGTCAGAACGCGCTGAATATGCTCCCACTGCAAACGGTCCACAGACATCGGGTTTTCCGGCACCAGGCTGTCGAGGTCGGCGTGTTCGGACAACAGGGCGGCCAGTACGTCGTCGGCGTCGGCCGGCTTGCACAGATAGTTGCAGGCACCGCGCTTGATCGCTTCCACGGCGGTGGCAATGCTCGAATAACCGGTGAGGATCACCACGCGCATTTCCGGATCCATTTCCAGCAGCTTGGGCAGCAGCACCAGACCCGAATCGCCATCCATTTTCAGGTCCAGCGCGGCGTAGTCCGGCAGGTCGCCCTGGGCCAGGGTCAGGCCTTCCTCGGCGGAACTGGCGGTACTGACGCGAAAGCCGCGGCGAGCCATGGCCCGGGCCATGACCCGGGTAAAGGTCGCGTCGTCGTCGACCAGCAGCAAATGCGGCAGCTCTTCGCCTTCAACCTGGATGTCGTCACTCATGTTCGTCTCCTCGGGCGCCGTGGGGCAGGCGCAGCTCGGTGAGCGTGCCGCCTTCCTCATGACTATAGAGTTTCACTGAGCCGCCGGCGCGTGTCACGCTGGCCTTGCTCAAAAACAGGCCCAGGCCGAAGCCTTTGCCCTTGGTGGTAAAAAACG
>DATMUG010000155.1:0-3405 GCA_035563915.1 Pseudomonas sp. | reverse complement strand
ATTTTTGGTGACTGACACTCCGCTTTCGCGAGCAAGCCCGCTCCCACAAGGATCGAGTTGATGCTGAGTATATCGATCAAGCCCGCCTGGACGTTACCCCAGAGCCTTCCAGATATCCGTGGCGTACTCGCGAATCGTGCGGTCCGACGAGAACCACCCCATCCGCGCCGTGTTCAACACCGCTGAACGCCACCATTGCTGAGAATCGTGCCAGTGAGCTTCGACCCGCATCTGCGCATTCCAGTAGGCATCGAAATCGGCGCAGACAAAGAAACGGTCGTAGTCCACCAGCGAGTCGATCAGCCCGGCATAACGCGACGGATCATCCGGCGAGAACACCCCGCCGCGAATCGCTTGCAGCACATCGTTGAGTCGATGGGAGGCGGCAATGTCCGGCACCGCGCTGAACTCGTGGTTCTGCTTGCGCGCTTCCACCTGCTGGGCGCTGAGACCAAAGATGAACATGTGCTCGGCACCGATGCGATCGCACATTTCCACGTTGGCGCCGTCCAGCGTGCCGATGGTCAGCGCGCCGTTCAGGCCGAACTTCATGTTGCTGGTACCTGACGCCTCGAAACCGGCGGTGGAGATCTGCTCGGACAAGTCCGCCGCCGGAATGATGCTTTCCGCCAGACTGACGTTGTAGTTGGGCAGGAACACCACTTTGAGCAAGCCGCGCACGGTCGGGTCGTTGTTCACCACCCGGGCGATGTCGTTGGTCAGCTTGATGATCAGCTTGGCCTGGTGATAACTGGCCGCCGCCTTGCCAGCGAAGATTTTCACCCTCGGCACCCAGTCGATTTCCGGTTCGGCGCGAATCGCCTGGTACAACGCCACGGTGTGCATCAGGTTGAGCAGTTGACGCTTGTACTCGTGGATCCGCTTGACCTGCACGTCGAACATCGCCGCCGGGTTGACCGCTACCCCCAGTCGTTCATGAATGATGTACGCCAGGGCTTTCTTGCTGTGCAGGCGCTGCTCGGCGAAGGCCTTGCGAAATGCGGTCTTCTCGGCGAACGGCTCCAGGCCGAGCAGGCATTCCTCGGGATTGTCCAGCACCTGCGGGCCGAGGGAATCGACCAGCATCGAGGTCAATTCCTGGTTGGACTGGAACAGCCAGCGGCGGAAGGTGATTCCGTTGGTCTTGTTGTTGATCCGCTCCGGGTAGAGCTTGTGCAGCTCGGAGAACACCGTTTTGCGCATCAGCTGGGTATGCAACCCGGACACGCCGTTGACGCTGTGGGAGCCGAGGAACGCCAGGTTGCCCATGCGCACGCGGCGACCATTGTCCTCTTCGATCAACGACACCGCGCGCAGTACGTCAAAATCGTGAATACCTTTGGCCCGCAGCGAATCGATGTGCTGGGCGTTGATCAGGTAAATGATCTGCATGTGCCGTGGCAGCATGCGCTCCATCAGGCCCACCGGCCAGGTTTCCAGCGCCTCGGGCAGCAAGGTGTGGTTGGTGTAGGACAACGTATCGACCGTGACCTGCCAGGCCGCGTCCCAGGCCACGTCATACACGTCGACCAACTGACGCATCAGCTCGGCGACGGCAATCGAGGGGTGGGTGTCGTTGAGCTGGATCGCCGCATGATCGCCCAGGGTCAGCACCGAGGTGTGCATGTTGCGATGGCGGCGCAGCAAGTCCTGCAGGGAGGCGGCAACGAAGAAGTATTCCTGACGCAGGCGCAGTTCCTGGCCGGCTTCGGTGCTGTCCGCGGGATAAAGCACACGGGAAATGCTTTCGGCCCGGGCCACTTCGGCCACCGCCCCCAAGTGGTCGCCGGCGTTGAAGCGTTCCAGGTGCAAATCTTCCATGGCCCGGGCCCGCCACAAGCGCAGGGTGTTGACGCTCGCCCCGCGCCAGCCGACCACCGGGGTGTCGTAGGCAATGGCCCGAACGGTTTCCGCCGGGTGCCAGACCTGCTTAGTCTTGCCCTCGCTATCGGTCACGGTCTCGACGCTGCCGCCAAAGCCGATCGGGTAGACCACCTCGGGACGCTCGAACTCCCAGGGGTTGCCGAAATCCAGCCAGTGTTCGGTCTGCTCCTGCTGCCAGCCGTCGACAATCGCCTGACGGAACAGGCCGTGTTCGTAACGAATGCCGTAGCCGTGGCCGGCGATGCCCAGGGTCGACATGCTTTCCATGAAGCACGCCGCCAGACGACCGAGGCCGCCGTTACCCAGTGCCGCGTCGGGCTCCAGCAGGCGGATGCGTTCCAGGTCGACGCCCAGCTCCGTCAGCGCCTCGCGCGCCACGTCCAGCAGGCCGAGGTTGCTCAGGCTGTCGTAAAGCAGCCGGCCGATGAGGAATTCCAGGGAGAGGTAGTAAACGCGCTTCTGACCTTTGCGGTAGATCTGTCGCGTGTGGTCCATCCAGTGCTCGACCATGTGGTCGCGCGCTGCCAGCGCAATGGCTTCGAACCAGTCATGGTCGAAGGCGTGATCCGGGTCTTTGCCCACCGCATAGGTGAGTTTGGTCAAGACGGCGTCGCGGAATGCGGCCACCTCTGCTTCGCGAACAAGTGGTTCTTGAGTCATCGATTGGACCTCGAGCGAGCTTTGAGTTGTCTGAGCCTAGACGGTCTGACAGGCGGTAGAGGCTCTGGTTCGGCAGTTTTTCCTGTTTGTGCGAACGGTCCGGCAATTGATTGTCGTGTGGCTGATTCAATGCAGGTGTTGTGCCGGTTTGCCCCCCGTTATCGGCCGGCGCTGAAAAAAAACTGGCGAAAGGTTGTTCAAAAATCCACCAGTCCCGGTATGATCGCGCGCCCTGATGCACACGCCTGGTAACAACCAATGATGAAGCCCACCCTGATCGCCGCAGCCGAGATTGACCGTCTCGAGACCTGGGCCAAATATTCGGCCCCGATGTGTGGTTCGTGCATCTCCAGCTGCTGCACCTTGCCGGTGGAGGTCAAGATCAAGGACCTGGTCCGTATCGGTGTGGTTGACGAGTTCGAGCTGGGTGAGCCGCCGAAGAACATCGCCAAGCGCCTGCAGAAGGAAGGGCTGGTCGAGCGCTTCAATCAGAAATCGGGCATCTTCACCCTCCAGCGCATGAGCAACAACGATTGCTACTACCTGGATCGTAAGAGCCGTCTGTGCACTATTTATGAAAAGCGCCCCGACACCTGCCGCAACCACCCGAAAATCGGGCCGCGCCCGGGGTATTGTGCGTACAAGCCCAAGGAAGTGGAGCGCGAGACCGGCGGTCGTCGGACCCTCGATAAGTTCTGACTTTTTGGCGGCTGATCGGCCGCCTTCGCGAGCAAGCCCGCTCCCACATTAGACCGTGCCCACCTGGACAGCTCGGTCGACTGTGGGAGCGGGCTTGCTCGCGAAGAGGCCAGCACAAACAACACACAAACCCCAGACAAACAAAAACGCCCCCGGCCTTTC
>DATMUG010000154.1:0-12059 GCA_035563915.1 Pseudomonas sp. | reverse complement strand
ATCTCCTACAGTCGATCTGTGCAGGAGCTGCCGCAGGCTGCGATCTTTTTCCGTTAACCTTATGTTACAAAACCCTCCCCCAATTTGAGTTATATACAGATAGCGCCCAATAGTGGCTATCTGCTGCCCGGCTGCGCCCGCCAATAAAAATAAGAAATCCAAGGGAGACATCCAGTGAAGAGCTTGCTCTATCCCGCTGTCGCGCTGATGAACCGCTTGAGCTTCGGCATGAAGTTCAGCCTGATCAGTGTCCTGTTCCTGGTGCCGATGCTGGTGACCAACTTCTACCTGGTCCGTGATTCGTATCGCGAATTCCAGGGCACTCGCATCGAGCTGCAGAGCCTCGATCTGCTGGGCCACAGTGTGGAGCTAAGGCGCGACCTGGAGACCCTGAACAACCTGGTGCAGATCAACGTCGCCCTCGGTCAGTCGGGCAAGGCGGGGAATCTCGAGTCGCAGATCATCACACTGGAGCAAGGCGTGCTGACGCGCATGCAAGCGTTGACGGCGATGACCACCGACCCGGAACTAATCGCTGTGTTCGACGGCAAGCGCGATGAAATGATCGCGGCGTTCAAGGCACAACAAACGGAAAAATCCCTGCAAAGCAAAAGTGCCTTGACCGCCAAGTTGCTGGGCAGCGCGCAGATTTTCAGCCAGATTATCACCAGCCAGGCGGGGCTGAGCCGCGACAATCAAAGCGACATGCGCCAGCTCAGCGAGCTCGCCACCAGCGTGACGCCACGCATTACCCAGATTCTGGGTGAAGGCCGGGCCATCGGTTCCGCTTCCCTGGGGCAGGGTTTTCTCAACTCGGCATCGAGCACTCGATTCGATGAGCTGCTGGCGCAGATCGAAAAGGTCCAGGGCGAGTACAGCCTGAAGTTGCAGGACACGCTGGCCTCCAGCAAGGCCGCACGGGACACCTTGGCCGTCCAGGCCGATAACAGCAAGGCGTCGTTGAAAAAGGCCAGTGAACTGTTTGAAGAGAAAGTGGTGATGGCCGACACCCTGGATACACCGTGGCAGGCTTTTTACGATCAGGTCACGGGGTTGATGGATCAGACCTACCAACTCAACGACGCCACCCTGAAATTTCTCGACACTCAGTTGCAGCAACGCCTGGAACAGAACCGTACGCACATGATCCTGCAGGCCGTGGCGCTGTCGGTGGTGTTTGTGCTGATTTTCTACCTGTACGGCGGCTTCTACGCCTCGACCCGAACCACGCTCAAGCGCCTTGGCGGCGTGATGGACAAAGTGGCGGCCGGTGACATGACCGTCACCTTCAGTGCCCACAGCCGTGATGAGCTCGGTGAGTTGGGTGAAGTGTTCAACGGCACTGTGAAAAAAATCCATGACCTGATCGAACGTGTCGGGCACACCGTCAGTGAAGTCGAGCGCCAGGCCGGGCAAGTGGAGGATGTCTCGGCGCAGAGTAACCAGGCGGTGGCCGGGCAGCGCACGCAGATCGAACAGGTCGCCACCGCGATGAACCAAATGTCTGCTACGTCGCTTGAGGTCGCGCGCAGCGCCGCCGCGGCGGTGAGCAGCGCCCACAGCGTCAACGACGAAACCATCAGCGGTCGGGGCCTGGTGCAATCCCAGCAGGGCAGCATCGCCGCGCTGGCCAGCGAGATCGATCAATCGGTGCGGGTGATCAATCAACTGGCCAGCGACAGCCAGTCCATCAGTCGCGTACTGGAGGTGATCAAGAGCATCGCTGAGCAGACCAACCTGTTGGCCCTCAATGCTGCCATCGAAGCGGCGCGGGCCGGGGAGCAGGGGCGTGGTTTTGCCGTGGTGGCGGACGAGGTCCGCACGCTGGCCAAGCGTACGCAGCAATCGACCGAGGAAATCGAGCAGATGATCACCAGGCTCCACGGTGGCGTCGGCGCCGCGGTGAAGGCAATGGGGGTCAGCCATGAAATGGCCAGCGGTACTGTGGGGCAGTCGGAAAAGGTCCAGCAGGCGTTGGAGAACATCCTCGACGCGGTGGGCATGATCGTCGACCAGAACCAACAGATCGCCGCAGCCGTGGAGCAACAAACCGCCGTGGCCCACGACATCGACCAGAACATTGTCGAGATCAATCGCGCTGGTGAGCGCACCGCGCAAGGCGCACACCAGACCGAAGATGCCAGCCGCGCATTGTCGATGCAGGTGGTGGAACTCAAGCAACTGATCAGCGCATTTCGCGTTTGAAACAGACGCCGAGGCTCCTACAGGAGGTTTGGTTTAATTTTCTGTAGTCCTTTTCCCCTTTATCGGTGGGAAAGGTCCTGATTTGCTCCGCGCGCTGGTTTTTCGTCTTCAATGGAAGATGATTCAAATCACCGACCACATGAAGGAGCTATGGTATGTCCGTTGCAACGCTTGGAATCCAGGGACACTGTGCCCATTGCCAGCGTACGTTGTTGCTTGAACCGTGGCAGCTCAATGCCATCTCTATCGACGAAGCGTTTACCTGTTCCCATTGTCAGAAAGCCTTGAAGCTGAACGACCCGAAACAAATCAAGCGCTTCAAGTCGCTCGACTCCCTGGCCATGCTGAAAGCCAGCCTGCTGGTGATGATTTGCACCGCCTTGCTGGTCGCGCTAGTGCTGGAGTGGGTCGGATTATTCAGTGTTGTCGAGCAGGTGAATTTTTCGTTGTTGGCGATTTTCGTTTACTTCATCGCCTTACGATTTGCCCGCCAGCGTCAGCACATGACCTTGATTCTTGAGGCCGCCAAGGCCCACGCAGACTGACTACCAGTTGAACAGTTCACGGGCATTGGCCGTGCTGACGGCGGCCAATTGTTCCGGGCTGATCGCCATGATCCCGGCCAGTGCCTCACAGATCGCCGGCAAGTGCGCCGGGCTGTTGCGTCGGCCGGGGAACATGGCGGGCGCCATGTCCGGCGAGTCGGTTTCCAGTACCACCGACTCCAGCGGCAACTCGGCCAGTACGCGGTGCATGCGCAAGGCCTGTGGCCAGGTGGCGGCACCGCCCAATCCCAGTTTGAAACCGAGCTTGATGTATTCCCGGGCTTCCTCGCGGCTGCCGGCGAATGCGTGGATGATGCCGGCGCGTTTGAGCTTGAAGCGTTTGAGCGTGGCAATCACCGCTGCATGGCTACGCCGTACGTGGATCAGCGCTGGCAGATTGAAGTCCGCCGCCAGTTGCAGTTGCGCGTCGAACAACACCTGCTGACGTTCGCGGTCGAGGGTTTCGATGAAGTAGTCCAGGCCAATTTCGCCCACAGCGCACAATTGACGATGACCGTCCAGCCGCGTCAGCCAGTCGCCCAGTTCCCTCAGGTGCTCGGGGCGGTGATCGTCCAGATACACCGGATGCAAACCGAACGCGGCGTAGAGGTCCGGATCGCTTTGCACCAGCTCCCAGACCCGTTGCCAATTACCCTGATAAACCCCCAGCACCACCATCTTGCGCACACCGAGGGCGCGGCTTTGCGTCATCAGCGCCTGGCGATCGGCGTCGAAGTCCGCAAAGTCCAGATGGGTGTGGGTGTCGATCAGCTCCACGGCTCAATCCTGGCGAATACGCTGCTTGAAGGTACGCGCGATGGCCTGCACGCCCGGCTGGTAATCGGATTGCTCGATGGCCGCCAGGGCCAAAGCCAGGGCTTTATCGGCAATCAGTTGGTGCTGCTGGGCCATGGCATTGACCGGCAGCGGCAAGAAGTCCAGCAACTGGGTGTCCCCGAATGTGCCCAGGCGCAGAGGCCGGGTTTTGAGCGGGAAGTCATGCAAGGCGTCGAACACACCTTGCAGCAGCACGTAAGAAGTGGTCACCAGCGCCTCGGGCAAATGCCCGACACGCTGGAGCATTTCTTCCATCAATTGCTTGCCGCATTCACGGCTGAACGATTCGCCGTGTTCGATCAGCACTTCACCTTTATAGCCGGTCAGCGCCTGTTTGAAACCGGCGGCCCGTTCCTGGCTGATGCTCAGTTCCGGGCGGGCACCAATCAGAGCGATCTGTTTGGGCAGCGGGTCCAGCAGGCTGCGGGTCAGATGTAAGCTGGCTTCACGGTCGTCGCTGATCACCGAGCAGAAGTGTTCCGGCTCCATGACGCGGTCGACGGCAATGATCGGGATGCCTTTGGCTTGCAACTGGCGATAGCTGTCGTCACCGAAAGGCAGGCAGCTGGCAACGATCAGCGCATCGCAGCGCCGGGCGCGGAACAGTTTGAGTAATTGCCGTTCGCTGTCCGGCGCGTCGTCGGAGCTGGCGATCAGCAGCTGATAGCCGCGCGCCCGGGCGCCTTGTTCGAGCAACTTGGCGATTCGCGCGTAACTGGGGTTTTCCAGGTCCGGCAGAATGAACCCCAGGGTGCGGGTATGGCGACTGCGCAGCCCGGCGGCCTGGGGGTTGGGCGTGAAGCCGTGCTGATCAACGACCGCGCGGACGCGCTCAACGGTCGCGCTGCTGATGCGTTGCTGTTCGGCCTTGCCATTGATGACATAGCTGGCGGTGGTGACGGACACACCGGCCAACTGGGCAATATCACTGAGTTTCAACCCGTTGTTTCCTTGTTTTTTCGAGCTTGCCCGACAGTTTCGCCAATCCTAACCGATTCAGGTAGTCGGCCCTCGTCGCAGCGCATCCGACAATTGGACTTCACGATGTCGAGGTTATCGAGTAACGTGCCATTCATGCTAGATTAAACGATTCAGCAAGCGTGTTTTCAAGGTTGTTGGTGCTATTTTGTAAGTTGTGCTCAGTTCTGCCGCGAAACTGCCAAATCTTGTCTTCCGACAGGTGCCTAAGCTGAATCATCCAAAACAATACCTGGTGCTCATACAGCGCCAAAAAGGAGAAAGCATGCTCGAGCTCACTGTGGAGCAGATTTCCATGGGCCAGTCGGCTGTGGATAAGTCCGAAGCGTTGCAGTTGCTGGCCCGGCACCTGGTTGCCGATGGCCTGGTCGATGAGGGTTACCTCGCCGGATTGCAGGCACGCGAAGCCCAGGGCTCGACCTTTCTCGGTCAAGGTATTGCCATTCCCCACGGCACCCCGCAAACCCGCGATCAGGTGTTCACCACCGGCGTGCGCCTGATGCAGTTCCCCGAGGGCGTGGACTGGGGCGACGGGCAGATCGTCTACCTGGCGATCGGTATCGCGGCCAAATCCGACGAGCACCTGCGCCTGCTGCAACTGCTCACCCGAGCCTTGGGCGAGACCGATCTGGGCCAGGCCCTGCGCCGCGCCAGTTCCCCTGAAGCCTTGTTGAAGCTGCTGCAAGGCGCGCCACAGGAGCTGGCGCTGGATGCGCAGATGATCGGCCTGGGCGTTGCCGCTGAAGATTTCGAAGAACTGGTGTGGCGCGGCGCGCGTCTTTTGCGCCAGGCCGATTGCGTCAGCAATGGTTTCTCCGCCGTGTTGCAACAGGTGGAAGCGTTGCCCCTGGGCGATGGCCTGTGGTGGTTGCACAGCGAGCAAACGGTCAAGCGCCCGGGCCTGGCCTTCGTCACCCCGGACAAGCCGTTGCGCTATTTGGGTCAGCCCTTGAATGGGCTGTTCTGTCTGGCAAGCCTGGGCGAGGCCCATCAAGCCTTGCTTGAGCGACTTTGCGCGTTACTGATCGAGGGCCGCGGCCATGAATTGGGCCGTGCCACCAGTTGCCGCGCCGTGCTTGAAGTGCTCGGCGGTGAGTTGCCGGCCGATTGGCCGAGTGCGCGGATTGCACTGGCCAACGCCCACGGTTTGCACGCGCGTCCGGCGAAAATCCTCGCGCAGCTGGCAAAGAGTTTTGAGGGTGAAATTCGTATTCGCATCGTCGATGGCCAGGACAGCGCCGTGTCGGTCAAAAGCCTGAGCAAGCTGCTCAGCCTCGGTGCCCGCCGTGGCCAGGTGCTGGAAATCATCGCCGAACCGAGCATCGCCGCCGATGCATTGCCCGCGTTATTGGCCGCCATTGAAGAAGGCCTCGGCGAGGAGGTCGAGCCGCTGCCGGCGCTCAGTCAACCGAGCGAAGAGGTGGCCGAGGTCACTGAAGTATTGCTCGCCCCTGCGTCCGGCAGTCTGATTCAGGCCATTGCCGCTGCACCGGGCATCGCCATCGGCCCGGCGCATATTCAGGTCCAGCAAGCCATCGATTACCCGCTGCGCGGTGAATCCGCCGCCGTAGAGCGCGAACGCCTCAAGCACGCGTTGGTCCAGGTGCGCAGCGACATTCAGGGCTTGATCGAACGCAGCAAGGCCAAGGCGATTCGCGAGATTTTCATCACCCACCAGGAAATGCTCGAAGACCCGGAATTGACCGACGAGGTCGACACCCGGCTCAAGCAGGGTGAAAGCGCGGAGGCGGCGTGGATGTCGGTGATCGAAGCCGCCGCCCGGCAACAGGAGTCCCTGCAGGACGCGTTGCTCGCCGAGCGCGCCGCCGACTTGCGCGATGTGGGTCGTCGGGTGCTGGCGCAGCTGTGCGGTGTGCAAACCGCGAGCGAGCCTGCGCAACCGTACATTCTGGTGATGGACGAAGTCGGGCCGTCCGACGTAGCGCGTCTGGATCCGGCCCGGGTCGCCGGCATTCTCACCGCCCGGGGTGGCGCCACCGCCCACAGCGCCATCGTCGCCAGGGCGCTGGGTATTCCGGCCTTGGTCGGTGCCGGTGCGGCGGTGCTGTTACTGACGCCAGGCACGCCATTGCTGCTCGACGGGCAGCGCGGTCGATTGCACGTGGACGCCGACGCGGCCACCTTGCAGCGCGCCACCCAAGAGCGCGACCACCGCGAGCAACGGCTCAAGGTGGCCGCCGAACAACGCCATCAACCGGCCGTGACCACTGATGGGCATGCCGTCGAAGTGGTTGCCAACATCGGTGAAAGCGCTGCCGTCATCGCGGCGGTGGAGCAGGGCGCCGAAGGTATTGGTCTGCTGCGCACCGAACTGATTTTCATGAATCACCCGCAAGCGCCGGACGAAGCCACCCAGGAAGCCGAATATCGCCGCGTGCTCGATGGCCTCGCCGGGCGACCGCTGGTGGTGCGAACCCTCGACGTCGGTGGTGACAAACCCTTGCCCTATTGGCCGATCGCCAAGGAAGAAAACCCCTTCCTCGGCGTGCGTGGCATTCGCCTGACCCTGCAACGGCCACAGATCATGGAAACGCAGTTGCGCGCCTTGCTGCGGGCCGCTGACAACCGTCCGCTGCGCATCATGTTTCCCATGGTCGGTAGCGTCGAGGAGTGGCGCCAGGCGCGGGACATGACCGAGCGCCTGCGCCGGGACATTCCAGTGCAGGACCTGCAACTGGGGATCATGATCGAAGTGCCGTCGGCGGCCTTGCTGGCGCCGGTGCTGGCCCGGGAAGTCGACTTTTTCAGCGTCGGCACCAACGACCTGACCCAATACACCTTGGCCATCGACCGCGGTCATCCGACCCTGTCCGCCCAGGCCGATGGCTTGCACCCGGCGGTGCTGCAACTGATCGACATCACCGTCCGCGCGGCCCATGCCCATGGCAAATGGGTGGGCGTGTGCGGCGAACTGGCGGCCGATCCTCTGGCAGTGCCTGTATTGGTCGGGCTGGGGGTAGATGAGTTGAGTGTTGGCGCGCGCAGCATCCCCGAGGTCAAGGCGCGGGTTCGCGAACTGAGCCTCACCCAGGCAAAAAACCTGGCTCAAGAGGCGCTCGCCGTGGGCAGTGCCAATGAAGTCCGTGCATTAGTGGAGGCCCTGTAATGGCCAGGATTCTGACCCTGACCCTCAACCCGGCGCTGGATCTGACGGTGCAGTTGCCGCGCCTGGAACCGGGCCAGGTCAACCGCAGCGACGTCATGCACACCCACGCCGCCGGCAAAGGGGTAAACGTGGCGCAGGTGCTGGCGGACCTCGGGCATCAACTGACGGTCAGCGGTTTTCTGGGTGAAGACAACCCGCAAGCGTTCGAAACCCTGTTTGCCAAACGCGGTTTCACCGACGCCTTCATCCGTGTGCCCGGCGAGACACGCAGCAACATCAAGCTGGCGGAAAGCGACGGACGCATTACTGATCTCAACGGACCCGGACCCCAGGTCAGCGCGGCGGCACAGCAGGCGTTGCTTGATTGTCTGGAGCGGATTGCCCCGGGGCATGACGCGGTGGTCGTCGCCGGCAGTTTGCCGCAAGGCGTCAGCCCGCAGTGGTTGCAGGGCTTGATCCAGCGTTTGAAAAACCTGGGATTGAAAGTCGCCCTCGATACCAGTGGCGAAGCGTTGAACGCTGCGCTCAAGGCCGGTCCGTGGCTGATCAAACCCAACACTGAAGAGCTGGCTGAAGTGCTCGGTAGCGAAGCGGTGTCGGTGCTGGCCGAGGCCGAGGCTGCCAGCCGTTTGCATGCGCAAGGCATCGAGCATGTCGTGGTGTCCCACGGTGCCAGGGGCGTGAACTGGTTCAGCGTCGGTTCGGCGCTGCATGCCACGCCGCCCAAAGTCAGCGTTGCCAGCACGGTGGGTGCGGGTGATTCGCTGCTGGCGGGCATGCTCCACGGTTTGCTCGAGGCCCACACCCCCGAGCAAACCTTGCGTACCGCCACGGCGATTGCCGCGATGGCGGTGACCCAGATCGGATTCGGCATTGGCGATGCGGCGCAACTGACGCTGCTCGAACAGGGCGTGCGCGTGCATCCCCTGACAGAACAATAAGAGGGTTGGTCATGAAGTTAGCCATTGTTACTGCCTGCCCCAACGGCATGGTCACCAGTGTGCTGTGCGCGCGGCTGCTGGATGCCGCAGCCCAGCGCCAGGGCTGGATGACCTGTGTCGAAATCAACGATGCAGCGCATCCCGAACGCCAGTTGTCGGCGGCCACCCTTGAGGCAGCCGAGTGGGTGTTGCTGGTGACCAGCGCCCCAGTGGACATGTCCCGATTCGTCGGCAAACGCGTCTACCAGAGCACCCCGGCCCAGGCTCTACAGGACGTCGAAGCCGTGCTGCGCCGGGGCGCCGAAGAGGCGACCGTCTACCGCGCACCCCAGGTGACGGTCGAACCCACAGCCGTCGCCGCCAACGTCCCGCGTCTGGTCGCGGTCACTGCCTGCCCGACCGGCGTCGCCCATACCTTCATGGCGGCCGAGGCCCTGCAACAGGCGGCCAAGCGCCTGGGTTATGACCTGCAGGTAGAAACCCAGGGTTCGGTCGGCGCACGCAATCCCTTGAGTGCCCAAGCAATTGCCGATGCCGATGTGGTGCTGCTGGCCGCGGACATCGAAGTGGCCACCGAGCGATTCGCCGGCAAGAAAATCTATCGCTGCGGCACCGGCATCGCCCTCAAGCAGGCCGAGGCCACCCTGAACAAAGCGCTGGCCGAAGGTGTGCAGGAAAGCGCATCGACCGGCGCCAAAGGCCCGGTCAAGCCGGAGAAAACCGGGATCTATAAACACCTGCTGACCGGGGTGTCGTTCATGTTGCCGATGGTGGTGGCAGGCGGTCTGATGATCGCACTGTCATTCGTCTTCGGCATCACCGCCTTCAAGGAGCCAGGCACCCTGGCCGCTGCCCTGATGCAGATCGGCGGCGACACCGCGTTCAAGCTGATGGTGCCGTTGCTGGCCGGCTACATCGCCTACTCGATTGCCGACCGTCCGGGCCTGGCCCCAGGGATGATCGGCGGCCTGTTGGCGAGCACCCTGGGCGCTGGTTTTATCGGCGGGATCATTGCCGGTTTCATCGCCGGTTACGCGGCCCAGGCCATCAATCGCTATGCGCGCTTGCCGCAGAGTCTGGAGGCGCTCAAGCCGATCCTGATCATCCCGTTGCTGGCCAGTTTGTTCACCGGGCTGGTGATGATTTATGTGGTCGGCAAGCCGGTGGCGGGGATGCTCGAAGGGCTCACGCATTTCCTCGACAGCATGGGCACCACCAATGCGATCCTGCTCGGTGTGCTGCTGGGCGGCATGATGTGTGTCGACCTTGGCGGGCCGATCAACAAGGCCGCCTACGCCTTCTCGGTCGGGCTGCTGGCGTCGCAGAGCTATGCACCGATGGCGGCGACCATGGCCGCAGGCATGGTGCCGCCGATCGGCTTGGGAATCGCCACCTTCATCGCCCGACGCAAGTTTGCACAGACCGAACGCGAAGCGGGGAAAGCGGCGCTGGTACTGGGCTTGTGCTTCATCTCCGAAGGCGCGATTCCGTTCGCCGCCAAGGACCCGCTTCGGGTGATTCCGGCGAGCATTGCCGGTGGCGCACTGACGGGCGCGATGTCGATGTATTTCGGCTGCAAATTGATGGCGCCCCATGGCGGTCTGTTCGTGTTGGCGATCCCGAATGCGATCAACCATGCGTTGCTGTATTTGCTGGCGATTGTGGCGGGGAGTTTGTTGACGGCAGTGGTGTATGCGCTGGTCAAGCGGCCTGAGATGGTGGAGTTGGCGTTGGAGCCAGCCAAGGCCTGACACATAACCCTTGTGGGAGCGGGCTTGCTCGCGAAAGCGTCGTGTCAGTCGATATCCACTTCACTGATACACCGCGCCTTCGCGAGCAAGCCCGCTCCCACATTGGATCTGTGGTGTTGGCGAGTGTTGAGTAAGGCAAGGAGAACACCATGAGCGAACTCGATCCCGGCCGTCGCCGAGTCATCCAGGCCGTCGGCGCGGGGTTGCTGTTACCGGGTCTGGCGCCGGCAGTGATCGCGTCGGTCAAGGATCGTCCGCAGCTGACCGACGGCGTGCAGTCCGGTGATTTGCTCGCCGACCGCGCAATCATCTGGAGCCGCTGCGATCGTGCGGCGCGGATGGTGGTGGAGTGGGACACCCGCAGCCTGTTTCCCAATCCCCGCCGATTCGTCTCGCCCATGACCGATGCCAGCAGAGATTTCACGGCCCGGGTCGAACTGACCGGTCTGCCGGCCGGTCAGGCGATTTTCTATCGTGTGCAGTTTGAAGATGCCCAAAGCGGCGTTGCCAGCGAGCCCTGGTTCGGCCATTTGCGCAGCGTGCCGCAGACTCGCCGCGACATTCGTTTCGTCTGGAGCGGCGACACCGCCGGTCAGGGCTTCGGCATCAACCCGGACATCGGCGGCATGCGCATCTACGAAGCCATGCGCCTGCGCCTGCCGGACTTCTTTATCCACAGCGGCGACACCATCTATGCCGACAACCCGGTGCCAGCGCAGCTCATCACCGAGGGTGGCCGGGTGTGGCGCAACATCACTACCGAGGCCAAGAGCAAAGTCGCCGAAACCGTCGATGATTTTCGCGGCAACTATCGCTACAACCTGATGGACGAAAACATTCGTCGCTTCAACGCCCAAGTGCCGCAGATCTGGCAATGGGACGACCACGAGGTGACAAATAATTGGTCGCCGGGCAAACACCTGGACGGGCGTTACCAAAGCAAAGATATCCACAGCCTGGTGGGTCGCGCGCGTCAGGCCTGGCTTGAGTACGCGCCGATGCGTTTACAAGGCGCCGATGGCGGCGGGCGGATTTATCGCCAGCTCCGCTACGGGCCGCTGCTCGATGTCTTCGTACTTGATATGCGCAGTTATCGCGGTGCCAACGACGACAACCTGGGCGAGGCCAAAGCGTTCCTGGGACGTGAACAACTGGACTGGCTGAAGGCCTCGCTCAAGGCTTCCAGCGCGCAATGGAAAGTGATCGCCGCGGACATGTCGATCGGGCTCGGCGCTCCGGATGGCGAGGTCAGCCCCGGCATCACGCGCTGGGAAGCGGTAGCCAATGGCGACCCCGGACCGGCCCAGGGGCGTGAGCTGGAAATCGCCGAGTTGCTGGGGTTCCTGCGGGCGCAGCACGTGCGCAATTTCGTATTCCTGACGGCGGATGTGCATTACTGCGCGGCCCATCATTTCCACCCGGACCGTGCTGCGTTTCAGGATTTCGAGCCGTTCTGGGAGTTCGTTGCCGGCCCCTTGAACGCCGGGAGCTTCGGCCCTGATCAGTTGGATAACACCTTCGGCCCGCAATCGGTTTTCCAGAAAACAGCGCCCGTGCACAACGCTTCACCGTTTGCCGGATTTCAGTTTTTTGGTGAGGTGAATATTGAGGGCCAGAGCGGGAAGTTGAGCGTGGTGTTGCGCGATCTTGATGGCGTTGCGGTATTCGAACAGAT
>DATMUG010000153.1:0-4539 GCA_035563915.1 Pseudomonas sp. | reverse complement strand
TTTGATAGATCCAGATCAAAAGATCGCAGCCTTCGGCAGCTCCTACACAGATTAGAGATGCGCCTGAACCCACGACCTTACTTCGGCATAAGGGTAGTCTTCCAGCACGGCAAACCCCGTAATCGTCCGCGCCTTGAGCTTGGTAAACAACGGCACGCTGATCCCGCAGAGGAATCGCGTCATCCGCTCCGCCGACGGCGCATACCCGGTGTATTGCTCATGCCTGTGGATAAATCCACCGCACAACGCCTCGAAGTTTTTATCCACAAGCGCCGGCAACGCCGGTGGCTCCGGAAGACGAGCCATCTGTCCGCGGCACACAGAACAATGTCCACATTGGGTTGGTGCATCGTGGTCGCCGAAATATTCGGCCAGGCGATAACCCAGGCAACGATCGGTAGCAAACAGATCGAGCATGTCGTGAATCCGCGAAATTTCGGTTTGCTCATGCCGGGTGAAATGAGCGTGCAGTTCCTCGCTCAACGCATCGCTGTCGAAACCACTATTGAGCAGGCTGTAAACCTCGGTCATCAGCTTGCTTTCGAGTTCTATCCAACCTTTCTCCTGGAAATAATCCAGCGCCCTGACCACCCGTTCGCGCTCGGCCCGATGCTGTTCGTACAAGGTCTCGAAATTCACCGTGGCCCAGGTTCGTGCACGGGCGGAGGTCTGGATGATCGCCGCGACGAAATCCCTGCGCTCGCCTTCGAAACGGGCCAGCAATGCCTCGGGCTCTTCAAGGTATTTGAAGCGGTACTCGGCGTAATAGGCGTAACGCGGCGCGATGACTCCAAGCAACTCAAGCTGCACCAACAGGGTCTTGAGCGGTAGTTGGCGGATGTTGCTGTTGTCCGCCAATGGCCCCAACAGAAGCTCCCACTGCCCTTGTGGCGCGCTTGCCTTTAACTCGTCGAGCACATGACGGATGCCGTCCAGCTCAGGCGTGTCGCCGTAGACGAAATTTTCCAGCACGTTGAGGCTGTCACGGTTGGCCAGCACCAGGCAGTCGGACGGCTGGCCGTCACGCCCGGCACGGCCGATTTCCTGGCTGTAGTTTTCGATGGATTTGGGCAGGTCGAAATGCACCACGTTGCGGATATCACTCTTGTCGATCCCCATGCCGAAGGCGATGGTGGCGACGATGCAGTTGCACTGCCCGGCCATGAAACGCTTCTGCAGCGTTTCCCGTTGCTCGTGGGGCAAGCCGGCGTGATAGGCCTCGGCCTGGATGCCACTGCGCTGCAGGTGCTCGGCGATATGTTCGGCGGTTTTTTGCAGGGTGACGTAGACGATGCTCGGCTGACCGGGGCGCTCGCTCATCCACTCGACCAGGCGTCGACGCTTGTCCGGGCCGCGCACTGGCTCGACCCATAAATTGAGGTTCGGCCGATAGAAGCCGGTGGTCACCACATCCTCGGGAGCAATACCGAACTTGGTCTGCATGTCATCGACGACTTTGGGCGTTGCCGTGGCGGTCAGCAGCAGCACTTGCGGGATGTTGAACTGGCGTTGGTAGTCCGGAAGCTTGAGGTAGTCCGGGCGGAAGTTGTGGCCCCATTCGGAGATGCAATGCGCCTCGTCCACCACCAGCAGCGAGATGGGTACCTGCTGCAGGAAGTTACGGAAGCGCTCGTTCTTCAGGCGCTCCACGGAAATCATCAGGATCTTCAGCTCCCCGGACCTGGCACGGGCCATGACATCGCTGGCGTCGTCGCGGCTCTGGGCAGAATCGATACTGCCCGCACAAATGCCATGTCGTTGGAGGAACGCCAATTGATCCTGCATCAACGCCAACAGCGGCGAGACCACCAGCGTCAGGTGCGGCAGCATGACCGCCGGCAATTGGTAACACAGAGACTTGCCGGAACCGGTCGGGAAAATCGCCGCCGCCGAGCGCCCGGCCAACACTGCGCTGATGGCCGCTTCCTGACCGGGACGAAACTGTGGATAACCGAAGACCTGCTCCAGGGTGTTGTGCATAAGCTGTCACTCCGTTGACCGCTGGGAAGCCCAAAGCCTAGTCGGCGATGGCAGCGAGTCGAGAAAAGGTCGGGGCTAAAACGATACGGGATGATACAGCGGATGGCGGCGAGCAATGGCAAGGCTTCGACAATGTGGTGGAGATCAGATCGACGTGCTCGCGAAGCGGCCAGCACGATCAGCGAAAACCCGAAAAAGCCTACGGCTTCTGAATCCGTATCCCCCGCGCCCCACGGCGTACGACCTGACAACCCCGTAGGTATTTTTACCCTTGGCAGTTACGCGGCAGAAAACTGTCATCCGTGTGTAGTCCCTTCCTAAAAAACCGACAAAAGCCCTACAAAACCTGTCCATCACAGCCGTCTTGTCGCATCGGGAGACGCCCTTCTATAGTCATCGCCGCGGCTGAAAACAGTGTCTCGGCCGGCCGGGAACACTTGCCGATTTCACTCAGGACCCACTCGATGAACAACGCCGACCCACTGACCCAGCGCTACCGCGCGCTCAAATCCAGTTACAGCGAAACTGCGGTACTGGTCATAGACACCGAAGCTGATCCCTTCGAGATCCTCGACGCTGCCCGCCAACGCATCCGCGCCGCCAGCGACCTGCTCGAAACCCTTTACTGCCTGTGCTTCAAACAAGCCGACGCCAGCGACATACCCAATATTGTCAGCGCCCTGTACCTGCTAACCCAGGACGGCAACGACCTCCTCGACATCGCCCGCCAACGCCTCCCGAAAAAACCGGCTAACCACCGCCCTCCCTGTGAGCGATGAACAAAAGATCGCGGTGGTTCTTGTTTTTTTTTTTTCAAGGAGCGGCCGGCAAAGGTGCAGGTGCCGGGGGTCATGCTGGTGCTGGTCGGCACGTTCGTGCTGTGCCTGAAGACCTGAAACGCCGCGCACAAAAAAACCGCCCCGAGGGGCGGCTTTTTCATGGCTTCAAACCAACGCTTACAGCTTGGGACCCGCAGCCTTGATCGCGTCGCTCACGTCGAACTTCTTGAAGTTCTCGATGAACAGGCCGGCCAATGCTTTGGCGGCTTCGTCGTAGGCGGCTTTGTCAGCCCAGGTGTTGCGTGGGTTCAACAGGCCAGTCTCAACGCCCGGTACGGCCAGTGGCACGTCAAGGTTGATGGTGTCCAGGTGCTCGGTCTCGGTACCGATCAGAGCGCCGCTCTGGATCGCTGCGATCACGGCACGGGTGGTCGGGATGTTGAAGCGTTTGCCGACGCCATAGCCGCCGCCGGTCCAGCCGGTGTTGACCAGGTAAACCTTGGAGCCGAAGCCACGGATGCGCTTGATCAGCAGCTCGGCGTATTCGCCAGCCGGACGCGGGAAGAACGGTGCGCCGAAGCAGGTGGAGAACGTCGACTTGATACCGCTACCCGAGCCCATTTCAGTCGAGCCCACCAAAGCGGTGTAGCCGGACAGGAAGTGGTAGGCCGCTTGCTCTTCGTTGAGGATCGACACTGGCGGCAGTACGCCGGTCAGGTCGCAGGTCAGGAAGATCACAGCATTCGGCTCGCCACCGAGGTTCTTCTCGGAACGCTTGGCAACGTGCTCCAGCGGGTAGGCCGCACGGCTGTTCTGGGTCAGGCTGACATCGGCGTAGTCGGCGTGCTTGGCATCGTCGATCACGACGTTTTCCAGTACCGCGCCGTGCTTGATGGCTTTCCAGATGACCGGCTCGTTCTTCTCGGACAGGTCGATGCACTTGGCATAGCAGCCGCCTTCGATGTTGAAGACAACGCCTTCGCCCCAGCCGTGTTCGTCGTCACCGATCAGGTAACGGCTCTCGTCGGCGGACAGGGTGGTTTTACCGGTGCCCGACAGACCGAAGAACAGGGTCACGTCGCCTTCTTCGCCGATGTTGGCAGCGCAGTGCATTGGCAGCACGTCAGCGGCCGGCAGCAGGAAGTTCTGCACGGAGAACATGGCTTTCTTCATCTCACCGGCGTAACGCATGCCGGCAATCAGCACTTTCTTCTGCGCGAAGTTGATGATCACGCAACCGTCGGAGTTGGTGCCGTCACGCTCAGGCACGCACTCGAAGTTGGCCACGTTGAGCACTTGCCACTCTTCACGACCGGCCGGGTTGTACTGGGCCGGGTTGATGAACAGGCAACGACCGAACAGGTTCTGCCAGGCAGTCTGGGTGGTCATTTTGACGGCCAGGTAGTGATCTTCAGCCGCACCTACATGCACGTGGGAAACAAAGTGCTCTTGCGCGTTGTTGAACGCCTCGACACGAGCCCACAGCGCGTCGAACTTGTCGGCCGGGAACTTGCGGTTGATCGGGCCCCAGGCGATAGCGGCCTGGGTGGAAGGCTCTTCAACGATGAAACGATCGACTGGCGAACGGCCGGTGCGGTGACCGGTGCGAACAACCAGAGCGCCGGTATCGGCAAGCTCGCCTTCACCGCGATTCAAGGCTTCTTTTACCAGATCATCAACACTCAGATCGGTGTACACGGCGTTATTGGCTTGCGTCATGAGGTTCCCCGTCGGCCAGTGGCCGAGTGTGCTCCAAACGTTTTGTAGTAGAAAGTCGTGC
>DATMUG010000152.1:0-6269 GCA_035563915.1 Pseudomonas sp. | reverse complement strand
GAGCGAGCCTGCTCGCGATAGATGCGCAGACAACGCGGACTTCAGTTAGTCCGCGTCATCGTTTACCACCATCGCGAGCAGGCTCGCTCCTACATTGAAGAGGACAGCCACACAAGGCGCATTTGAGAAACAATATCGTTTATCATTGTTGCAAGTTTTTGCAATGCGACAGTGAGGAACCCTGCGAATGATGTTTCGAAATACCCTGCGCCGCGGCTTGACCATCACCCTGCTCGGCCTGGCACTCGCCACTCCCCTCACCCAAGCCGCCGCCCCGGTTTCCCTGACCCTCTACAACGGCCAACACAAGGAGGTCGGCGACGCTGTCGCCAAAGCCTTCGAGGCCAGGACCGGCATTCACGTCAATGTCCGCAAAGGCAGCAGCAACCAGCTTGCCAGCCAGATCGTCGAAGAAGGCGATCGCTCCCCTGCCGACGTGATCTACACCGAAGAATCGCCGCCACTGAACAAGCTTGGTGAGCAAGGTCTGCTGGCCAAGGCTGACGATGCCACATTGGCGGTACTGCCCAAGGACTATGTCGCCGGCAATGGCACCTGGATCGGCGTAACCGCCCGGGTTCGCGTGGTCGCGTTCAATCCCAAGCTGATCGATGAAAAAGACCTGCCAAAATCGGTGATGGCGTTCTCCGACCCGAAATGGCAAGGCAAAGTCGGCTTCGTACCCACCAGCGGCGCATTCCAGGAACAAGCCGTCGCGATTATCAAGATGCACGGCAAGGATGCGGCCGAAGAATGGCTCACCGGCCTGCGCGCCTTCGGCAAGACCTACAGCAACAATATGGTCGCGCTCAAAGCCGTGGAAAACGGTGAGGTCGCCACAGTACTGGTCAACAACTACTACTGGTTCGCCCTGCAGCGCGAAAAAGGCCAGCTCGACTCGAAACTGCATTACTTCACCGGCGGTGACGTTGGCGGGCTGATCACCGTTTCCAGCGCAGCCGTGCTGAAATCCAGCAAACATCCCAATGAAGCCCAGCAACTTCTCGCCTACATGGCCAGCGAAGAAGGCCAGCGCGTGATCACCCAGACCACCGCCGAGTATCCGCTGCATAAAGGCATGGAGTCCGATCGCGGCCTCAAGCCCTTCATCGAACTGGAAGCACCGAAAGTCACTCCAGCCGACCTGGGCAACGCAGAAGAAGCCCTGGACCTGGAACGTGACGTTGGCTTGAACTGATGAGCGCATCGCTATCCGCCACCCCGCACAGCAGCTACGTACCGAGGAGAAAGCAGCCATCGATCGGGCTGTTACTGCCGGTGTTTCTGCTGGTCCTGCTCAGCCTGCTGCCGCTGGCCTATGTCGGGCTCAAGACCTGGCAAGCAGGCTGGGCTGAAGCGCTGCACCTGCTCTGGCGACCTTATGTGTTCGGCCTGTTGCGCAATACCCTGGCCCTGATGATCGGTGTGACGCTGGCCTGCGGCGTGATCGGCCTGTCACTGGCGTGGCTGCTGGAGCGCAGCAATCTGCCGGGCCGGCGGCTGTGGGGTGTGATTCTGTGTTTACCGTTCGCCGTACCGGCATTTGTCAGCAGTTTCACCTGGGTGTCACTGAGCGCCCACTTCGAAGGACTGAGCGGGGCCATACTGGTCATGACCCTGTCCAAATACCCGCTGATTTTCCTGCCCGTCGCGGCAACCCTGCGCAATCTTGACCCTTCACTGGAAGAGTCCGGGCGTACCTTGGGCCAAAATCGCCGAGGCGTGTTCTTCAAGATCACCCTCCCACTGCTCTGGCCTTCGCTGCTCGCCGGCTCACTGCTGATTGCCCTGCACATGCTGGTGGAGTTCGGCGCGCTGTCGATCATCGGCCTGCAAACCTTCACCACGGCGATCTATCAGCAGTTCGAGCTGGAATTCAGCAACGCCAACGCCGCGATGCTTTCCGCAGTGCTGTTGGTGATGTGTCTGGCCCTGTTGTGGCTGGAATTGCGCGCTCGTGGCAAGGGCAGGCACGTACGTACCGGGCAAGGTGCGGCGCGTCAGGCGCAACAGATCCAACTGGGAGGATGGGCGATTGTGGGGCAACTGTACTGCCTGTTGCTGGCGATCATCGGCAGCGGCATTCCGCTGGGCATGCTCGCGTACTGGCTGGCCGTAGGCTCATCAGCCGCCTTTCCGGTGGCCGCCATCAGCGAGGCACTGCTGTCGTCCCTGGCCCTGTCGCTGGGCGGCGCGGCGCTTTGTCTCGTGCTGGCGGTTCCGGTCGGGTTGCTGGTCGTGCGTTACAAAGGACAATTGGCCATCTGGGCCGAACGCCTGCCGTATCTGCTGCATGCGCTGCCAGGCCTGGTGATCGCGCTCACCCTGGTGTATTTCGCCCTGCACTATGTACCGGCGTTGTATCAGACCACGGCGCTGCTACTGATCGCCTATGCGTTGCTGTTTCTGCCGCTGGCTCAGGCGCCTATCCGCACGGCGCTGAACAAGGCCGCTCCACAACTGGAAGAGGCTGCGCGCACCTTGGGCGCATCTTCGTTCACTGCGTTTTGTCGGGTGACATTGCCGATTATCTTCCCGGCACTGGGAGCCGCGTTTGCGCTGGTTTTCCTGGATGCGATGAAGGAGCTGACGGCGACGCTGCTCCTGAGTCCGACCGGGCTCAATACCTTGGCGACGGAAGTGTGGGCGCATACGGCGAATGTGGAGTTTGCGGCGGCGGCGCCTTATGCGGCGCTGTTGATATTGGTATCGGGGTTGCCGGTTTATCTACTTACGACGCGGATGTATTTGAGCCGCTGATAAGCAAAAGATCGCAGCCTTCGGCAGCCCCTACAGAGTAATTCCGAGTCTCTGTAGGAGCTGCCGAAGGCTGCGATCTTTTGACCTTTAGACTTAAGCCCTGAACTGCCCCAGGCTCGCCTTCAACTGCGCCGCCAAGCCATCCAGCACCTTGCCACTGGCCGTGGTTTCCACCACCGCCTGCGCCGCCCTCTCGGCCTGCGCATGAATCGTTTCTACACGACCCCGCACGGCTTGAGCCCCCTGAGCCTGATGCGCCGCCGCTTGAGTCGCCAGCCCAATCGCCGCATGCACCTGCTCCACCGATGCCTGCACCGATTGCTGTAACCGCGCGCTGTCACGCAACACCAGCAGCCCCTCGCTGGCTTGACGCCCCGCCTGACCAATCGCTGCCACCGCTTCGCGTGCACCCTGCTGCAACGCCACAATGTGCGCCTGAATATCGCCAGTGGAGCTCTGGGTCTTGCTCGCCAGCGCCCGCACCTCATCCGCCACCACGGCAAACCCGCGACCCGTTTCTCCTGCTCGCGCCGCTTCGATGGCCGCGTTCAATGCCAGCAAGTTGGTCTGCTCGGCGATGCCGTGAATCACCGTCAGCACCACCTCTATCTGCTCACTCTGCTGCGCCAGCCGCTCGATCACTTGCGCACCGGTGTCGACCTGCCCGGCCAACGCTTCGATCAGACCGCCGACCTTCGCCGAGGTCCGAGTGTTTTCATCGGTGGCCTGACGGATTTCCACCACCTGCTTCAATGCCGCCTGCATGGCCTGGCTCTCGGATTGAGCCTCATCCGCCATTTGCGACAACGCTCGCAGGCTCTCGGCCACTTCATCTCGCTGCATGCCCGCCGCCGCATCAGCCCCGGCATTGCGCAGGGTCATGGCACCGATTTCCACGCCGGTGCGCTGAGCCACGTCGCCTGCTTCCCGCACGATCGGCTGCAACTTATCCACAAAGCGGTTGACCGCCGAGGCCATGTCGCCGATTTCATCCTTGCTGTTGATTTGCACTCGCTTGGTCAAATCGCCTTCGCCGGCCGCCAGATCATCCATGGCGCTAATCAGCATCTTCAAACGATTAACCACTCGACGCCCCAGCACCACGGCAAGCAGCAGCAATACACCGGCACCCACCACCGCCAGGCACACGCCGATGCGCCAACGCAAGGTAGCCGCCGCTTCTTGCACCGTGCCGGTGGTATTGGCTTTCATCTCGGAAGCAGTGGACTGCGCCGACTGCAAGCGTGAACGCATGGCGGCGGCACTGTCAGCCGCCGCCCCCTTGAGGCTGTCACCCACCAACTGGTCGCTACTGGCGATCAGCGCGGAGAAGCGCTTGTCCAGGGCAGCGAGATCGGTTTCCACCGAGGCGGTCGAAACCCCCATCAGTACCTTGCCGATTTCCACACCATTGGGATTGATCGAAGACTCGATGTAAAACACCGACGGATCGTTCTTCGCCGCATCCAGCACTTTGTCGAGCGCCCGTTCGCCCTGGCCTTTTTCCAGCAAAGCCTTGTTGATCGGGTTTTCCCGGTTCAAGTATCGCGTCAGATGTTGACCCGTCGCGTCGTCATAAACCACGAACAACACGTTCGGATTGCGCTGCGCCCGGCGTGCGAATTCGGAGAGGGTCGGAATGTCGTTGTCCCACATGGCGCGAGGCGCGACCGAAGCCAAAAGCTGCGCCATGTCACTGGCGGAATCCTTCAGATCCTTTTCCAGGGTCGCACGCAGTTGTGCCTGCTCCTCTTCCAGCCGCGAGGACAACCCGGCCGTGAGCCGCTGCCGTGTGCTGGCGGAAAGACTGTCGAGGCTCGAGGTGACTTCACGCCCCGCCTGCTCGAGTTCGCCGGAGAGTTTTTGACTGTCGGCCCCCAGACGCGAGCCGAGGTCGGCTTCCAATGCAGTCACCGTGCTCCGGGTCAGAGCAACAGCCACCAGCACCTGCACTAAAAGGGCGATACCGAGAGTAACGAACACAGGCCGTAAAAGCCGGCTTTGTAACAGTGAGAGAACGGCTGACACTGGAGATCCCCCTGCTTTTGGCGCCATTAAATTGATAGCACGCCAGAAGCTATGCTTTTTTTAATGTTCGCTGCAAGGGGCATGCCGTCCAACAGGCATAAACGACAAAGGCCCCTATAAAGGGGCCTTTGTGTTTTACATCAACGACTTATCAGGCGAACGGGTGACGCAGTACGATGGTTTCGTTGCGGTCCGGACCCGTCGAAATAATGTCGATCGGTGCACCGACCAACTCTTCGACGCGCTTGATGTAGTTGCGTGCCGCCTGTGGCAGCTCTTCCAGTGTTTTGGCACCGAGGGTGGATTCTTTCCAGCCCGGCATCTCTTCGTACACCGGCTCCAGGCCGATGTAGCTGTCGGCGTCAGTCGGCGCGTCGATCACTGCACCGTCCTGGTTCTTGTAGCCAACACAGATGTTGATGGTTTCCAGGCCGTCCAGTACATCCAGCTTGGTCAGGCACAGGCCCGAGATGCTGTTGACGTCAATGGCGCGACGCAGGATGACGGCATCGAACCAGCCGCAACGACGGGCACGACCGGTGGTTGCACCGAACTCGTGGCCACGCTTGGCCAGAAATGCGCCAACGTCGTCGAACAGTTCAGTCGGGAACGGACCCGAACCGACCCGAGTGGTGTAGGCCTTGGTGATGCCGAGAATGTAGTCCAGGAACATCGGGCCAACACCGGAACCGGTGGCGATACCGCCCGCGGTGGTGTTGGAGCTGGTGACGTACGGGTAGGTACCGTGGTCGATGTCCAGCAGCGAACCCTGGGCACCTTCGAACATGATGTCCTTGCCGTCGCGACGCAGCTGGTGCAGCTCGGCAGTCACGTCGAGCATCATCGGCTTGAGCAGCTCGGCGTATTCCATGCACTCGTCCAGAGTCTTCTGGAAGTCGATGGCAGGCTCTTTGTAGTAATTGACCAGAACGAAGTTGTGGTAGTCCAGCAACTCGCCCAGCTTGGCTGCGAAACGCTCGCGGTGGAACAGATCACCGATGCGCAGGCCACGACGTGCAACCTTGTCTTCGTACGCCGGGCCGATGCCGCGACCGGTAGTACCGATCTTCAGCTCGCCACGGGCTTTCTCACGGGCCTGGTCCAGTGCTACGTGGTAGGACAGGATCAGCGGGCAGGAAGGACTGATGCGCAGGCGCTCGCGCACCGGTACGCCCTTCTCTTCCAGCTTGTTGATTTCCCGCAGCAGGGCGTCAGGTGCAACCACCACGCCGTTGCCGATCAGGCACTGCACGCCTTCGCGCAGCACGCCCGACGGGATCAGGTGCAAGACGGTTTTTTCGCCGTCGATCACCAGCGTGTGACCAGCGTTGTGGCCACCCTGGTAGCGCACTACGGCGGCAGCATGTTCGGTCAGCAGATCAACGATCTTGCCTTTGCCCTCATCACCCCATTGGGTGCCCAGGACTACGACATTCTTACCCATAACACTTGTCCTCATTCGCGCAAACTTGGTGCCGGCG
>DATMUG010000151.1:0-8979 GCA_035563915.1 Pseudomonas sp. | reverse complement strand
GCTCCTACATGGGATTGTGTACACCCTGTAGGAGCTGCCGAAGGCTGCGATCTTTTCGAAAACACCCCCGCTCCTGCTCGGAACGGGGGTTTGGGTCAGGCCAGCTGAGGCTGCACGCTCATCGGCTTGAGCGGTAGCAGCGGTGCATGGGGGTCGGCATTGACCGACTTGCGCCATGCGTCCAGCCACTCGGCGTGGCCTTCGCTCCAGACCTGCTCATGCAGGCGCGCCAGGGCCACCGGGTCACTCAACAACTGCACACGCTCGTTGTTGTTCAGGCCATGCGGCCCGACCTTCATCGCATGCCGTACCCGCTCGACCCGCATCCATTCGATCGGCTCGGCCTGACGGTGACGGGAGGTTGCCAGCGAGCACGCCAGGGCGTTCTGCTGTGGATCGACCACCGAACGGATGAAGCCGTCGTTCAGCGCGTGATAACGGTTTTCGTGGGTGTACTGGTCGGTGGCCAGCAACGCCTGTGGCGGATTGTATTCCTCAGGGATCAGGAACAGGCTCTCGTCACGGGATTTGAGGCCCAGGCCGACACGGCTGGAAATCACCGACACCGGGATCGACAGCATCAACGAACCCACGATCGGCACCAGCCACCACAGGAAGCTCGGGTTCAGCCAGATCACCAGCAAGGCCCACAGGAAACCCAGCACGGTTTGCGGACCGTGGCGCTTGACCGCCTCACTCCATGGCGTGGAGTCGTCGTCACGCTGTGGCGAATTCCAGGTCGCGGCCCAGCCGAGGAACGCGGCGAGGACGAAACGGGTGTGGAAAATCATCCGCACCGGCGCCAGCAGCATGGAGAACAGCATCTCCAGCAGCATCGACATCGTCACCTTGAACTTGCCACCGAACTCTTTCGCGCCCTTGGCCCAGATCAGGATGACGCTCAACAGCTTGGGCAGGAACAACAGCACGACGGTGGTCGAGAACAGCGCAATCGCCTTGTCCGGATGCCATTGCGGCCACAGCGGATAAAGCTGGCGCGGTTCGAGGAAGTACTGCGGCTCCATCAAGGTGTTGACCGCCAGCAGCGCTGTGGACAGCACGAGGAAGAAAAACCACAGCGGTGCCGACAGGTACGACATCACGCCGGTCAGGAACACCGCGCGGTGCACCGGGTGCATGCCCTTGACCAGGAACAGGCGGAAGTTCATCAGGTTGCCGTGGCACCAACGACGGTCACGCTTGAGTTCGTCCAGCAGGTTCGGCGGAAGCTCTTCGTAGCTGCCCGGCAAGTCGTACGCAATCCATACGCCCCAGCCCGCACGGCGCATCAGCGCCGCTTCAACGAAGTCGTGGGACAGGATCGCACCGGCGAACGCGCCTTTACCGGGCAACGGCGCCAGGGCGCAGTGCTCGATGAACGGCTTCATGCGAATGATCGCGTTGTGGCCCCAGTAGTGGGATTCGCCCAGCTGCCAGAAGTGCAGGCCGGCAGTGAACAGCGGACCGTACACACGGGTGGCGAACTGCTGCATGCGCGCATACAGCGTGTCCATGCCCGATGCACGCGGCGCGGTCTGGATGATCCCGGCGTCCGGGGTGGCTTCCATCAGGCGGACCAGACTGGTCAGGCACTCACCGCTCATGACCGAGTCGGCGTCGAGCACGACCATGTATTTGTAGTCACCGCCCCAACGACGGCAGAAGTCGTCGAGGTTGCCGCTCTTGCGTTTCACGCGACGGCGGCGACGGCGATAGAAGATCTTGCCGAAGCCCTTGGCTTCGCGGCAGACATCCAGCCAGGCCTGCTGTTCGGCAACACAGATGTCGGCGTCATTACTGTCACTGAGGACGAAGAAGTCGAAGCGATCCAGGTCACCCGTGGCGGCCACCGATTCGAACGTCGCGCGCAAACCGGCGAATACCCGAGGCACGTCTTCGTTACAGATCGGCATCACCAGTGCGGTGCGCGCGTTCTTTGGAATTGGCTCGTTACCGGCACTTTTACCGGAAATCCGGTATTTATCGTGACCGGTCAACAACTCGAGGAAGCCCATCAACGCAGTCCAGAAACCGGCCGATACCCAGCAGAACAGAATCCCGAACATGATCAGGATGCTGGTTTGCAACGCATACGGCAGCACTTGCGTGGCGGTTTGCAGCAGCGGTTGGTGCAGGACTTCTTCGAGGTCGACGAACGACCAGCCCTGGTACGGCATGATGCCTTTCATGTACCAGCCGGCGACGATGGTCTGACCGAGCATCAACACCAGCAGAATGTAGCGGCGGATCGAACCGACAGTGCGCCAGCGCGCTGCCGGCAGCACGTTCGCATCCTTCGGCGGCTTCGGCGGGTTGGTGCGACCGGTCAGGCGACGCCAGCCGCGTACCAGAATGTTGGTACGCCACGGCTCCGGCACGACCTTGGTCCGACGAATCGGTGGAGTCGCCTTGAGGCAGACCCGACCGCTGGCGTCGAGCCCCAGCATCTCGGCATCCTGCAACTCTTCGGCGGTGCTCAGGATCAGGCGCTGGCCGACCGAAGCCTGGGCGGCCTCGGTCGGTGCGTCGAACGCCTTGGAAGACAGACGCTCGTGCAATTCGCTGAAAGACTTGCAGCCCGCGAGTTCCGCGCGCTGCTGGTCGGTCATCGGCAGATGGGCCAGATACTCGGATAGAGTTTCTGGCTGGACTTGAGAATTACTCATCGGCAGGCAACTGATAGCTCCAGGTCTCGGTCAGGACTTCTTCAGTCGGTGCCGATTCCGGTGTGGCTGGGGCCGCAGCAGCTGCAGGCTGCTTGGCGTCATTGTTGTTCGCCTTGTCCTTGGCATCTGCGACCGGCTTGGCGTCAGCCTTGTTGGCTTCGGCGACGGCCTTGGCATCCTTTTCCGCTTTTTCCGCTTGCTTGGCAGCGACCTTGTCGGCCTTGGCAACGGAAGAGCTGGACGCTGGAATCGAAGTCTTGGCCAGATCGGCAGGCACGATGTTCTGCACCAGTGCCGCACGCATCTCGGTGGATTTGCTCGGGTCCTTGATCTTCAGGCGCAGGGTCAGGCGCCAGCCCTTGGTTTCAGGGTTGTAGCGCACGCTGTTCTCGACCAGTTCGGCGTTGTCGCCGACGCTGACCTGACTGCGCACATCGGTGTCCGCTGGCAATGCCGCCAGGGACGGACCTTCGAAATCGACCAGATAGGCAACGCTGCCATCGGGCTGACGAATCAGGTTCGACTGTTTGACGTCACCGGTTGACTTCAGGGTCTGGCTGACCCAGGCGCTGTCCGGTGCGTGCAACGCGGCTTCGTCCATGGTCCAGTGCATGCGGTAGGCGAAGTCCAGCGGCTTGCCTGGCTCCGGCATGGTTTCCGGGCTCCAGAAAGCCACGATATTGTCGTTGGTTTCATCAGCGGTCGGAATCTCGACCAGATCGACGGTGCCCTTGCCCCAGTCGCCTTTGGGCTCGATCCAGGCGCTTGGACGCTTGTCGTAGCGGTCATCGAGGTCCTCGTAGTGGCTGAAGTCACGGCCACGCTGCAGCAAGCCAAAGCCACGCGGGTTCTCGACCGAGAAGTTGCTCACCGCCAGGTGTTTAGGGTTGTTCAGCGGACGCCAGATCCACTCGCCATTGCCGGCATGGATCGCCAGGCCGCTGGAATCGTGCAGCTCGCGACGGTAATTGAGGACTTTCGACGGCTGGTTGGCGCCGAACAGGAACATGCTGGTCAGCGGAGCAATGCCCAGTTTGCCCACCTTGTCACGCAGGTACATTTGCGCCTTGACGTCGACAATGGTGTCGCTACCCGGACGCAGGGTCAGGCGGTAGGCGCCGGTCGCGCGAGGCGAATCCAGCAGCGCGAAGATCACCAGGTGCTTGTCGCCCGGTTTCGGTTGTTCGATCCAGAATTCGCGAAAGCGCGGGAATTCTTCGCCGGACGGCAAGGCGGTATCGAGCGCCAGGCCGCGCGCGGACAGACCGTAGACGTGACCCTTGCCGACAACGCGGAAGTAGCTCGCGCCAAGCATGGTCATGATTTCGTCTTGCTTATCGGCCTTGTTGACCGGGTACAGCACGCGGAACCCCGCGTAGCCCAGTTGCTCGGTGGCCTTGGGGTCGAACTTGAGGTCGCCGAAATCGAAACGACTTGGGTCGTATTTGATCTCTTCGACGTTGTTCGCGGTGATTTCGTTGATTTTCACCGGCGTATCGAAGTGCATGCCCTGGTGATAGAAGGACAGCTTGAACGGGGTTTTCTGATCCGCCCATTCAGCCTTTTCTGTCAGAAAACGGATTTTCTGATAGTCGGCGAACTTCATCTCGCGGAACTCGTTCGGCAAGTTGCTGCGCGGCGCTTCGAACTTCTGACCCGCCAGCTCTTTAGCCTTGGCCGATACATCATCCAGATTGAATGCCCAAAGCTGGCCGGCGCTGAGCAGGCAGAGCAGTGCCGAGCCTGCCAGCAGAGCGCTACGTAACCGTTTGGCAGACAATTTTGGTGCGTTACAGGGACTAACAATCACGAGCAACCCTCGCCGAAAACAGATCAAAAAACCAACGGCCAGTTGAAGGGTCTGCGGGGCTCGCGGTACGAAAACACCGGCCTTGCAGACCACTCTTGCCAAGTTGGCGAGCATTGTTCCGACTCCGCTGGGGCGAAATGATTCCCCACTCGGATCCAGACAAGTCTCTACCTAAGTCAAAATGGACCAACGAACGCTGATCCCCGTAGCGCGCGATTATCTAGTAGGCCGCGTTACAACGCATCAGGGGTAACAAAGTATTTATCGCGAAAAATGCCTGTTTTCAGCCGAAAAACCCGTAAAAAGATGTTTCACGGGCTTTTAGGTCTGTAACAGAAAGGTTACCGGGCCATCATTGACCAGATGCACCTGCATATCCGCGCCGAATCTACCTGATGCCACAGTGCCATGCACCTGTTTCGCTTTGCTTAATAGATAGTCGAACAACTCCTCTCCCAGGGCCGGGGGAGCCGCGGTCGAGAAACTCGGGCGCAGCCCGTTCTTGGTGTCGGCAGCCAGGGTGAATTGCGAGACCAGCAGCAACCCGCCGCCCACATCGGCCAGGGACAGATTCATCTTGCCCTCGGCGTCGCTGAACACACGATAGTTAAGCAGCTTATTGAGAAGTTTGTCGGCGCTCGCCCGCGTATCCTGTGGCTCGACGGCCACAAGGACCAACAAACCCCGGTCAACCGCGCCAACCACCTCCCCCGCTACCTCGACCCGCGCGCCGCGCACGCGTTGCAGCAGGCCCTTCATGCTTCTTCGGGGGCGAGGTCGAGCAGGCGCCGCGCCATCTTGTCGGCCGCGCGGACCAAGGCATCGGTGATCCCCGGCTCGGCGGCGGCATGGCCGGCGTCGCGGATGATTTGCAGCTCGCTGTTCGGCCAGGCCTGGTGCAGTTCCCAGGCGTTGTCCAGCGGGCAGATCACGTCATAACGACCATGAATGATCACGCCGGGCAAATGGGCGATCTTGCCCATGTCGCGGATCAGCTGGTTGGGCTCAAGGAAACCGTTATTGGTGAAGTAGTGGCATTCGATGCGGGCGATGGACAACGCACGCTGAGGCTCGGAGAAACGATCGACGACCAGAGGGTTCGGGCGCAGGGTCGCGGTCCGGCCTTCCCAGGTGGACCAGGCCTTGGCCGCATGCATCTGGGCGATCTGGTCGTTGCCGGTCAGGCGTTTGTGGAATGCAGTGAGCAAGTCATCGCGCTCGTCCAGCGGGATGGGCGCGATGTAGTCCTGCCAGTAATCCGGGAACAGACGGCTGGCGCCTGCCTGGTAGAACCATTCGATTTCCTGCGGGCGGCACAGGAAGATCCCGCGAACGATCAGTCCGTGCACACGCTCGGGGTGGGTTTGCGCATAGGCCAGCGCCAGGGTCGAACCCCAGGAACCGCCGAACAGCACCCATTTTTCGATGCCCAGATGCTGGCGGATTTTCTCGAGGTCGGCGACCAGATCCCAGGTGGTGTTGTTTTCCAGGCTGGCGTGGGGAGTGGAGCGACCGCAACCCCGCTGGTCGAACGTGACGATGCGGTACAGGTTTGGATCGAAATAGCAGCGACTCGCCGCATCGCACCCGGCACCGGGGCCGCCGTGAATGAATACAACCGGCAAACCTTGCGGTGAACCGCTTTCGTCGACATACAGCGTGTGGGTCTCGTCGACGGCCAGATCGTGCCGGGCGTAGGGTTTGATCTGCGGGTACAAAGTCTGCATTGCGCGCTCCGTAAGGGGTCGGGTCATCCCTGGGGGGACTTCTATTATTCTGCCGTTGGGCATCATAAACCCGATTTACGTCAATGAGCATGCACTTGCTGGATCGTCGATTCGCCGCCAGAAAACCTGTGGGAAAAACCTGTAGGAGAAACCTGTGGGAGCGGGCTTGCTCGCGAAGAGGGCGTGTCAGGCAGCGTCTATGCTGGCTGACCCACCGCATTCGCGAGCAAGCCCGCTCCCACAAGGTTATGCGTTGTAGCGTTGCTTGCCCCAGGCCAACAGGCCCTGAAGCAGTTCCTTCAACACCACCCGCGTCGGCTCCGCCAGATCCGCCCGATAACGGAACGGCTCGAACTCTTCCATGTAGGTGCACTGGCCCAACTCCAGCTGCACCGCATGAATGTTCTCTGCCGGATTGCCGTAATGACGGGTGATGTGCCCACCCTTGAAGCGTCCGTTGAGCACGTGGCTGTAGTTCGGGTGCCCGGCGCAGATGGCTTCCAGCTGCGATGCCAACTGCGGATCGCAACTGGCACCGTTGAAGGTGCCGAGGTTGAAGTCCGGCAGTTTGCCGTCGAACAGGTGCGGGATGATCGAGCGGATCGAGTGCGCGTCGAACAGCAGCGCGTAGCCGAACTCGGCTTTGAGTCGCGCCAGCTCCTGCTGCAGGGTGCTGTGATAGGGCGTCCAGATCTGTTCCAGGTACGTTTCACGCTCTTCCTTCGAAGGCTCCAGGCCCTCGCGAAACAGCGGCACGCCGTCAAACAGGGTCGCCGGGTACAGGCCGGTGGTGGCGCCCACGTACAGCGGCTTGTCGTCGGACGGCCGGTTCAGGTCGATGACGAAGCGCGAATACTCGGCGGCCAGGGTGCTGGCGCCCAGTTCGCTGGCGAAATCGTACAGCTGCGGGATGTGCCAGTCGGTGTCCGGCAGGCTTTTCGCGTCAGGGATCAACCCGGCTTCGACCGCCGCAGTCAGACGGGTACCGGCGTGGGGCATGCTGATCAGCAGCGGTACCCGGCCTTGTTTGAAGTTCAACACCTTATCCACAACGACTCTCCTACAGGCTCGTTTCGACGCCGTGACGCACGACGCGTTTTTCCAGATCACCGCCCAGCCAGTACGACAGGTCGGCCGGACGATCGATTTGCCAGGCGACGAAATCCGCGACCTTGCCCGCTTCGATCGAACCATGGGTATCGGCCATTCCCAGTGCCGTGGCCGCATGAATGGTCGCGCCCGCCAGGGCTTCTTCCGGGGTCATGCGAAAGCACGTGCAGGCCATGTTCAGCATCAGGCGCACCGACAGGGCCGGCGAGGTGCCTGGATTGAGGTCGCTGGCGATGGCGATTTTCACGCCGTGTTTGCGCAGCGCTTCCATCGGCGGCAATTGGGTTTCGCGCAGGAAGTAGAACGCACCGGGCAACAACACGGCGACCGTACCGGACTTGGCCATGGCGATGGCGTCGTCTTCGGTCATGAACTCCAGGTGATCGGCGGACAGTGCGTGATACCGCGCCGCCAGGCTGGAACCGTGCAGCGACGACAGTTGTTCCGCGTGCAGCTTCACCGGCAAGCCCAGCTTCTGGGCGGTGATGAATACGCGTTCGACCTGAGCCGGCGAAAAGGCCAGGTATTCACAGAAGGCATCCACAGCGTCCACCAGCCCTTCGGCCGCCAGGGCCGGGAGCATTTCGGTACAGATGTGATCGATGTAATCGTCGGCGCGGTCCTTGTACTCAGGCGGCAAGGCGTGAGCGGCCAGGCAGGTGCTGCGCACGGTGATCGGCAACTCGGCGCCGAGGCGGCGGGCGACGCGCAGCATCTTGCCTTCGTTAGCCAGGTCGAGACCGTAGCCGGATTTGATTTCGATGCTGGTGACGCCATCGCGCATCAGGCTTTTCAGGCGCTTGGCGGCACTGGCGAACAACTCGTCCTCACTGGCGGCGCGGGTGGCGCGCACGGTGCTGGCGATGCCGCCACCGGCAGCGGCGATTTCCGCGTAGCTGACACCTTGCAGGCGCTGCTCGAATTCGCCACTGCGATTACCGCCGAACACCGTGTGGGTGTGGCAGTCGATCAGGCCCGGCGTGACCCAGGCCCCGTTCAAATCGTTGACCGCCGGGTATTCGCCGGACGGCAGTTCACTGCGCGGGCCAACCCACTCAATGTGCGCACCGGACGTCACGATGGCCGCGTCCTCGATGATCGAGTAAACGCCCTGGGCCATGGTTGCAACGTGGCAGTGTTGCCAGAGGGTTTTCATCCCGATTTCCTCGTCTTGTTCAAAATCGAATCGCTGTGTAGGAGCTGTCGAGTGCAACGAGGCTGCGATCTTTTAAAAGCAAGATCAAAAGATCGCAGCCTTCGGCAGCTCCTACAGGGGGTTCATCACAGGCTCGGCAGTAACTTCGCCGTAACCAGATCGGTCAGGCAACGCGAAGCCAACAGCTCCGTCGCGGCGTTGATGTCCGGCGCAAAGAAGCGGTCCTTTTCATAAAACGGCACTTCCTTACGAAGGATGGCGCGCGCCTGTTCCAGCTTCGCCGACGTCTTCAGGCCGTTACGCAGATCCAGCCCCTGCACCGCCGCCAGCCATTCCACCGCGAGAATCCCGCGAGTGTTTTCCGCCATCTCCCACAAACGCTTGCCGGCCGCCGGGGCCATGGACACGTGGTCTTCCTGGTTGGCGGAGGTCGGCAGGCTGTCCACCGAATGCGGATGGGACAGTGCCTTGTTTTCGCTGGCCAAAGCCGCGGCGGTCACTTGGGCGATC
>DATMUG010000150.1:0-5522 GCA_035563915.1 Pseudomonas sp. | reverse complement strand
GCTGCATCGGCCCTGGCAAGCCGATCGACACCAACCGCTTCTTCGTGGTCAGCCTGAACAACCTGGGCGGCTGCAACGGCAGCACCGGCCCCAGCAGCGTCAACCCGGCCACCGGCAAGCCCTACGGCGCTGACTTCCCGGTGCTGACCGTGGAAGACTGGGTGCAAAGCCAGGTGCGCCTGGCCGAGCGCCTGGGCATCCAGCAGTGGGCCGCCGTGGTCGGTGGCAGCCTGGGTGGCATGCAGGCGCTGCAGTGGACCATCAGCTACCCCGAGCGTGTGCGCCATTGCGTCGACATCGCCTCGGCTCCCAAGCTGTCGGCACAGAACATCGCTTTCAATGAAGTGGCACGCCAGGCCATCCTCACCGACCCCGAATTCCACGGCGGTTCATTCCAGGACCAGGGCGTGATCCCCAAGCGTGGCCTGATGCTGGCGCGCATGGTCGGCCACATCACCTACCTGTCGGATGACTCGATGGGTGAAAAATTCGGCCGCGAGCTGAAGAGCGACAAGCTCAACTACGACTTCCACAGCGTCGAATTCCAGGTCGAGAGCTACCTGCGCTACCAGGGCGAGGAATTTTCCGGGCGCTTCGACGCCAACACCTACCTGCTGATGACCAAGGCGCTGGACTACTTCGACCCCGCCGCCGCCCAGGGCGGCGACCTGGCAGCCACCCTGGCCCACGTCAAGGCGGATTACTGCATCATGTCGTTCACCACCGACTGGCGCTTCTCCCCGGCCCGTTCGCGCGAGATCGTCGACGCCCTGATGGCCGCGCGCAAGAATGTCTGCTACCTGGAGATCGACTCGCCTTACGGGCACGATGCCTTCCTGATCCCCACGCCTCGCTACATGCAGGGTTTCTCGAACTACATGAACCGCATTGCCATCTGAGGACAGCATGAGAGCCGATCTGGAAATCATCCACGACTGGATCCCCGCCGGCAGCCGGGTACTCGACCTGGGCTGCGGCAGCGGCGAACTGCTGGCCTCGCTGCGTGACCGCAAACAGGTCACCGGCTATGGCCTGGAGATCGACGCCGACAACATCGCCGCCTGCGTGGCCAAGGGCGTCAACGTCATCGAGCAGGACCTGGACAAGGGCCTGGGCAACTTCGCCAGCAACAGTTTCGACGTAGTGATCATGACCCAGGCCCTGCAGGCCGTGGAGTACCCCGACCGCATCCTCGACGAGATGCTGCGCGTGGGCCGCCAGTGCATCATCACCTTCCCGAACTTCGGCCACTGGCGCTGCCGCTGGTACCTGGCGACCAAAGGCCGCATGCCGGTATCGGACTTCATGCCGTATACCTGGTACAACACGCCGAACATCCACTTCTGCACCTTCGCCGACTTTGAAGCCTTGTGCCGCGAACGTGAAGCGAAGGTCATTGATCGGCTGGCCGTGGATCAACAGCATCGGCACGGGTGGGCCAGTAAGCTATGGCCTAATCTGTTAGGTGAGATCGGCATTTACCGCGTCAGCAGCCCGGGACTTTCGGACCACAAGGTCGCGGTCTGAACACCTTATTTCGAGGAGAACGATGATGGGTCGTCTAGCGCTGTTTCTACTTACCGCCTGCCTGAGCGTCACGGCCATGGCCGCCGATGCGATCAAGGGTGATCGCAAGGAAGTCTTTGGCGACACGACGGTGCACTACAACACGTTCAACTCCACGTTCCTCACACCGGACATCGCCAAGGCCGCGCAGCTCACTCGCAGCAAAAACCAAGGCGTGATCAACATTTCGGTGATCAAGGATGGGAAGCCGCAGACAGCCCAGATCAGCGGCACGATCAAGGACCTGACCAGTCAGAGCGTGAACCTGAACTTCCGCCAGATCACCGAACAGGGCGCGATCTACTACATCGCTCAATACCCGGTGGATCAGCAGGAGACCCGCACCTTCGACATCAAGGTGCAGACCGGTGACAAAATCAACACCCTCAACTTCAACCAAGAGCTCTTTCCCGGCGAATGATCAATTTCACGCAACTCGTATTGGCCAGCCATAACGCCGGCAAACTCAAGGAACTCCAGGCCATGCTCGGCCAATCGGTGCAACTGCGCTCGATCGGCGAGTTCAGCCAGGTAGAGCCTGAGGAAACCGGTCTGTCGTTCGTCGAGAACGCCATCCTCAAGGCCCGCAACGCCGCGCGGATTTCCGGCTTGCCGGCACTGGCCGATGACTCCGGGCTGGCGGTGGACTTCCTCGGCGGCGCGCCGGGCATCTACTCGGCGCGTTATGCCGATGGCAAGGGCGATGCGGCGAACAACGCCAAGCTGCTCGACGCGCTCAAGGATGTGCCGCAAGCGGAACGCGGCGCGCAGTTCGTTTGCGTACTGGCGCTCGTGCGTCACGCGGATGATCCGCTGCCGATCCTCTGTGAAGGTCTGTGGCACGGCCGCATCCTCACCCAGGCCAGCGGCGAACACGGCTTTGGCTACGACCCGTTGTTCTGGGTGCCTGAGCGTGATTGCTCCAGTGCCGAACTGAGCCCTGCCGACAAGAACCAGATCAGCCACCGCGCCCGTGCAATGGATCTGCTGCGCCAGCGTCTGGGCTTGAAATGACCCGTGAATCATCCGCGTCGCCACTGATCTACGGTGGTGACGCCCCATCGCCTCGGGCGGCCCTGCCTGTCCTGCCGCCCCTGGCGTTGTACATCCACATCCCGTGGTGCGTGCGCAAATGCCCTTATTGCGACTTCAACTCCCACACCGCCAGCCCCGTGCTGCCGGAAGAGGAGTATGTGGATGCGCTGCTGGCTGACCTCGATCAGGATCTGCATGCCGTCTACGGTCGTGAGCTGAGTTCGATTTTCTTCGGGGGTGGTACGCCCAGCCTGTTCAGCGCTCAAGCCCTGGGCCGCCTGCTAAAGGGCGTCGAACAGCGCATCCCGTTTGCCCATGACATCGAGATCACGCTGGAAGCCAATCCGGGCACCTTCGAGCAAGAGAAGTTTGTGGCGTACCGGGCGCTGGGCATCAATCGCCTGTCGATCGGCATCCAGAGCTTCCAGCAGGAAAAACTCAAGGCACTGGGGCGCATTCACAATGGCGACGAAGCGGTGCGAGCCGCCGGGATGGCGCGTCAGGCCGGGTTCGACAACTTCAACCTGGACCTGATGCACGGCTTGCCCGACCAGTCCCTGGATGACGCCTTGAGCGACCTGCGCACGGCCATCGCCCTGAAACCCACCCATTTGTCCTGGTATCAACTGACGCTGGAGCCCAACACGGTGTTCTGGAACCAGCCGCCTACGCTGCCGGAAGACGATACGTTGTGGGACATTCAGGAAGCCGGGCAGGCTCTGCTGGCCGAACACGGTTATGGGCAATACGAGGTGTCGGCCTACGCCCAGCCAGGTCGCGCGGCGCGACATAACCTCAATTACTGGAGCTTTGGCGACTTCATCGGCATCGGCGCCGGCGCCCATGGCAAGCTCAGCCATCCAGACGGACGCATTGTGCGTACCTGGAAAACCCGCTTGCCCAAGGACTATCTCAATCCGGCCAAGAGCTTTCAGGCCGGTGAAAAGGCGCTGAGCAATGATGAAATGCCGTTCGAGTTCCTGATGAACGCGTTGCGCCTGACCGAGGGTGTCGAATCGCGGCTGTACCCGGAGCGTACCGGCCTGTCCCTGGAAAGCCTTGCGCAAAGCCGCCATGAGGCCGAACAAAGCGGCCTGTTGCAGGTCGAACCCTCACGTCTGGTGGCCACTGAGCGCGGACAGCTATTCCTCAACGATTTGCTGCAGAATTTTCTGAACTGAATTCAGCCCTAAGGGAAAACGAATGGATTTGATACTCGACCTGCTCGCCACCGTGTCTCGCTGGAGCCGCAGCAACCTCTCGGAAATCGCCCTGGCTCTGGTGGGTTGTCTGTTGGTGCTGTTCGGTGCGGATTTCAAAGGCTGGGTCGAGCAACGCCTGGGCAGCATCGCTGGCGCCTTGCGCGTTCCGCTGATGGCGCTGCTGTGCATGATCGGCAGCGGCGCGGCACTGATCTACGCCACGCCTTGGGTCGTGCGCGGCCTGAGCCAGTTCAACAACTACAGCCTGGCGCCGGTGTTGTTGGTTGTACTGGTATTGATTGGCGTAGTCGCAGACCGCCGCTGACTTCAGCTACAACCTAAAACAACTGTGGGAGCGGGCTTGCTCGCGAAGGGGGAGTGTCAGTCGACATTAATGTTGTCTGACACACCGCTTTCGCGAGCAAGCCCGCTCCCACAGTGGGTATTGCACAGGGCTCAGGACTGTTTTTCGAACTTCAAATCCCAAACCCCATGCCCAAGACGTTCGCCACGGCGTTCGAACTTGGTGATCGGGCGCTCGGCCGGGCGTGGTACGCACTTGCCGTCTTCGGCCAGGTTGCGGTAACCCGGCGCGACGTTCATCACTTCCAGCATGTATTCAGCATACGGTTCCCAGTCGGTGGCCATATGCAGAATGCCGCCAACCTTCAACTTGCTGCGCACCAGTTCGGCGAACGAGGCCTGGACGATGCGGCGCTTGTGGTGGCGGCTCTTGTGCCACGGATCCGGGAAAAACAGCATCAGGCGATCGAGGCTGTTGTCAGCGACGCAGCGGTTGAGCACTTCGATTGCATCGCAATCGTAAACCCGCAGGTTGGTCAGGCCTTGGGTGAGCACGCCATTGAGCAGCGCGCCGACACCCGGGCGGTGAACTTCCACACCGATGAAATCCTGTTCGGGCGAGGCCGCCGCCATTTCCAGCAGCGAGTGGCCCATGCCGAAGCCGATTTCCAGCGAACGCGGTGCCGAGCGCCCGAACACCTGGTCGTAATCAACCGGCGCATCAGCCAGAGGCAGCACGTACAGCGGTGCGCCCTGCTCCAGACCACGTTGCTGGCCTTCGGTCATGCGCCCGGCACGCATCACGAAACTCTTGATGCGGCGGTGTTGGCGCTCGTCGCCCTCTTCCGTCTGGATAGGCGTGTCGTTTGATTCAGTCATCAATGGCTCTTACTTGATCAGACCATCCAGCGGCGAAGAGGCGCTGGCGTAGAGTTTTTTCGGCATGCGACCGGCGAGGTACGCCAGGCGGCCGGCAACGATGGCGTGCTTCATGGCTTCGGCCATCATGATCGGCTGCTGGGCGTGGGCGATGGCCGAGTTCATCAGCACGGCGTCACAGCCCAGCTCCATGGAGATGGTGGCATCAGACGCTGTACCGACACCGGCATCCACCAGGACAGGGATCTTGGCTTCTTCGAGGATGATCTGCAGGTTGTACGGGTTGCAAATCCCCAGGCCCGAACCGATCAGACCGGCCAGCGGCATGACCGCGATGCAGCCGATCTCCGCCAGTTGCCGGGCAATGATGGGGTCGTCACTGGTATAGACCATCACGTCGAAGCCTTCCTTGACCAGCACCTCGGCGGCCTTGAGGGTTTCGATCACGTTGGGGAACAGGGTTTTCTGATCCGCCAGCACTTCCAGTTTCACCAGGTTGTGGCCATCGAGCAGCTCACGGGCCAGGCGGCAGGTGCG
>DATMUG010000149.1:0-12858 GCA_035563915.1 Pseudomonas sp. | reverse complement strand
GGCGAGGGAGCTTGCTCCCGTTGGGCTGCGAAGCGGCCCCAGTACGACTGGTTCGCAGCCGAGCGGGAGCAAGCTCCCTCGCCACAAATTGGCATCAACGCAAAAACGCCTGATGCATCTCATCCAGCGTTTCGAAATGCCAGGCCGGTGCTTCAGCGCTCAATTCCTCCCGACTGCCAAACCCATAACCCACCGCCGCCGCATCCAGCCCATTGCTGCGCGCGCCGATCAGATCGTGTTTGCGGTCGCCGATCATCAGGGTGTCAGTCGGGTCCAGGCCTTCTTCGGCCATCAGGTGGGCGATCAGTTCGACCTTGTTGGTACGGGTACCATCCAGCTCGCTGCCGTAGATCACTTTGAAGTATCTGGCGAAGTCGAAATGCCGGGCGATTTCCCTGGCGAAGACCCATGGCTTGGACGTCGCGATATACAGCTGCCGGCCTTGCCCGCCAAGAGTTTCCAACAGAGGCATGACACCATCGAACACGCGGTTTTCGTAAAGGCCGGTGACCTTGAAGCGTTCACGGTAGAAATTCACCGCTTCCCAGGCCCTGGCCTCGTCAAAGTCGTAGAACTGCATGAAGGCTTGCAGCAACGGCGGCCCGATGAAGTGTTCGAGTTTGGTCAGGTCGGGCTCATCGATCCCGAGCTTGCCCAAGGCGAACTGAATCGAACGGGTGATGCCTTCACGCGGGTCGGTGAGGGTGCCATCGAGGTCGAACAGAATGGTTTGGTAATGCATGTTGAATCCTGAATAAGAGCGCCTGGGTCAGATCCGGTCGTAGCCTTCGGCCAGATGCAGATCCTTGAGCTTCACGTAGTTCGCCGCGCTGTAGGTGAAAAATGCCTGTTCCTTGTCCGTCAGTGGCCGGATCTGTTTCACCGGACTGCCCACGTACAGGAAACCGCTTTCCAGTCGCTTGCCCGGTGGCACCAGGCTGCCGGCGCCGACGATTACGTCATCGGCAACCACCGCACCGTCCATGACGATGCTGCCCATGCCGATCAACACCCGGCTGCCCACGGTGCAGCCATGCAGCATGACCTTATGGGCGATGGTCACGTCATCACCGATCAGCAGCGGGAAACCATCGGGATTGAACGGCCCGGCGTGGGTGATGTGCAGCACGCAACCGTCCTGCACGCTGGTGCGCGCACCGATGCGGATGCGGTGCATGTCGCCACGAATCACGGTCAATGGCCAGACCGAGCTGTCTTCGCCGATTTCGACATCGCCGATCACCACGGCCGAGCGGTCGACAAAAGCGCCTTTGCCGAGCAGCGGCGTATGGTTCTGGTACTTGCGAAGGTTCACGATAGGGTTTCTCTCTGTCGCTGATAGCTGCGGTGAGCGTCGATTGTAATTAAGATGGCTGCATGTTTCTTCCAGCCAAGGTGTCAACCGTGAGCGTGAACAACCCTCTTTTGCAGTCCTACGACCTGCCGCCGTTCTCCGCGATCCGTGCCGAACATGTGCAACCGGCCATTGAACAGATCCTGGCTGACAACCGCGCCGCCATTATCGAGATCCTCAAGACCCAGGGCAAACAACCGACCTGGGCCGGCCTGGTGCTGGCAATGGACGAACTCAATGATCGCCTCGGCGCTGCGTGGAGCCCGGTCAGCCACCTCAATGCCGTGTGCAACAGCGCCGAACTGCGCGAAGCCTATGAATCCTGCCTGCCGGCCCTGAGCGCCTACTCCACCGAGATGGGCCAGAACCGTGAGCTGTTCCAGGCCTATGAAGCCCTGGCCAGCAGCCCGGAAGCCGCCGGTTTCGACGTGGCCCAAAAAACCATCCTGGAACACGCCCTGCGCGACTTCCGCCTGTCGGGTATCGACCTGCCGGAAGCCGAACAGAAGCGTTATGCCGAAGTACAAAGCAAGCTGTCCGAACTGGGCAGCCGCTTCTCCAACCAGCTGCTGGACGCGACCCAGGCCTGGACCAAACACATCACCGACGAAGCCGCCCTCGCCGGCCTGACCGATTCGGCCAAGGCGCAAATGGCTGCCGCGGCTCAGGCCAAGGACCTCGACGGCTGGCTGATCACCCTGGAATTTCCTAGCTATTACGCGGTGATGACCTACGCCCAGGATCGTGCCCTGCGCGAGGAAGTCTACGCCGCCTACTGCACCCGTGCGTCGGACCAAGGCCCGAATGCCGGCCAGAACGACAACGGCCCGGTCATGGAGGAAATCCTCGACCTGCGCCAGGAGCTGGCCAAACTCCTGGGCTTCGCCAGCTTCTCGGAGCTGAGCCTGGCCACCAAAATGGCCGAATCCAGCGATCAGGTGCTGAGTTTCCTGCGCGATCTGGCCAAGCGCAGCAAGCCGTTCGCCGCGCAGGACCTGGAACAACTCAAGGCCTACGCCGCCGAACAGGGCTGCCCCGACCTGCAAAGCTGGGACAGCGGTTTCTACGGCGAAAAACTCCGTGAACAACGTTACAGCGTTGCCCAGGAAGCCCTGCGTGCCTATTTCCCGATCGATAAAGTACTGGGCGGCCTGTTCGCCATCGTGCAACGCCTGTACGGCATCGAGATCGCCGAGCAGAAAGGCTTCGACACCTGGCACCCGGATGTCCGCCTGTTCGAAATCAAGGAAAACGGCCAGCACGTCGGCCGCTTCTTCTTCGACCTCTATGCCCGCGCCAACAAGCGCGGTGGCGCCTGGATGGATGGCGCTCGTGACCGTCGCCGCACCGCAGAAGGTGCACTGCAAAGCCCGGTGGCCAACCTGGTGTGCAACTTCACTCCGGCCGACAGCGGCAAGCCGGCGCTGCTGACCCACGATGAAGTCACCACTCTGTTCCACGAGTTCGGCCACGGCCTGCATCACCTGCTGACCCGTGTCGAACATGCCGGTGTGTCCGGCATCAACGGCGTGGCCTGGGATGCGGTCGAGCTGCCGAGCCAGTTCATGGAAAACTGGTGCTGGGAGCCGGAAGGCCTGGCCCTGATTTCCGGTCATTACGAAACCGGCGAGCCTCTGCCTCAGGACCTGCTGCAAAAAATGCTCGCGGCGAAAAACTTCCAGTCCGGCCTGATGATGGTCCGCCAGCTGGAGTTCTCGCTGTTCGACTTTGAACTGCACGCCACCCACGGCGACGGCCGCAGCGTGCTGCAAGTGCTCGAAGGCGTACGCGACGAGGTGTCGGTGATGCGTCCGCCGGCCTACAACCGTTTCCCCAACAGCTTCGCGCACATTTTCGCCGGCGGTTATGCGGCCGGTTACTACAGCTACAAATGGGCGGAAGTGCTGTCGGCCGATGCGTTCTCGAAGTTCGAGGAAGAAGGCGTGCTCAACGCCGACACCGGTCGTGCGTTCCGCGAAGCGATCCTGGCGCGTGGTGGTTCTCAGGAACCGATGGTGCTGTTCGTCGACTTCCGTGGTCGTGAGCCGTCGATTGACGCACTCTTGCGCCACAGCGGCCTGAGTGAAGGCGCCGCAGCATGAGTGAGGGTCCTGTGATTACCAAACGACGCTTTATTGCCGGTGCGGTGTGCCCGGCCTGCAGCGAGCCGGACAAATTGATGATGTGGAGCGAAGACAACGTGCCCCATCGCGAGTGCGTCGCCTGCGGCTACTCCGACACGCTGAATGAACAAGGTCTGTCAGTGCCCAAGGAATTGGGCACACGGGTCAATACACCGGCGGTGAAAGTGGCGGACGCCAAGGTTCAGGCAGTGCAGTTTTTCCCCAATCCAAAGCTGAAAAAGAAGCCTGACGAACAGCAGTAATCCGTCAGAACCACCTTCCACTGCGCAATGCAGTGGAAGGTGTCATTACTGCGCTGTCATTACTGCACGTGGGCCGACTGGAACCAGCTCTTCATTGAACACGCCGCGAACGGGCTGGTGCTGCAATCGCCATTGACCAACGCCGTGCGAAGCTTTTCGACATCGGCCTGCATCATGTAACGCACGCCATCCTTGTAGTGACCATTGTCGCCAAAGCCACCCCGGGTCATTTCGCTCAACGCCTCTTCCTTGCTCCAGCCCTGCACCACAACCCGATACATCGCCGCCATCAGGCCGGTCCGGTCAGAGCCGTGCTTGCAGTGCATCAGCACCGGGCCTTTGGTTTCGGCTTCCTGAATGGTACGTAGCGCCTTGAGCACATCGGCGTCATCCACATGATTGGTGCGATACGGCAGTTGCACCTGGGTGATAGCCGGGCTGGACAACCAGGTCGAATCCGATTCGGGCAGAAAGGTGATGACGGTGGCGACCTTGAGCTTTTCCAGCAGAGGCACCGCGGCACTGTCGGGTAGCGCGCTGCGGTAAAGCGTGGGGGACATCTGGAAAAGGTTGTATTGCGCCTCGACCGGCTGCGCCCATTCCGCTGGACGGGTCACAGAGGCGTCATCGGCATGGGCCAGAGATAGATTGAAAAGCGCAAACAGTGACAGCAGTATCGCCGCAGGTGAAAAACGCGGTAAGTGCATGTTCGAGCGACCTTGGCAAACGTGGATGAATGGGCGCAGTTTCGCGGTTTGCTGGTTAAGAGCCTGTGAGGTGGCTGTCAAAGAATCGTGAATTTCTGGATTTCTAATTTCTTCTTATTTGAAGAGCCTATCTATCCAATAAAAAACGGCACGAAATGTTCGTGCCGTTCTTATATTCCAGATTATGAAACTTCATGTGCTTGAGTGGACACGGTACTTGGGGCCTCAGGGATTAATGATCTTTGCATACGCTTTCGCCAACCCCACCAATACCGCCTTGTCCTGTAAATCGATATCACCATCGGCGTCCACATCGATGGCGTTGTTTATCGCAAAAGTGACGCCGCCATCGGTCGATACAGCCTCGCGCAGGGTCGAGTCGAGCAAGGCGTGGGTGACCTCGCGGTTCACCGGATCGTAGCCTTCCTCCTTGAGCGCGAATTGCATGGAAACCCTGACTTCTTTTGGACTGCTCGGACCAGGGCGTAATAACTGTAGAAACACACCGCGCTGATTGTAAGTCGACATTATTTAAATCCTTTTAATAATGGATACACGACCAATTCGTGCGCTGAAGAGAGTAACGATGAAATAACGGAGCACGACGGGGCATTTGTTTCCCGTCGTGACATGAGCGCAAATGCGCCGGGCGCCAAACGGCACTGGCCTGCCTGTCGAACCTCGTATACTGTATGCATATCCAGTTATAGGATCGCATCGATGGCTACCCCACTGCCTCCTCGCGGTCGCGGCACCGCGACCAACCCGCACAACCGATTCGCCCCCAACCGCTCGGTCGCCGAAGACGACGGCTGGTATCAGGAAGTGCCGATGACCCAGGGCACCGAGGTGCAAATCGAGACGGCGAAGACCATCATCACCCGCAACAACTCGCCGGATCTGCCCTTCGATCGTTCGATCAACCCCTACCGTGGTTGCGAACATGGCTGTATTTACTGTTATGCGCGTCCCAGCCATGCCTATTGGGACATGTCGCCAGGGCTGGATTTCGAAACCAGGCTGATCGCCAAGACCAACGCCGTGGACGTGCTTGAGCAACAGCTGTCCAAACGCGGTTATCAATGCGCACCGATCAACCTCGGTTCCAATACCGATCCTTATCAACCCATCGAACGCGAATACAAACTCACCCGGCAAACCCTCGAGGTGCTGCTGCGGTACCGCCATCCAGTCACCATCGTCACCAAGGGTTCGCTGATTCTGCGTGATCTGGATTTGCTCACCGAACTGGCCCGGCACAGGCTGGTGGCGGTGATGATCAGCCTGACCAGTCTGGACGACGCGCTCAAACGCATTCTCGAACCCCGCGCCGCGGCGCCAAAGGCCCGGTTGCGGGCGATCCGGGTCATGCGTGACGCGGGGATCCCGGTGGGCGTGCTGTGTTCACCGATGATTCCGATGATCAACGACAGTGAGCTTGAAAGCCTGCTCACCGAAGCCCATGCCGCCGGCGCGCAAAGCGCCGCCTACATGATGTTGCGCCTGCCGCTGGAAGTGGCGCCGCTGTTCGAAGAATGGCTGGCGGCCCACTACCCGCAGCGGGCCGCGCACGTGCTGAGCCTGATTCGCCAGAGCCGGGGCGGTGAACTGTACGACAGCCGCTTTGGCGCACGAATGCGTGGCGAAGGGCCGTTCGCCGATTTGCTGGCGCAACGTTTTGCCAAAGCCATCAAGCGCCTGGGACTCAATCGTCGGGAAGGTTTCAATCTGGATTGCGATGCCTTCTGTCCGCCCGGTCGCCAAATGTCATTGATTTGAGGACAATTGGCCTATGTTTGAGTACGGGGAAACAGGCGCCATCGATAGGCTGGTCACGTTTTTTGTGACCTGGAACACACGTTCTAGAGCCTTTGATTCAGTTTGAGTTAAGATTCGGCCGCTACCTTGTTCATCGAGTGACTGACGGGTCGAGCTTCATGACCTGGATGTTTTTTAACCAGCCACTGGCTTCACACCGGACAAACGGGACCACTCCCTGAGCCCGCCAAAGAGGATGAATCATGAGTGACAAGGATAAACAGCCGTTGGCTGCGTCGGCCTCCACCCAGCCTGAGGTGGAAACCGCCGATGCAGCGTTGAAGCAAATCGTTGACGGCTTTTTGCATTTTCATCATGAGGTCTTTCCGCAGCAGGAAGAACTCTTCAAGAAACTCGCCACGGCTCAAAATCCGCGGGCGATGTTCATTACCTGCGCTGACTCGCGCATCGTCCCCGAGCTCATCACCCACAGCTCTCCCGGCGATCTGTTCGTCACCCGTAACGTCGGCAACGTCGTCCCGCCTTACGGGCAGATGAACGGCGGCGTTTCCACCGCCATCGAGTACGCGGTACTGGCGCTGGGCGTGCAGCACATCATCATTTGCGGCCACTCCGATTGCGGCGCGATGCGGGCGGTGCTCAACCCCGACAGCCTGGAAAAAATGCCCACGGTCAAAGCCTGGCTACGGCATGCGGAAGTCGCCAAAACCATGGTGCACGAAAACTGCAACTGCGCTGACGAAAACGAGACCATGCACATCCTCACCGAGGAGAATGTCATCGCTCAATTGCAGCACCTGCGCACCCATCCCTCGGTAGCCTCGCGTATCGCGAACGGTCATCTGTTCATCCATGGCTGGGTCTACGACATCGAAACCAGCGCAATCAAAGCCTACGACGCGGATCAGGGTCGCTTCCTGCCGCTCGATGGCAGCCTGCCAATCCCCATGGCGACGCCCAAAGCGCGCTTCTAAGTCCTCCTAAAAATCCGTGTGGTTTGACGCCGGCCGCTGTTTCAGCGGTCCGGCTTCGCCACGCCTGAAGAAAACTTCGGGAGAATCACCATGCGTGCTGCAAAACTCAAAGCTGTGCTGCCACGGGAGCTGCTGGCTTCGGTGGTTGTGTTTCTGGTCGCCCTGCCCTTGTGCATGGGCATTGCCATCGCCTCGGGGCTGCCGCCTGCCAAAGGCTTGATCACCGGCATCATCGGTGGCCTGGTCGTGGGCTGGCTCGCCGGCTCCCCGTTGCAAGTCAGCGGCCCGGCGGCAGGTCTGGCGGTGCTGGTGTTCGAGCTGGTGCGCCAGCATGGCGTGGCCATGCTTGGGCCTATCCTGCTGCTGGCCGGCTTTCTGCAATTGCTGGCCGGGCGATTCAAGCTCGGCTGCTGGTTCCGGGTCACGGCGCCAGCGGTGGTGTACGGCATGCTCGCCGGGATCGGCGTGTTGATCGTGCTTTCACAGGTGCATGTGATGCTCGACGCCGCGCCGAAACCTTCGGGCCTGGATAACCTCACCGCCTTCCCCGCTGCAGTGGCCCAGGCGCTGCCATCGTTTGGCTGGCAGGCCGGACTGCTGGGGCTGTCGACCATCGCGGTGATGTGGCTATGGGAAAAACTGCGCCCGCATTCGCTGCGCTTCATTCCCGGGGCGTTGCTGGGGGTGGGTCTGGCGACGCTCGCCAGTCTGCTGCTGGCATTGCCGGTCAAACGAGTGGAAGTCCCGGCGAACCTGGCAGAGGCGATCGACTGGCTCAAACCCGCTGACCTGCTCAACCTGGCCGATCCCACCCTGCTGATCGCCGCTTTCGCCGTGGCCTTCATCGCCAGCGCCGAAACCCTCCTTTCCGCCGCTGCAGTGGATCGCATGCACAGTGGCCAGCGTGCGGACTTCGATCGTGAGCTGTCCGCGCAAGGGGTCGGCAACATGCTGTGCGGGCTGCTCGGCGCGTTGCCGATGACCGGCGTCATCGTGCGCAGCTCGGCCAATGTCCAGGCCGGCGCTACCACCCGCTACTCGACGGTTTTCCACGGCTTGTGGCTGCTGGGGTTCGTGTTGCTGCTGTCGCGCGTGCTGCAAAGCATTCCGGTGGCGAGCCTGGCCGGCGTATTGGTCTACACCGGTTTCAAACTGGTGGATTTCAAAGCATTTCGCGGATTGGGGCGCTATGGCCGGATGCCGATGTTCACCTACGCCGCGACGGCATTGGCGATCATCTTCACCGATTTGCTGACCGGTGTTCTGATGGGTTTCGGCCTGACGCTGCTGAAACTGGCACTGAAGGCATCGCGGTTGAAAATCAGCCTGATCGACCTGCCCCAGGCCGGTGAGATGGAGTTGCGCCTGGCCGGCGCGGCAACTTTCCTCAAGGTGCCGGCGCTGACCCGGGTGCTGGGGAGCATTCCCCCTGGCACAACGGTGCACGTGCCGCTCAATAACCTGAGCTACATCGATCACTCGTGTCTGGAATTGCTGGAAGAATGGGGTCGGGCGAATGCGGCCAAGGGCTCGAAGCTGGTGATCGAGTCGCGGGGGTTGAAGCGCAGGTTGGAGGGGCGGGTGCGGACCAACACCGGTATTGGTGCGTCTGTCTAGGATCCCCTGTGGGAGCGGGCTTGCTCGCGGAGGCGTCAGGTCAGTCGACATTGATATTGACTGATCTACCGCCTTCGCGAGCAAGCCCGCTCCCACATTTGAACGGGGTGGCCTTTGGATCACGCCACAGTCTGATCCAACTCCAAACCCACACCCAATCGCCGGGACATGCACGGCCAGCGTTTCCACGCCGCACCGGTGTCCGGGCTGCTGAGTTTCTCGCGGTAGGCCTCGACCGACTCCAGCGCAAAGCTGTCGTCGTTGAGCATCTCGTCCACGGCGTGATGCACCGCCTCGTCCAGTTGATTGGCAAATTCCTCACCGATCAATTGGTGAGCAATCAGATTGGCGACCGTCATGTCCAGGGGGATCAATGGCTGGCCGAAATGTTTGATGTACAGGTCGTTGACCTCTTCGACGAATCGGTGCGCCAGATAGGCTTCATCCAGCAGGCTGTCGAGCCCCACGTGGCCGGCCATGATGGCTGGCGGCTGGAGGAAATACTGCTCGGCAATTTTCAGCACCGGTTTGATCTGCGACTCGATACCCGCTTCCCTTGCGACTTCATTGGCTGCTTCCAGCAGATCAGGCACTTCGTCGATGTAGGCGGCGACAAAACGTGTCAGCACGCCGTTGGCATCGGCTTGCGGCAATTGAATCGCCGGGTGTAGATGAGGCAGTTTGCTTTCCAGTTGACGGGTCAGCAGGCCGGTTTCGGTTTCGTGTTGTTGGGCTTTTTGGATCTGCTCGCGCAATGCGGCGGTGTTCATGAAAACTCCAGGAAACAAGGCAATGAAATAGGGAAGACATAACTTAGCTGGCTTACGAAAAATGCTAAGACGCATTTGTCATAATTGTTTCATCCTTGAGACGCCCCCGTTATATCGGTTTGCCACCACTCGTCTGCATCCTTCTCCTATCTTGGCCTGCAAAGCAAGTTAATGCTGTTTCAGATCATTTACGCCTTCACGTTGCGAGGTGAGAGTCGCTGTCTATACTCGCTCATGAATGGAGTTAGCTGATGACGCCCGACTGCAACTGCAGCAAGGCCCGGCAATTCAAGTTCGTAGTCTGATGCAGCCGCTCCCTTGCCGCAGGTGAAAGCCGGCGGGATAACAAGAACGATAAGGGGAACCCGCAATGATGCGACATCCACATGTCTGGATGGGCCTCCTGTTGTGGTCGATTTTCAGCCCGGCGCAAGCAGCCTGGACTGTGAATATGGCGCCTGGAGCGACTGAAATCAGTCACGCTGTTTTTGACCTGCACATGACCATCTTCTGGATCTGTGTGGTGATCGGCCTCATCGTCTTCGGTGCCATGTTCTGGTCGATGATTCTGCATCGCCGCTCGACCGGGCAGGTCGCCGCAAAATTTCACGAAAGCACGACCGTTGAAATCCTCTGGACCATCGTGCCCTTTGTGATTCTCGTGGTCATGGCCATTCCCGCGACGGCCACACTGATCAAGATGTACGACGCCAGTGAGCCGGATATCGATATCCAGGTCACCGGCTATCAGTGGAAGTGGCACTACAAATACCTGGGCCAGGACGTCGAGTTCTTCAGCAACCTGGCCACCCCCGCCGATCAGATCCACAACAAGGAGACCAAGGGCGAGCACTACTTGCTCGAGGTCGACAAGCCGCTGGTGCTGCCGATTGGCGCCAAGGTGCGCTTCCTCGTGACCTCCGCCGACGTGATCCACTCCTGGTGGGTCCCGGCCTTCGCGGTCAAGCGCGATGCGATCCCGGGGTTCGTCAACGAAGCCTGGACCCGTATCGAAAAACCGGGTCTCTACCGTGGCCAGTGCGCCGAGCTGTGCGGCAAGGATCACGGGTTCATGCCCATCGTGGTCGAGGTCAAGGAAAAGGCCGATTACGAAAAATGGCTGGCTGATCGCAAGGCTGAAGCGGCGCAACTCAAAGAGCTGACCAGCAAGGAATGGACGCTCGACGAGCTCAAGGAGCGCGGCGACAAGGTCTACCACACCACCTGCGTAGCCTGTCACCAGGCTGAAGGCCAGGGCCTGCCGCCGATGTTCCCGGCCCTCAAGGGCTCGAAAATCGCCACCGGACCGAAAGAAGCTCACCTGAGCCTGGTCTTCCACGGCAAGCCCGGCACCGCCATGGCCGCGTTCGGCAAGCAGCTCTCGGAAGTCGATATTGCGGCGGTCGTGACCTATGAACGTAACGCCTGGGGCAACAACAAGGGCGACATGGTCACGCCCAAAGAAGTGCTTGAGCTGAAACAGGCGGAAAGCAAATGACCCGGCCCATAGCGCATACCAGCAACCGGTCGGGGCAACGCGCCCCGGCCTGCCCAGCCCATTCGTTGACAGGAGACAGGCCATGAGCGCCGTCATCGATGACCATGGTCATGCCGACCACGCCCACGGCCCCGCCAAAGGCCTGATGCGCTGGGTACTGACCACCAACCACAAGGATATCGGCACGCTGTACCTGTGGTTTGCCTTCTGCATGTTCCTGCTCGGCGGCTCGTTCGCGATGGTGATTCGCGCCGAGCTGTTCCAGCCCGGGCTGCAAATCGTCCAGCCGGAATTCTTCAATCAGATGACCACCATGCACGGTCTGGTGATGGTCTTCGGTGCAGTGATGCCTGCCTTCGTCGGCTTGGCCAACTGGATGGTGCCGCTGATGATCGGTGCGCCGGACATGGCCCTGCCGCGCATGAACAACTTCAGCTTCTGGCTGTTGCCGGCAGCGTTCCTGCTGTTGGTGTCGACGCTGTTCATGCCCGGAGGCGGTCCCAACTTCGGCTGGACGTTCTACGCCCCCCTGTCGACGACCTATGCGCCGGAAAGCGTGACGTTCTTTATCTTCGCCATCCACATGATGGGGATCAGTTCGATCATGGGCGCGATCAACGTGATCGCCACCATCCTCAACCTGCGCGCCCCCGGCATGACGTTGATGAAAATGCCGCTGTTCGTCTGGACCTGGCTGATCACCGCGTTCCTGCTGATCGCGGTGATGCCGGTGCTGGCCGGGTGCGTGACGATGATGCTGATGGATATTCACTTCCACACCAGCTTCTTCAGCGCGGCCGGTGGCGGTGACCCGGTACTGTTCCAGCATGTGTTCTGGTTCTTCGGTCACCCCGAGGTGTACATCATGATCCTGCCGGCGTTCGGCGCCGTCAGCTCGATCATCCCGGCGTTCTCGCGCAAGCCGCTGTTCGGCTACACCTCGATGGTCTACGCCACGGCGAGCATCGCGTTCCTGTCCTTTATCGTCTGGGCGCACCACATGTTCGTGGTGGGCATTCCGCTGGTGGGCGAGCTGTTCTTCATGTACGCCACCATGCTGATTGCCGTGCCGACCGGGGTGAAAGTGTTCAACTGGGCGAGCACCATGTGGCAGGGCTCGCTGACGTTCGAGACGCCGATGCTGTTCGCGGTGGCGTTCGTGATCCTGTTCTCCATCGGCGGTTTCTCCGGCTTGATGCTGGCCATCGCCCCGGCGGACTTCCAGTACCAGGACACCTACTTCGTGGTCGCGCACTTCCACTACGTACTGGTTCCGGGGGCGATCTTCGGCATCTTCGCCTCGGCGTACTACTGGCTGCCGAAGTGGACCGGCCACATGTATGACGAAACCCTGGGCAAGCTGCATTTCTGGCTGTCGTTCATCGGCATGAACATGGCCTTCTTCCCGATGCACTTCGTAGGACTGGCGGGCATGCCGCGACGGATTCCGGACTACAACCTGCAATTCGCCGACTTCAACATGGTGTCGTCGATCGGTGCGTTCCTGTTCGGTTCCACGCAGATCTTCTTCCTGTTCATCGTCATCAAGACCATCCGCGGCGGCGAGCCTGCTCCGGCCAAACCCTGGGATGGGGCTGAGGGTCTGGAGTGGAGCATTCCGTCACCGGCGCCGTACCACACCTTCACTACGCCGCCGGAAGTGAAATGAACACCATGACCTCTGTGGGAAAAAACCTTTGTGGCGAGGGAGCTTGCTCCCGCTCGGCTGCGAAGCAGACGCAAAGCTTTTGGGGCCGCTTCGCGACCCAGCGG
>DATMUG010000148.1:0-9751 GCA_035563915.1 Pseudomonas sp. | reverse complement strand
GTTGAACAGGATGATCGGCACGATCAGGATCGCCAGCATCACCACCGCCAGGGCGGACGCCACCGGCCAGTCACGGTTGTTGAAGAACTCTTGCCAGAGCACTTTACCGATCATCAGGGTTTCCGGACCGCCGAGCAGTTCAGGGATCACGAACTCACCGACCACCGGAATGAACACCAGCATGCAGCCGGCGATGATGCCGTTCTTGGACAGCGGAATGGTGATCTTCCAGAAGCTGTTGAACGTGCTCGAACCGAGATCCGATGCCGCTTCCAGCAGGCTGGCATCGTGCTTCACCAGGTTGGCGTACAGCGGCAGGATCATGAATGGCAGGTACGAATATACGACGCCGATGTACACCGCCAGGTTGGTGTTGAGAATCTGCAGCGGTTCGCTGATCCAGCCCATGTTCATCAGGAAGCCGTTGAGCAGACCGTTGTTGCTGAGAATGCCCATCCACGCATACACGCGAATCAGGATCGCGGTCCAGGTCGGCATCATGATCAGCAGCACCAGCACCGTTTGCAGCTCTTTGCGGGCACTGGCGATGGCGTAGGCCATCGGGTAGCCGATCAGCAGGCACAACAGGGTGCTGAAGAACGCCATTTTCAACGAGCCGAGGTACGCCGAGATGTACAACTCGTCGTCGCCGAGCATGGCGTAGTTGCCGAGGTTGAGCAGCACTTGCAGCTTCTGCTCGGCGTAGCTGTAGATTTCGGTGTACGGCGGAATGGCCACGTCGGCTTCGGCGAAGCTGATCTTCAGGACGATGAAGAACGGCAACATGAAGAACAGGAACAGCCAGACGAAAGGAACCCCGATGACCAACTGGCGGCCACCGGGAATTATTCGATTGAGGCGGCGTTTGAATTTGCGCATGTTCATGAGCGGAGTACCACGCCGCTGTCGTCTTCCCACCACACGTAAACCTGGTCACCCCAGGTCGGACGTGCGCCACGGCGTTCGGCGTTGGCGACGAAGGACTGGACGATCTTGCCGCTCGGCAGTTCGACGTAGAACACCGAGTGCCCGCCCAGGTAGGCGATGTCGTGCACCTTGCCGCTGGACCAGTTGTATTCGCAGGTCGGCTGGGTCGGCGTCACCAGGAGTTTTTCCGGGCGGATGGCGTAGGTCACGGACTTGTCCTGCACCGAGGTGCTGATGCCGTGGCCGACGTAGATCTGGCGATCCAGGTCTTTGCAGGTGATGGTCGCGTGGCCTTCGGCATCGTCGATCACTTCACCGTCGAAGATGTTGACGTTGCCGATGAACTCGCAGACCAGGCGGCTGGTCGGTGTTTCGTAGATGTCGATCGGGCTGCCGATCTGGGCGATCCAGCCCAGGTGCATGATCGCGATGCGCTCGGCCATGGTCATGGCCTCTTCCTGGTCGTGGGTCACCATGACGCAGGTCACGCCGACGCGCTCGATGATTTCCACCAGCTCCAGTTGCATCTGCGAACGCAGCTTCTTGTCCAGGGCGCCCATCGGCTCATCGAGCAGCAACAGCTTCGGTCGCTTGGCCAGCGAACGGGCCAGGGCCACACGCTGACGCTGACCACCGGACAACTGATGCGGTTTGCGCTTGGCGTACTGGGTCATCTGCACCAGCTTGAGCATGTCCGCCACACGCGCATCGATCTCGGCGGCAGGCAACTTGTCCTGTTTGAGGCCGAAGGCGATGTTCTGCGCCACGGTCATGTGCGGGAACAGGGCATAGGACTGAAACATCATGTTGATCGGCCGCTCGTACGGCGGCATGTCGGTGATGTCTACGCCATCGAGGAAAATGCGCCCCTCCGTGGGCCGCTCAAAACCTGCGAGCATGCGCAGCAAGGTGGATTTGCCCGATCCCGATCCGCCGAGCAGGGCGAAGATCTCGCCTTTCTTGATTTCCAGGGACACATCGTCCACGGCAATCGTCTCGTCGAACTTCTTCGTGACCCGGTCGATTTTGACCAGCACCTGTTTAGGTGACTGGTCGCCCTCGAGGGCTTTCTTATAGGCGCCGGAGGCAACTGCCATTTACGAAACTCCCAAAAAAAAGAGTGCAGTTCGCTCAAGGTGAGCCAACTTGGATAATTTGAGCCTTGAAGCTATTTACCCGACTTGACCTTGGTCCAGCTGCGGGTCATCAAACGTTGAATATTGGGTGGTAACTCGATGGAGACGTAGGTCTTTTCGAGCACCTCTTTGGGTGGATAAACCGATTCGTCGGTACGAATGGATTGCTCCATCAGCTTGTCCGACGCCGGGTTGGGGTTGGCGTAGCCGACATAATCACTGACCTGCGCGATCACCTCGGGCTTGAGCAAATAGTTGATGAACGCATGCGCCTGCTTGACGTTGGCCGCATCCTTCGGAATCGCCAGCATGTCGAACCACAACGCGCCACCTTCCTTGGGAATCGAGTAGGCGATGTTCACGCCCTTCTTCGCTTCCGCCGCACGGTTTTTGGCCTGAATCATGTCGCCGGAAAAACCGATGGCCACACAGATATCGCCGTTGGCCAGATCACCGATGTATTTGGAGGAGTGGAAGTAGGTCACGTAAGGCCGTACCGCCAGCAACTTGGCTTCGGCCTTCTTGTAGTCCTCAGGGTTGGTGCTGTTGGCGTCGAGGCCCATGTAGTTGAGGACCGTCGGCATCATTTCATCGGCGGAGTCGAGGAAGGAAACGCCGCAACTCTGAAGCTTCTTGATGTTTTCCGGTTCAAAGACCGTGGCCCAGGAATCGATCTTGTCGACGCCCAGTACGGCCTTGATCTTGTCGACGTTGTAACCGATGCCGTTGGTGCCCCACAGATAGGGAACGGCGTACAGGTTGCCCGGGTCATTCTGTTCAAGTCGCTTGAGCAGCACCGGGTCGAGGTTGGAATAGTTCGGCAACTGCGACTTGTCGAGCTTCTGGAAAGCGCCGGCCTTGATCTGTTTGCCCAGGAAGTGGTTGGACGGTACTACCACGTCGTAGCCGGTATGCCCGGCCAGCAACTTGCCTTCCAGGGTTTCATTGGAGTCGAACACGTCGTAGACCGGCTTGATCCCGGTCTCTTTCTGGAAGTCGGCCAGGGTGGTCTCGCCGATATAATCGGACCAGTTATAAATATGCACGGTACCGGCAGCCTGGACACTGGCGGCAAGCGTCAGTCCGGCGCCGAACAGCATGGCATTGCGCAACAAAGAAGAAATAGGCAAGTGGAGGTCCTCTAAAATTAGTTGGGCCCAAGTTGCCCCGCGTTACATGACAGCCATGGCGGCCTGACAACAAAACCGGCGCGCAACTTACCCTCGAAAAACCATTCCAGCAAACTTTAAAAAGACCCTTGTGGGAGCGAGCCTGCTCGCGATGGTCGCTGACGATAACGCTGGGTGCCTGACACCCAGCGGTGCTCTCTGGTTCATCGCGAGCAAGCTCGCTCCTACAGGGTTTACAACTTACTTACCGGACTTAATCGTGGTCCAGGTGCGCGTCATGATGCGCTGGGTCGCTGCCGGCAAGTCGGCAATTGCGTACAGCTTGGCCAGTACTTCAGCCGGTGGATAAACGCCCGGGTCGCTGGTGATGTCTTTATCAACCAACGGAGTGGCCGCCGCGTTACCGTTCGGGAAACGCACGGCGTTGGTGATTTCAGCCATGATTTCCGGCTTCTGCAGGAAGGTCATGAACTTGTAGGCGCCTTCGACGTTTTCGGCATCTTTAGGGATGGCGACCATGTCGTAGAAGCTGCCGGCACCTTCTTTCGGAATGTTGTAGCTGACTTTGACCTTGTCACCGGCTTCAGCCGCGCGGGACTTGGCCTGGTAGATATCGCCCGAGTAACCCACGGCCACGCAGATGTTGCCGTTGGCCAGGTCAGAGATGTATTTGGACGAGTGGAAGTAAGCGATCGAAGGACGAACCTTCATGATCAGGTCCTGGGCTTTCTTGATGTCGTCCTGCTTCTGGGTGTCGGTCGGCAGGCCCAGGTAGTGCAGCGCCACCGGAATCATCTCGGTTGGCGAATCCAGCAGGCTGATGCCGCAGGACTTCAGCTTGGCGGCGTTTTCAGGCTTGAAGATCAGGTTCCAGGAATCGACTGGAGCGTCGGCGCCCAGTGCAGCCTTGACCTTCTCCGGGTTGTAGCCGATGCCGATCGAGCCCCACATGTACGGGAAGGCGTGTTCGTTACCCGGGTCGCTGACCGATACGGCCTTGAGCAGATCCGTGTTCAGGTTTTTCCAGTTAGGCAGTTTGGACTTGTCCAGCTTCTGGTAAACGCCCGCCTTGATCTGCTTGGCCAGGAAGTTGTTCGACGGCACGACGATGTCGTAGCCGGACTTGCCTGCCAGCAACTTGGCTTCCAGGGTTTCGTTACTGTCGAAGACGTCGTAGACCACTTTGATGCCCGACTCGTCTTCAAACTTCTTGATAGTGTCCGGAGCGATGTAGTCGGACCAGTTATAGACGTGCAACACCTTGTCGTCCGCCTGGACCGCACCCGCCATCACGCCCATCAGGGACATGGCGAGGAGAGTCTTGCCAGCAAGCTTTTTTCCTAATGCCTTCATGCGTTAATGCTCCAAATTTTTCTTTTTTGAACCACTTTGTTCAGCGGCCGAACCCGGGCAACTGGAACCGCGGCTAGTCTGGCAAGATCCACGGCGGTCTTTCAAGGAAAGGCCGCCGTTTAAGGATGCCCTGAGCGAAAGTTTCATGTCTCGCTCAGAGCCTAGCACTTAGCCCTGCAATGCACTCAGGGTCAGGTCCAGGCACTTGCGAGCCTTGGTCACCAGCTCATCCACTTCCTCTTTGCTGATCACCAGCGGTGGCGCGATGATCATGGTGTCCCCCACGGCGCGCATGATCAGCCCGTTATCGAAGCAGAACTGCCGGCAAATCATGCCCACGCCCTTGCCTTCGTAGCGCTTGCGCGTGGCCTTGTCCTGAACCAGTTCGATGGCCCCCAACAGCCCCACCCCACGCACTTCACCCACCAGCGGGTGATCGTTGAGTTCGCGCAGACGCTTTTGCAAATACGGTGCCGTTTCCGACTTCACGCGCTCGACAATTTTTTCGTCGCGCAGGATACGGATATTTTCCAGGCCCACAGCCGCCGCCACCGGGTGACCGGAGTAGGTGAAGCCGTGGTTGAAATCGCCACCTTCGTTGAGCACGGCCACCACTTCGTCGCGCACGATCAGGCCACCCATCGGGATGTAGCCGGAGGTCAGGCCCTTGGCGATGGTCATCATGTCGGGCTTGAGGTCGTAGAAATCGCTGCCGAACCACTCACCGGTACGGCCGAAACCGCAAATCACTTCGTCAGCCACGAACAGGATGTCGTACTTGGCGAGGATTTCCTTGATGCGCGGCCAGTAGGTGTCTGGCGGAATGATAACGCCGCCGGCGCCCTGGATCGGTTCGGCAATAAAGGCACCGACGTTGTCGACGCCGACTTCCAGAATCTTCTCTTCCAGCTGATTGGCAGCCCAGACACCGAACTCTTCCGGCGTCATGTCGCCGCCTTCGGCGAACCAGTAAGGCTGGGCAATGTGGACGATGCCCGGGATCGGCAGGTCGCCCTGTTCATGCATGTAGGTCATGCCGCCCAGGCTCGCACCGGCCACGGTGGAACCGTGATAGCCGTTCTTGCGGCTGATGATGACTTTCTTGTTCGGCTGGCCCTTGATCGCCCAGTAGTGGCGAACCATACGCAGCATGGTGTCGTTGCCTTCGGAACCCGAACCGGTGAAGAACACATGGTTCATGCCTTGTGGGGCGATATCGGCAATGGACTTGGCCAGTTCCAGGGCCGGCGGGTGAGCGGTCTGGAAGAACAGGTTGTAGTAAGGCAGCTCGCGCATTTGCTTGCTGGCGGCGTCCGCCAGTTCATCGCGACCGTAGCCGACCGCCACGCACCACAGCCCGGCCATGCCGTCGAGGATCTTGTTGCCTTCACTGTCCCACAGGTAAACGCCCTTGGCATTGGTGATGATCCGCGGGCCTTTCTCTTTCAGCTGCTTGAAGTCGCTGAACGGGGCCAGGTGGTGATCGTTGCTCAGGGTTTGCCATTCACGGGTTTGCGGGTTGTTGCTGGTCATACGAGTCTCCTAAAAAAAATCCAGTTAAAAGCGCTGCCCGACTTCGGCAGTGCCCGGCGCATCAAACAGCGAACAGCAGGAATTCCCGTTCCCACGAACTGATGACGCGCTTGAAGTTTTCATGCTCGGCCCGCTTGACCGCGACGTAGCCAGTGATGAAGTTTTTGCCCAGGTATTTCTCGATGGTCGAGCTGTTTTCCATGCGGTCCAGCGCGTCTTCGATGGTCAGCGGCAGGCGCAGGTTGCGGCGTTCATAACCACGGCCCACCACGGGCGCACTCGGGTTCAAGCCCTCAACCATGCCGATGTAGCCGCACAACAGGCTCGCGGCGATCGCCAGATAAGGGTTGGCATCGGCGCCCGGCAGGCGGTTTTCCACCCGACGGTTTTGTGGCCCGGCGTCCGGAACCCGCAGGCCCACGGTGCGGTTCTCTTCGCCCCACTCCACGTTCACCGGCGCCGAAGTGTCCGGCAGGAAGCGGCGGAACGAGTTGACGTTGGGCGCGAACAGCGGCAACAGCTCGGGAATCAGTTTCTGCAGACCACCGATGTGGTGCAGGAACAACTGGCTCATGGTCCCGTCTTCGTTGGAGAAGATGTTCTTGCCGGTCTCCAGGTCGATGATGCTCTGGTGCAAGTGCATGGCACTGCCCGGCTCACCGGTCATTGGCTTGGCCATGAAGGTCGCCGCCACGTCATGCTTGAGCGCGGCCTCGCGCATGGTGCGTTTGAACACCAGGATCTGGTCGGCCAGGGACAACGCATCGCCGTGACGGAAGTTGATTTCCATCTGCGCCGTGCCGTCTTCGTGGATCAGTGTGTCGAGGTCCAGCTCCTGCAATTCGCACCAGTCGTAGACATCTTCGAACAACGGATCGAATTCGTTCGCCGCTTCGATGGAGAACGACTGACGACCGATCTCGGGGCGTCCGGAACGGCCAATTGGCGGTTGCAGCGGATAGTCCGGGTCGTCGCTGCGCTTGGTCAGGTAGAACTCCATTTCCGGCGCCACGATCGGCTGCCAGCCCTTGTCGGCATAGAGTTTCAGGACCTTCTTGAGCACGTTGCGCGGCGACAGCTCGATCGGGTTGCCCTGCTTGTCGTAGGTGTCGTGAATGACGATGGCGGTCGGCTCGATGGCCCATGGCACCGGATACACCGCGTTCTGGTCGGGACGGCAGATCATGTCGATGTCGGCCGGGTCGAGCAGCTCGTAATAGATGTCGTCTTCGACGTAATCGCCGGTCACGGTCTGCAACAGCACGCTTTCTGGCAGACGCATGCCTTTTTCGGCGATGAATTTGTTGGTCGGCGAAATCTTGCCTCGGGTAATCCCGGTCAAGTCAGCGATCATGCATTCGACTTCTGTGATCTTGTGGCTTTTCAACCAATCGGTGAGCTGGTCGAGGTTGTTACTCATAAATGCCTCTAGGCTTTGAGTTTCCTGACACCTGCGTGTCAGGCGATGTTTGACGCATCGGCGTCGTGTTGAAAGGTGTATCTACCACAGGCTATCGGGTTGCAGGTGAACAACCCGGCAAACACGGGGCGTGCAGAATCGTGAGCACGCCCCCGCACGAAGGTCGAGCCGCTATTGTGAATCGGTTCTATATTGAATGGAGTAACCGTAATGGGTGTGCCATCGAGGCCGTCCAGAATAACGGACGGGGATGAGCCATTCGCCGGGGAAGCGGGGATTGCAGTCAGGCCCTTGGCCACGAAGGCCCGGGCGCCGACCAAAAGGTCGCCATGGATGTGATAAGCATGCAAACCGTTCTGCGCAGAGCAGGCGGTGACGCCGATTATCGGCAGGCGAGACATGAAGCACCCCGGTATTATTGCTGTTATGGGTTTGATCCGAGCTTAGCCTTGTTCATTTTTTTACACAACACCCCCGTAAAAAATACAACACGGCCCGCTCAAGCCTGCGCAAGGCATAGCGTCGAAGGCTATAAAAACGCCCCAAAGTGCCCCAAAAAAGCCACACGAGCCCTTTTTGAGGGCAAAAAAGGCCTCGCTTGACTTCGGCATGCCGTTCGGGTTGACTGGAATCCGAAAAGATCAATGATTGATATTTTTAACAACAAAGGTGTTGCATCATGTCGGTACCCCCGCGTGCCGTTCAGCTCAACGAAGCGAACGCGTTCCTTAAGGAACATCCTGGGGTTCTGTACGTTGACCTTCTGATTGCGGATATGAATGGTGTGGTGCGCGGCAAGCGCATCGAACGCACCAGCCTCCACAAGGTTTACGAGAAAGGCATCAACCTGCCGGCCTCTCTTTTTGCTCTGGATATCAATGGTTCGACGGTGGAAAGCACCGGCCTGGGCCTGGACATCGGTGATGCTGACCGAATCTGCTATCCAATCCCCGATACCCTGTGCAACGAGCCATGGCAGAAGCGCCCGACCGCGCAACTGCTGATGACCATGCACGAACTCGAAGGTGCCCCTTTCTTCGCCGACCCGCGGGAAGTCCTGCGCCAGGTCGTGACCAAGTTCGACGAGCTGGGCCTGACCATCTGCGCCGCGTTCGAGCTGGAGTTCTACCTGATCGACCAGGAGAACGTGAACGGCCGTCCACAGCCGCCTCGCTCGCCGATCTCCGGCAAACGCCCGCACTCGACCCAGGTCTACCTGATCGACGACCTCGACGAATACGTCGACTGCCTCCAGGACATTCTGGAAGGTGCAAAAGAACAAGGCATCCCGGCCGACGCCATCGTCAAGGAAAGTGCCCCGGCGCAGTTCGAAGTGAACCTGCACCACGTGGCCGACCCGATCAAGGCCTGCGACTACGCCGTACTGCTCAAGCGTCTGATCAAGAACATCGCCTACGACCATGAGATGGACACCACCTTCATGGCCAAGCCTTACCCTGGCCAGGCGGGTAACGGTCTGCACGTCCACATCTCGGTGCTCGACAAAGATGGCAAAAACATTTTTGCCAGCGAGGATCCCGAGCAGAACGCCGCGCTGCGTCACGCGATCGGCGGTGTGCTCGAGACCCTGCCGGCGCAGATGGCTTTCCTCTGCCCGAACGTCAACTCGTACCGTCGTTTCGGCGCACAGTTCTACGTGCCGAACTCGCCAAGCTGGGGCCTGGACAACCGCACCGTGGCCCTGCGCGTTCCAACCGGTTCCGCCGATGCGGTGCGTCTGGAACACCGTGTCGCCGGCGCCGACGCCAACCCGTACCTGCTGATGGCTTCGGTCCTGGCGGGTGTGCACCATGGCCTGGTCAACAAGATCGAGCCGGGCGCGCCAGTGGAAGGCAACAGCTACGAGCAGAACGAGCAGAGCCTGCCGAACAACCTGCGCGATGCATTGCGCGAGCTGGACGACAGCGAAGTCATGGCCAAGTACATCGATCCGAAGTACATCGATATCTTCGTCGCGTGCAAAGAGAGCGAGCTGGAGGAGTTCGAACACTCCATCTCCGACCTTGAGTACAACTGGTATCTGCATACCGTGTAAGCGGGCGCAGTGAAAACAACGCCGCCGGCTGTTAGAAGCCTGCGGCGTTTTTTATGGCCAACACCAAACCCTGTGGCGAGGGAGCTTGCTCCCGCTGGAGACCGAAGGACTCCCTTTCAGCCCAATCGCATCGTCCGTTTTGGGGCCGCTTCGCTGCCCAGCGGGAGCAAGCTCCCTCGCCACAAGTTCGGTGATC
>DATMUG010000147.1:0-16901 GCA_035563915.1 Pseudomonas sp. | reverse complement strand
AACGCGGCGATTCTTTAAAGATCAAATGATCGCAGCCTTCGGCAGCTCCTACATTTGAAATGCGTTCCCCCTGTAGGAGCCGACGAGTGAAACGAGGCTGCGATCTTTTGATCGTCCAGCAAGATTCTGTGAATAAGAAATATTTCCAACCACAACTCTTTACACATAATGCGAAAGATTTGCATTATGTCGCAGTTTTGCGCGACGAACGCGCCCTACCACCCCCTCTCGAAGCAGGATGTTCGCCATGATTCGTATGCCTCTGGCTACCGCCAGTCTGTTGGCCATCGCTATTTCCCTCGCCGGTTGCGGTGAAGGCAAAGACAAAGAAAAAGCCGCCGCACCTGCACCTGCTGCCAGCACCGCCGCTGCCCCGGCCACTCCAGCCGCCGCGCCTGCCGCTGCCGGTAAAGTCGATGAAGCCGCCGCCAAAGCCGTTGTCGCTCATTACGCCGACATGGTTTTCGCGGTTTACAGTGATGCCGAATCCACCGCGAAAACCCTGCAAAAAGCCGTTGACGCCTTCCTTGCCAAACCGAACGCCGACACCCTGAAAGCGGCCAAGGAAGCCTGGATCGCTGCCCGTGTTCCGTATCTGCAGAGCGAAGTTTTCCGCTTCGGCAACACCATCATTGACGACTGGGAAGGTCAGCTGAACGCCTGGCCGCTGGACGAAGGCCTGATCGACTACGTCGACAAGTCCTACGAGCACGCACTGGGTAACCCGGGCGCCACCGCCAACATCATCGCCAATACCGAGATTCAGGTCGGCGAAGACAAGGTCGACGTGAAAGACATCACCCCGGAAAAACTCGCCAGCCTGAACGAGCTGGGCGGTTCCGAGGCCAACGTCGCCACCGGCTACCACGCCATCGAATTCCTGCTGTGGGGCCAGGACCTGAACGGCACCGGCCCTGGCGCCGGCAACCGTCCGGCTTCGGACTACCTGGAAGGCGCCGGCGCCACTGGCGGTCACAACGACCGTCGTCGTGCCTACCTGAAAGCCGTGACCGACTTGCTGGTCAGCGATCTGGAAGAAATGGTGGGTAACTGGAAGCCAAACGTGGCCGACAACTATCGCGCCACCCTGGAAGCGGAACCGGCTGAGAGCGGCCTGCGCAAAATGCTGTTCGGCATGGGCAGCCTGTCCCTGGGCGAACTGGCGGGCGAGCGCATGAAGGTTTCCCTGGAAGCCAACTCCCCGGAAGACGAACACGACTGCTTCAGCGACAACACCCACAACTCGCAGTTCTACGATGCCAAAGGCGTGCGTAACGTTTACCTGGGCGAATACACCCGCGTCGACGGTACCAAGATGACCGGCGCGAGCCTGTCGTCCCTGGTCGCGAAAATCGACCCGGCCACCGACACTGCGCTCAAAGCCGATCTGGCCGCTACCGAAGCGAAGATGCAGGTCATCGTCGATCACGCCAACAAGGGTGAGCACTACGACCAGCTGATCGCTGCCGGTAACACCGCAGGCAATCAGATCGTGCGTGACGCCATCGCGTCCCTGGTCAAGCAGACCGGTTCGATCGAAGCGGCCGCTGGCAAACTGGGCATCGCCGACCTGAACCCGGACAACGCTGATCACGAGTTCTGATCGACGCTGGCTGAGTGAGCAAGAAAGGCGACCTTCGGGTCGCCTTTTTACTGCCGCGAATGCAGACCATTCTGTAGGAGCTGTCGAGTGCAACGAGGCTGCGATCTTTTGATCTCTTAAAAGCAAGATCAAAAGATCGCAGCTTTCGGCAGCTCCTACAGTTCAAAGCAAACGATAATTCCTCTTATTCAAACTCCCCTGCCCTGTTAGACTTTGCGCCTTTGTTTTGCTCGTCTTGCAGGATGTCTGATGCCCCCGTTGCCTCTTCGCTTGTCCGCACTGATTCTGGCCCTGGGCCTGAGTGCCTGCGATGACGCCCCGCGTTTTACCAAGGCCGAACCCGGTGAAGCCCGGTCCGGGGGCAGTGCGACCGTGCGCAAGACCGATCAGAACGCCTTTTCACTGCCCTCCGCCAACCTGCCGCCCTCACGACGCGTGGACTTCAGTGTCGGCAACAGTTTCTTTCGCAACCCTTGGGTGATCGCGCCATCGACCACCACTGCCCGTGACGGCCTCGGTCCGCTGTTCAACACCAACGCTTGTCAGAACTGCCACATCAAGGACGGTCGCGGTCATCCGCCGGGGCCTGATGCGATCAGCGCCGTGTCGATGCTCGTGCGCCTGTCGATTCCCGATGCACCGACCTACGCCAAAATCATTGAACAGCAGGGCGTGGTGCCGGAACCGGTCTACGGCGGGCAATTCCAGGACATGGCCATTCCCGGTGTGGCCCCCGAGGGCAAGGTACGGGTCGATTACACGCCAGTATCGGTTCGCTTCAAGGACGGCACCGAAGTCGAACTGCGCAAACCGACCTTGAACATTTCCCAACTCGGCTACGGCCCGATGCACCCCGACACGCGTTTCTCAGCCCGCGTTGCCCCGCCCATGATCGGCCTGGGCCTGCTCGAAGCCATCCCTGAAGAGGCCATCCTGGCCAATGCCCAGGCGCAGGAGAAGGAGAAGGAGAAGGAGAACAAGGGCATTGCCGGCCGGCCGAACCGGGTCTGGGATGACGCGCAGCAGAAAACCGTCTTGGGGCGATTTGGCTGGAAGGCCGGGCAACCGAACCTCAATCAACAGAATGTTCACGCGTTTTCAGGTGATATGGGCCTCACGACCACGCTGAGACCCTTTGATGACTGCACCGACACGCAAACCGCCTGCAAACAGGCCCTGAACGGCAATGGCCCGGACGGCGAGCCGGAGGTCAGCGACAACATATTGCGTCTGGTGCTGTTCTACAGTCGAAACCTCGCCGTACCAGCGCGCCGTGATGTCGGCACGCCTGAAGTGCTGGCTGGCAAGAACCTGTTTTATCAAGCTGGCTGCCAGTCCTGTCACACACCGAAATACACCACCGCCGCCAACGCCGCCGAACCTGAACTGGCCAATCAAGTGATTCGCCCTTACAGCGATCTGCTGCTGCACGACATGGGTGACGGTCTGGCCGACAACCGCAGCGAATTCCAGGCCGGTGGCCGCGACTGGCGCACACCGCCGTTGTGGGGCATCGGCTTGACCGAAGCGGTCAGCGGACACACCCAGTTTTTGCATGACGGCCGTGCCCGCAACCTGCTCGAAGCCGTGCTATGGCATGGCGGCGAAGCGCAAGCGGCACAGCAACAGGTTTTGTCTTTCAATGCCGAGCAGCGCGCTGCGTTGCTGGCGTTTTTGAATTCCCTTTAATACCCATTCCACCCGCGGGAGCCCCAGATGTTCCGTCCCAAATTGTTGTTCACCAGCCTTGCCGCGCTCGCCTTGGGCGCCTGTTCGCCACAGGACCCGCAGGCCGTCACTTCGGCGGCCATCGCCAAGTCGGTGATTCTGCCGACCTACACCCGCTGGGTCGAAGCCGACCGCCAACTGGCCGTCAGCGCCCTCGCCTACTGCGAAGGCAAGGAAAGCCTGGAGACCGCCCGCGCCGACTTCCTCCACGCACAAAAAGCCTGGGCCGAGCTGCAGCCGCTGCTGATCGGACCGCTGGCCGAAGGCAACCGTTCGTGGCAGGTGCAGTTCTGGCCGGACAAGAAAAACCTCGTCGGTCGTCAGGTCGAGCAACTGGTTAGCGCCCAGCCACAAATCGACGCCGCTGCGCTGGCCAAATCCAGCGTCGTGGTCCAGGGGTTGTCGGCTTACGAATACATCCTGTTCGACAGCAAGCCGGATGTGGAAAATGCCGAGCAGAAAGCCCGGTATTGCCCACTGCTGGTCGCCATTGGCGAGCGTCAGAAACAACTGGCTGAAGAGATCCTGAAAACCTGGAACAACACCGATGGCATGCTCGCGCAGTTGAGCAAGTTCCCCAACCAGCGTTATGCCGACTCCCACGAAGCGATCGCCGATCTGTTGCGTGTGCAGGTCACTGCCCTCGACAGCCTGAAGAAGAAACTCGGCACGCCGATGGGTCGCCAGACCAAGGGTGTGCCGCAGCCGTTCCAGGCCGATGCATGGCGCAGCCAGTCGTCCCTGACGAGCATGGAAGCCAGCCTCGCCGCCGCCAAAACCGTGTGGGAAGGTGTGGATAACAAAGGCATTCGCGGCCTGTTGCCAAGCGACCAGAAAGCCCTGGCCGACAAGATCGACGCCGCCTACGCCGCTTCGCTCAAACTGTTCGCCAGCAACCAGCGCTCGCTGACGGAAATGCTCAACGACGATGCCGGTCGCCAGCAACTCAACGATCTCTACGACAGCCTCAACGTCGTCCACCGCCTGCACGAAGGCGAACTGGCCAAGGCGCTGGGTATCCAACTGGGCTTCAACGCCAACGACGGTGACTGATGAGGACAAGTGCCATGCTGCGACGCCAGGCTCTGACTTTAGGTAGTTTGCTGCTGGGAGCGGTGACACTGGGCGGCTGGACGCTGTTCAAACGCAAGGATCAGAGCCCGCTGCTGCTGTCGGCACGGGACGATACCGACGGCAAGCACTATGCCGTCGGTTATCGGCTGGATGGCACCCGGGTGTTTGCCACCCAGGTCGGCCAGCGCTGCCACGACATCATTAACCACCCGACGTTACCCATTGCCTTGTTCGTTGCCCGACGTCCAGGTACCGAGAGTTATCTGATCGATTTGCGTGATGGCACGCTGCTGCAAACGGTGACGTCGCAGCCGAATCGGCACTTCTACGGTCACGCGGTGATTCACAAGAGCGGCGACTGGCTGTACGCCACCGAGAACGACACCACCGATCCTGGCCGCGGCCTGCTCGGCGTGTACAAGTTCGAAGGCGAATGCCTGGTGCACAGCGGCGAAATTTCCACCCATGGGCTGGGCCCGCATCAGGTGTCGTGGATGCCCGATGGCGAAACCCTGGTGGTGGCCAATGGAGGCATTCGCACCGAGGCCGAAAGCCGCGTCGACATGAACCTCAACGCCATGGAACCGAGCCTGGTGCTGATGCAGCGCGACGGCACTTTGCTGAGCAAGGAAACCCTCGCCCAGCAGATGAACAGCGTGCGTCATCTGGGCATTGCCAGCGACGGCACCATCGTCGCCGGCCAGCAATTCATGGGAGCCTCCCATGAGCGCTCGGAGCTGCTGGCGATCAAGCGTCCCGGCCAGCCGTTCGTGGCGTTCCCGGTGCCCGAGCACCAGTTGCAGGCCATGGGGCACTACACCGCGAGCGTCGCCGTGCACAGTGACTTGCGCCTGGTTGCGTTGACCGCGCCACGGGGCAACCGCTTTTTCATCTGGGATCTGGACAGCGGCGAAGTGCGCCTGGATGCGCCCCTTCCCGATTGCGCCGGTGTGGGCGCAGTGGCCGATGGGTTCGTCGTGACCTCGGGACAGGGTCGCTGCCGCTATTACGATTGCCGTCAGACAAACCTTGTTGCAAAACCGCTGGAGCTGCCTGCGGGGCTCTGGGACAACCATCTGCATTTGATGGTGTAGGAGCGAACTTGCTCGCGATGGATGTCAACGGTGACACGGGCGATCTGAATGCCCGCGTTGTCCTGGCGTTTTTCGCGAGCAAGCTCGCTCCTGCAGGTTTTGCGTCCAGCTGCCGAAGGCTGCGATCTTTTCAGGACTTTCACGTTCTAATACCTCGCTACCTGTAAAAACTGGCAGTTGGATTCCCCTTCCCACTCGCGGTAATGTGCCCGACTGTCTCGCCTGATTTCTCCAAGGAACTGGAAATATGCTGCGTCGCCGCATGCTGATCATGTTGGGTGTTGTACTGCTGATCGTGCTGGTACTGGCCGGGTACAAAGCCTTCTCCATCTACACGATGATCCAGGGTTTCTCCGCGCCCAAACCGCCCATCAGCGTCGCTGTCGCCACGGCCACCGAAAAGCCATGGCAGGCCCGTCTGCCGACTGTCGGCACGCTCAAGGCATTGCAGGGCGTGGACCTGAGCCTGGAGACCGACGGTACGGTCATCGATTTGCAGTTCGAGTCAGGGCAGAAGGTCAAGGCCGGTCAGCCTCTGTTGCGACTCGACAGCGCTGTGGAAACAGCCTTGCTCGAAACCGCCCAGGCTGACCTGGGACTGGCCCAGCTCGATTTTGGCCGAGGCAGCCAACTGGTCGGCAGCCAAGCCATTTCCAAAGGCGAATTCGACCGACTCTCGGCGGTGCTGAAAAAGAGCAAGGCCACGGTCAATCAGCTCAAGGCGGCCCTGGGCAAGAAGAGCATCGTCGCCCCATTCAGCGGGACCATCGGCATTCGTCAGGTGGACGTCGGCGACTACCTGGCCACCGGCACCATGATCGCCACCCTGCAAGACCTCAGCAGCCTCTACGTCGACTTTTATGTGCCAGAGCAGTCGGTGCCGAAAATCGCCCTCGGCCAGTCGGTTGAGATCATTGTCTCGGCTTATCCCTCCCAATCCTTCCCCGGCACCATCAGCGCGATCAACCCGAAACTCGAAAACAGCACGCGCAACATGCAGGTCCGCGCGACGCTGGCCAACCCGGACGGAAAACTGCTGCCGGGGATGTTCGCCAGCCTTCAGGTCATGCTGCCCAACCCGCAGCAGCGCATCGTCGTGCCGGAAAGCGCGATCACCTACACCCTCTATGGCAACTCGGTGTACGTCGCTGCACAGAAGACAGCCGAAGACGGCAGCGTGGAAAAAGACGACAAGGGCCAGCCGATCCTGGTCGCCGAACGACGTTTCGTCGAAACAGGCGAACGTCGCGACGGGATGGTCATGATCACCAAAGGCGTGCAGAACGGCGAAACCGTCGTCACCGCCGGCCAGATCAAACTGGACAACGGTGCACACATCGCCATCAGCGATGACAAGACCCTGGCCGAGAAGAACAGCCAGCCACGCGCTGACTGATCAAGGAATCCACATGGCTTTTACCGATCCGTTCATCCGCCGCCCGGTACTCGCGACCGTGGTGAGCCTGCTGATTGTGCTGCTGGGCTTCCAGGCCTGGAGCAAGCTGCCGCTGCGCCAGTATCCGCAAATGGAGAACGCCCTGATCACGGTCACCACCGCGTATCCCGGGGCCAACGCCGAAACCATCCAGGGCTACATCACCCAGCCGATGCAACAGAGCCTGGCCAGTGCCGAGGGCATCGACTACATGACATCCGTCAGTCGCCAGAACTTCTCGGTGATCTCGATCTACGCGCGCATCGGCTCCAATAGCGACCGCCTGTTCACCGAACTGCTGGCCAAGGCCAACGAGGTCAAGAACCAGTTGCCTCAGGACGCCGAAGACCCTGTCCTGAGCAAGGAAGCCGCCGATGCCTCGGCGCTGATGTACATCAGCTTTTTCAGCAAGCAATTGAGCAACCCGCAGATCACCGACTATCTGTCGCGGGTCATCCAGCCGAAGCTGGCGACCCTTCCCGGCATGGCCGAAGCCGAGATTCTCGGCAACCAGGTATTCGCCATGCGCCTGTGGCTGGACCCGGTAAAACTCGCCGGCTTCGGCCTGACGGCCAGCGACGTGACCAATGCGGTGCGTCAGTACAACTTCCTCTCCGCCGCCGGCGAGGTCAAAGGCGAGTACGTGGTCACCAGTATCAACGCCAGCACCGAACTCAAATCCGCGCAAGCCTTTGCCGCCATTCCACTCAAGGTCGATGGCGACAGCCGGGTTCTGTTAAGTGACGTCGCGCGGGTCGAGATGGGCGCGGAAAACTACGACACCATCAGTTCTTTCGGCGGCACGCCCTCCGTGTACATCGGCATCAAGGCCACCCCCGGCGCCAACCCGCTGGACGTGATCAAGGAAGTACGCAAGATCATGCCGGACCTTGAGGCCCAGCTTCCGCCCAACCTCAAGGCCGAAATCGCCTACGACGCCACGCTGTTTATTCAGGCATCAATCGATGAGGTTGTGAAAACCCTGTTCGAAGCCGTGCTGATCGTCATTGTGGTGGTATTCCTGTTCCTCGGGGCGTTGCGTTCGGTGGTGATCCCGGTGGTGACCATTCCGCTGTCGATGATCGGCGTGATGTTCTTCATGCAGATGATGGGCTACTCGATCAACCTGCTGACCCTGTTGGCGATGGTGTTAGCCATCGGCCTGGTGGTGGACGACGCCATCGTGGTGGTGGAAAACATTCACCGGCACATCGAGGAAGGCAAGACGCCGTTGGAGGCGGCCCTCGAGGGTGCGCGGGAGATCGCCATGCCGGTGGTGTCGATGACCATCACCCTGGCGGCGGTGTATGCCCCGATCGGCTTCCTGACCGGGCTGACCGGGGCACTGTTCAAGGAGTTCGCCCTGACATTGGCCGGAGCGGTGGTGATCTCCGGTATCGTAGCCCTGACGCTGTCACCGATGATGTGCGCCTTCCTGCTGCGCCACGACGAAAATCCGACGGGTCTGGCGCACCGCCTTGATGTGATTTTCGAAAGCCTCAAGCGCCGCTATCAAAACTTGCTGCATGGCACGCTCAATACCCGGCCCGTGGTGCTGGTATTTGCCGTGATCGTACTGTGCCTGATTCCGGTACTGCTCAAATTCACCAAGTCTGAACTGGCACCGGATGAAGACCAGGGCATCATTTTCATGATGGCCAGCGCCCCGCAGCCAACCAACCTCGACTACCTGAACACCTACACCGACGAGTTCGTCTCAATCTTCAAGGCCTTTCCCGAGTACTACTCCTCGTTCCAGATCAACGGATTCAACGGCGTGCAATCGGGCATCGGTGGCTTCCTGCTCAAGCCCTGGAACGAACGGGACCGGACCCAAATGCAAATCCTCCCCGACGTTCAGGCCAAGCTCGAGGGTATCGCGGGCCTGCAGATTTTCGGCTTCAACCTGCCCTCCCTGCCGGGTACTGGCGAGGGTCTGCCATTTCAGTTCGTCGTCAACACCGCCAACGATTACGAGTTGCTGTTGCAAGTGGTCGATCGGGTGAAGAAACGCGCGATCGAATCCGGCAAGTTCGCATTTATCGACGTCGACCTGGCCTTCGACAAGCCTGAAGTGGTGGTGGATATCGATCGCGCCAAGGCTGCGCAGATGGGCGTCTCGATGCAAGACCTCGGCGGTACGCTGGCGACCTTGCTGGGGGAGGCGGAAATCAACCGTTTCACCATTGAGGGTCGAAGTTACAAAGTCATCGCGCAGGTCGAGCGACCGTTCCGCGACAACCCGGACTGGCTGAACAATTACTACGTCAGGAACAACAAGGGTGAACTGTTGGCCCTGTCGACCCTGATTACCGTGACCGACCGGGCCCGGCCACGGCAATTGAACCAGTTCCAGCAACTCAACTCGGCGATTCTCTCCGGTGTGCCGCTGGTCAGCATGGGCGAAGCCATCGACACCGTGCGCCAGATCGCCCGGGAAGAGGCCCCCGTGGGCTTCGCCGTCGACTACGCCGGCGCGTCACGGCAATACGTGCAGGAAGGCAGTGCCTTGTGGGTGACCTTTGCCCTGGCACTGGCAATTATCTTCCTGGTGCTGGCGGCACAGTTCGAAAGCTTCCGCGATCCGCTGGTGATTCTGGTGACCGTGCCGCTGTCGATCTGCGGTGCCTTGCTTCCGCTGTTCCTCGGCTGGTCGAGCATGAACATTTACACACAGGTCGGGTTGGTGACACTGATCGGCCTGATCAGCAAACACGGGATCCTGATCGTCGAATTCGCCAACCAGTTGCGCAAGGACAAGGGCCTGACACCGCGAGAGGCCGTGGAAGAAGCTGCCTCCATCCGTCTGCGTCCGGTGCTGATGACAACCGCCGCGATGGTATTTGGCATGGTGCCCTTGATCATCGCCACCGGTGCGGGCGCGGTCAGTCGATTCGATATCGGCACCGTGATCGCGACGGGGATGTCGATCGGTACGTTGTTTACTTTGTTTGTGTTGCCTTGCGTGTACACCCTGTTGGCAAAACCCGATAAACCCAAACAACTCTGATCGAAACCTGTGGCAGCGGGCTTGCTCGCGAAAACGGTCTCTCAGGCGACAGCAATGCAGAATGACACACCGCTTTCGCGAGCAAGCCCGCTCTCACCTGTCGATTTTTTCAATCTGTGAAATCGCCCAATGAAAAAGGCCTCGAATCAGCGAGGCCTTTTATTTTGGCTTCAATCGTTTCAACGCTATGGCTTCAACCCTTGGGCCATCCCAAACACGAACAGCAATAAATCGTGATCAGGCTGAGTCGACACTGATGCTTTTGTAACACGCGGCAAAGGACAACTTTCACCATTGCCTGAACTGAAAACTTGCGTGCGTGGCTGCTCCCATGCAGCCACCGCCAGTGAAGCAACTGCCAAGGCTCCTACTAGAAACAAACCTCGCGCAACTTCGAGTTTCATCGCTATAAACCTTTGATAGCGCTGCCAAACGCCGTCTTATAAAAGTAGACGAGCTTTCCCCAATCCGCCGGGTTGAACGACGAGTGGCGACGCAGCTGCTTCATATCGTGGGCCGCCGCTTGCCCCGCGGTCAGACGCTGCCGGCATTTCTCCAGATCGATGAGCGCCACCTCGACCTTGGCCGCGTCACCCTCACCAGTCACACGGAGAAAAACGTGCTTGATATACAGGCAACTGTGCTGCCAACGGCCCTTGTGCATGCGCGCCAGGTTCTCGGCCAGATCCTTCAACACGCGATCATGCACCGCTTCGCCGTGACGCTCCCGGCCACCACTGGCGTACCAGTTTTCGATTTCATCGAAGCCGTCCAGAGATTTGGTGACCAGCAATGCGCGCCATTTGTGCACCGGATCGCGCTGTGCGCCGCAGAAGACGATCTGCGGGACGCGAACACCGAGTTTGCTGACGCCCGTGAGAGCATCCCGTTCGCGCAGTACCGTTGGCCGGCCGAACGGGTGCAGCAGCGTACGATGGATATGCCCGGTCTGGCGCTTCACATAAAGCAGCTGACCATCACTGCCCATGACCCGTTGAACACCACTTTCTCCACCACGGCGGACATTGGGTTCTTCTACCCAGTCACCGCGCTGATTCCAGAAATAGTCGAAACGGTCCTGGGACCCCATATCCGATCCCTCTGCATACTGCACTGCCATCCTGTTACCTCTTGCGTAATACGTAAACTCGCCACATGGCATAGAGCGGTATGAAGTCCAATCGTTCCTGAATTCGGAACCCTGCCTGCTCAAATTCCTGTTCTACCGTAGCAGCCGGTAACACAAATCGGTTTTGGTAACCAACCTGCCCACGGGTTTTCTCCGCGCGCTTGCGTTTCCAGGCTTTGAAATTGCCGTCCACCCATAGCGAAAGGATCACGCTGTCACGGGTAACGCGCTCGAATTCGCGCAAAATAGCCAACCGATGCTCTGCCTCACCGATGTGATGAAGCAAACGCATACAAAATATGCTGTCGACGGCGTTATCAGGTAACGCGATGTCGAATGCAGAAGTGTGCAAGGGTTGTACCCGTTTCACCACATCGGCCGGTTGTGCCTGTGTGGCGATCTTGATCATGGACTCGGAGTTGTCGGCGCCGATGATCACGCGGTTGGGTTTTTCGGCCAGCATCGGCCAGAAGCGCCCCGCGCCGCAGGGCAAATCAAGAACCAGTCCAGGTTCACCGACCGATGTCAGAGCCTTTCGAGCCAGCTGAACGTCACGCCAGTGCGACAGCCGACGACCCAGACCATCCTTATGCTTGCGCAGGTATCGCTGGGCATGTTCATCGTCATATTTCTCGGAAAAGTCTAGTTTGATCGGGCCGGCCATCATCAATGTCTCCTGTACTTTTGAATGGCAAACACCTTAGGTAGCGCATTGTCAGCGTCAGGTCATCCATTTGTGAAAAATTTGTCATGTAAAACCCCAAACTATTTCGAGGTTTTACAAGACACACCATCTATGAGGATAGCTGGTTCTCAACCGATCATTTTGTGTCCGAGTTATACAAATCCACCTGAAAACGACAGCCATTGGGTTCCATGGTGGTCAGGCTTACTGTCCAGCCCTGGTTTTCACAGATGCGCTGCACCAACGACAACCCCAACCCCAGCCCCTCCCCGCGCTTTTCCGTGCCCCGTACGAAAGGCTCGAACATCGCTTCACGTTTTTCCTCGGGGATGCCTACACCACTGTCCTCCACCGTAAAACCGTTGGAGGTCAACGTCAGGCGAATGAACCCTTGCTCCGTGTAATGCAGCGCATTGCGCAGCAAATTGCCCATGACAGCGTGCAGTAACGTCGCGTTATAACGCGCGTCTTGCGCACTGCCCGGTTCAAAGATCAGCCGCAACCCTTTGGTCTCGATCGGCTCGCGCCACAAATTGAGCAGCCCATCGGCCACCTGCGCCACCGACTGCTGCGGCGACATGCTGGCATCTTCGCGTTGAGCACGGGCGAGCATCAGGAAGGTTTGCACCAGTTCACGCATTTCTTCACTGGCCCGGGCGATTCGCTCGACCTGAGCGCGACCGCGCTGATCGATTCGGGGGTTTTCCAACAGCAGTTCGCATGAGCTGGCGAGCACCATCAATGGCGTGCGCAGTTCGTGGCTGACGTCACTGGTAAACAACCGTTCCCGGGTCAATGCCTGACGTAACCGTCCAAGGGTGGCATCGAAGGCCACCGCCAGCTCACCGACCTCATCAGCCGCGTAGTCCGGGGCCAATGGCGGAGCCAGCCCCAGTAATTGGTCGCGGTGACGGACCTGGCGGGCCAACCGGACAACCGGCGCCATGACCTTGCGCGCCAGAACCCAACCGAGAAAGACCGCCAGTGCCAGGCTCAGCACGAAACCCACCAGCACCACGGCGAACAGCACCCGCTCACGCTCTTCGAAGTCGCTCTGATCCTGCAGCAGCACATAACGCCGTCCATCGACGATTTCGACCATCGCGTGATAGGACAGCTGCTCGCGAAACACCTCGTGAAACCCCGAATCCAGGTGCCGTAAATCCTTGGGCAGCTCGAAATCGCCTGGTCCGCCGCTGAAATAGAACAACTGGTCCGGTTCGGGGCGATGGCTCCAGTCCGAGAGGTTATCCATCAGCAACAGTCGCTGCAAATCGCCGCCAAGGCCCGCCGAGATCAGTTTTTCTTCAACCAGGTGCACGGTCGCGACGATGCCCATGGCAAAGGCGCCGGCCACCAGCGCACTCATCAGGGCAAAGGCAATGATGATCCGCTGAGCGAGGCTCTGCTTAAACTCCATCACGCCCCTCGGCCAATCGATAACCCACACCGTGCACGGTATGCAGCAAGGGTTTGGCAAACGGCTTGTCGATCACCTGACGCAACTGATGGACGTGGCTGCGCAGGCTGTCGCTGTCCGGGCAGTCATCGCCCCACAAAGCCTCTTCAAGAATTTCCCGGCGCAATACATGAGGGCTTTTCTGCATCAGCACCGCCAACAACTTCAAGCCCACCGGGTTGAGCTTGAGCAAGCGGCCTTCACGGGTAACTTCCAGGGTGTCGAGGTCATAGTTCAGGTCTGCGACTTGCAGGGTGCGGCGGCCACCGCCCTGTGTACGACGCATGACCGCTTCGACTCGCGCCGCCAGCTCGGAGAGGGCGAAAGGCTTGATCAAATAATCATCGGCACCGGACTTGAAGCCCTGCAACCGATCGTCCAGTTGATCTCGGGCGGTGAGCATGATCACGGGTGTGTCGCGTCGCGCATCTTCGCGCAGGCGTTTGCATAAGGTGTAGCCGTCGATACCGGGTAGCATGATGTCGAGCACGATCAAGTCATAGTGCTCGGTGGCTGCCAGATGCAGGCCCGACAAACCGTCCTGCGCGCAATCCACGGTGTAGCCTTTGAGCCCCAGGTAATCAGCCAGATTGGCCAGGATATCGCGGTTGTCTTCAACCAATAAAATTCGCATGGGCATCTCCTCCGTACACAGTAACGGCCGTCTTGGCCCGCGCAGCTTACGGTCTAGTGTGGCTCACGGCTAGGGGAAGGCCATCGAGGAATCGACCCGCTCAACCAAAGCATTGGATTGACAAGTTTTTCACTATCGATTCACACCTTGACTACAGTAGTTGGTCGATGCTTTCGCGCCATTGGTATAAGGAATGTAGATAATGGACTCTTTAAAAACGGCGCCAATGCGCTTTTTGCTATTGGTCACCGGCTCTTGGCTGATTATTTTTCTTCTGACACGAACCGTTCTGCTCCTCACCCATCTGGATGAGGCCGGCAGCGGATTTGTGTCGGTATTCGCAATCGGCTTGCTCTACGACCTGGGTTTCCTTGCCTATGCAGCGTTACCGATGGGGCTTTACCTGTTGCTGTGCCCACCGGCCTTGTGGCGCCGTCGCGGGCACCGCTGGTTTCTTCAGGCTCTGCTGACCGTCAGCCTGTTTGCAATGCTGTTCACCTCCGTCGCCGAGTGGCTGTTCTGGGATGAGTTCGGTGTGCGCTTCAACTTTATCGCCGTGGACTACCTGGTGTATTCCGACGAAGTGCTGAACAACCTGCTCGAGTCATACCCGATCGGCATGCTGCTGAGCATCCTCGCCGTGCTGGCCGTGGCCTTGAGCTTCGCGCTGCGCAAACCCTTCAATGCCGCAATGGATGCATCATTGCCGCCCCTGCGTGGGCGCCTGGTGAATGCCCTGGGTCTTGTCCTCATCGCCGGTCTGAGTTTGCAACTGCTGAGCCAGGATGCACCGCGCGCCCAAGGAGGCAATGCCTATCAGAACGAGTTGGCCAGTAACGGCCCCTATCAGTTTTTCGCCGCATTCCGTAATAACGAATTGGATTACCCGCAGTTCTACAGCACGTTGCCATCAGCCGTCGTTGCGCAGCAGATTCGCGACGAGTTGAAAGAACCCAATGCCCGTTTCATCGGCGAAGACCCACTGGATATCCGTCGTCAGATCGATAACCCGGGTACGCCACGCAAACCCAATATCGTACTGGTCACTATTGAAAGCTTCAGCGCCAAATACATGGGCAGCAACGGCGATGAACGCAACCTGACGCCAAACCTGGATGCGCTGCGCAAGCAGAGCCTGTACTTCAACAATTTCTACGCCACGGGCACCCGTACCGACCGAGGCCTGGAAGCCATCACCCTGGCCATTCCTCCTACCCCGGGGCGCTCGATCGTCAAACGTGTGGGTCGTGAAAGCGGGTTCGCCAGCCTCGGCCAGCAACTCAATGCAGTGGGTTACGACAGTGTGTTTGTCTATGGCGGGCGCGGTTACTTCGACAACATGAATGCTTTTTTCAGTGGTAACGGTTACCGCGTTGTCGACCAGAGCAGCGTCGATGAGTCAGAGATTCACTTCAAAAATGCCTGGGGCATGGCCGATGAGGACCTCTATAAGCAGACACTCAAACTGGCCGATGCCAACTATGCCCGGCAACAGCCATTTCTGCTGCAATTGATGACGACCTCCAACCATCGTCCCTATACCTACCCGGACAATCGAATCGACATCAAATCCGGTAACGGGCGCGACGGCGCGGTGAAGTACACCGACTACGCCATTGGCCAGTTCCTTGACCAGGCACGGCAAAAGCCGTGGTTCGACAATACTATTTTCGTCTTCGTCGCCGACCACACTGCAGGCAGCGCTGGCAAGGAGGACCTGCCAATCAGCAACTACCAGATTCCATTGTTCATTTATGCACCGAAGTTGATCGAGCCCCGAGAGACTTCGCAGCTGGCCAGCCAGATCGACCTGGCACCCACCTTGCTGGGTCTGCTGAATCTGGATTATCAGTCGACGTTCTTTGGGCGTAATCTCTTGCAGGACAATCCGCTACCGCCACGCGTAGTGGTTGGCAACTATCAGCACCTGGGATTGTTCGACGGTAAGGACCTTGCGATTCTGAGTCCGCGCCAGGGATTGCGTCGTCACGATGCAGCCTTGACCGAAAGTCGCGAATCCCGATCCAGCACCAGCGACCCATTGGTCACCCGCGCGATCACCTATTACCAAACCGCCAGTTATGGCTTCAAGCAACAGCTGCTTGGCTGGAGGGTGCCCATGGAGGGCGCCGACCAAGTCAGCGAAAGATAACCGGATCGCCCCGGGCTGATGCCCCGGGGCTTTTCCATTGTTCAGGATCCACCATGTCATCAACCGTTGCCCGTCCTGCCTCTCGACCACTCAATCTGTGGGTGTGCCTGGGCGTTCCCTCCCTCACGGCCATCATTCTGGTCCTGCTCGAACTGACCTCACTGGACATGGACCTGGCCAGACTGTTCTACGATCCGGCGGCAGGGGACTTCATCGGGCGCCACAGTTACTTCCTCGAAACCATCCTGCATGACCGGGCCAAACAGGTGGTCATCGCGTTCTCGGTATTGGCGATCATCGGGTTCATCGGTTCGTTTTTCATCGGCAGGCTCAAGCCGTTCAAACGGGAACTGGGTTGCCTGGTGTTGTCCCTTGGTCTGGCAACGTCCTTTGTGACGCCCATGAAGGCCGTGACAGCCGTGCAATGTCCGTGGAGCCTGGAACAGTTCGGCGGCCACGAAACCTACAGTGAATTGCTGAGCCCTCGCCCTCAAACCGATAAACCAGGTCGCTGCTGGCCTGGCGGCCATGCTGCCACTGGATTCACGTTGTTTGCGCTGTTTTTCGTGCTGCGCGACCGTCGCCCACGGCTGGCCCGTGCAGCGCTGGTGTTCGCCTTCACTCTCGGAACGGTGTTTTCTATCGGCCGGATGATGCAGGGCGCGCACTTTTTCTCGCACAACGTGTGGACGGCGGTGTTCTGCTGGCTGATTTGTCTGGGTTCGTATTACTGGATTTTGTATCGACCGGCTGCCACGGCTGAGCAAGTGACCAAAGTCGAGCCTGTCGGCGCCTGATAGTCGTTCAAACGTTCGCAGTCTTCGACAGCACCTACATCGATTAGGTGCTTCTGTAGAAGCTGCCGAAGGCTGCGATCTGTTGACGTTGATTTCATGAT
>DATMUG010000146.1:0-11617 GCA_035563915.1 Pseudomonas sp. | reverse complement strand
AGAGCTGACCGATAAGCGGAATCATCGCTTCTGCGAGTGCTTCACGGTCGATCCATTCACCAAGACACTGGTCGGGCTTCTGAGTCACGGGAACCTTCCACATGTAGGGGCAGAAAAAAGGGGCTACATTATGCCGCCGAGTGCAACGCGTAGCAATGCGCGCTTGTCGTACAGCCCGTAACAATTTCCCGTTCAAAAAAATAGCGCCCCTCTGAAACCCAGTAAAACCGGGGCTTCCAGCGTCGTCATTTTTTTGGGAACAGCACCGCCTTATCCGTAACCTTCCGTAACACCCGTTGTTTTTGCCACTACATAATCAACGATTTCCGGACAAAAACCGCTCGATTTTGTCATTACCACTACATTTCGTCCCACCCGCGTAATAGACACATCTGCAACTGACAGCCGGCATCCGAGACCGCTACAATTACCGACTTTGTCGCAACGCTTGGAGCTCAACCTTCCGTGCCCGTTCTGCGTCTACCGCATCTCCCTGCCGCGGCAGGTAAACAGCATTGGGGCAACCTGCCCGGTGCCTCCCTGAGTCTGGCCATCGCCGAGGCCGCCGGCGCTGCCAAGCGCTTTACCCTGCTGCTGACCGCCGACAGCCAAAGTGCCGAGCGGCTCGAGCAGGAGCTGGGTTTCTTCGCCCCGGATTTGCCTGTGCTGCATTTCCCCGACTGGGAAACCCTGCCCTACGATCTGTTCTCACCGCACCAGGACATCATTTCCCAGCGCATCTCCGCCCTTTATAGACTGCCGGAGTTGAGTCATGGCGTATTGGTGGTGCCGATCACCACCGCCCTGCACCGCCTGACGCCGACCAGATTCCTGCTCGGCAGTAGCCTGGTGCTGGATGTCGGCCAAAAGCTCGATGTCGAGCAGATGCGCACCCGGCTTGAAGCGACCGGTTATCGCTATGTCGATACCGTGTACGAGCACGGCGAATTCACGGTGCGCGGCTCGCTGATCGACCTGTTCCCGATGGGCAGTAAGCTACCTTATCGCATCGACCTGTTCGACGACGAAATCGAAACCCTGCGCACCTTTGACCCGGAGAACCAGCGTTCCATCGATAAGGTCGACTCGGTCAAGCTGCTGCCGGCCAAGGAATTCCCGCTGGAGAAAGAAGCGGTCACCCGCTTCAAGGCACGTTTTCGCGAACGCTTCGATGTCGACTTCCGTCGCTGCCCGATCTTCCAGGACTTGAACAGCGGGATTACCCCCGCCGGCATCGAGTACTACCTGCCGTTGTTCTTCGAGGAAACTTCGACCCTGTTCGATTACCTGCCCCAGGACACCCAGGTGTTCTCGCTGCCGGGCATCGAGCAGGCGGCGGAAAACTTCTGGAACGATGTCCGCAATCGCTACGAAGAACGGCGCGTCGATCCGTCCCGCCCTCTACTGCCCCCTGCCGAGTTGTTCCTGCCGGTAGAAGATTGCTTCGCACGCCTCAAGAGCTGGCCGCGGGTAGTGGCCAGCCAGCAGGATGTGGAAACCGGCGCCGGTCGCGAACGTTTCCCGGCGCGAGAACTGCCGAATCTGGCCATCGAAGCCAAGGCGACCCAGCCGTTGGCGGCACTCTCGCAATTTCTCGATGAGTTCCCCGGCCGCGTGTTGTTCACCGCCGAATCCGCGGGCCGGCGCGAAGTGCTGCTGGAATTGCTCGAACGCCTGAAACTGCGGCCGAAGACCGTCGATAGCTGGCCGGACTTTGTCGCCGGCAAGGATCGTCTGGCGATCACCATTGCGCCGCTGGATGAAGGCTTAATGCTGGATGACCCGGCCCTTGCGCTGATCGCCGAAAGTCCGTTGTTCGGCCAGCGCGTGATGCAACGCCGTCGCCGCGAAAAACGCGCGGACGCCAACAACGATGCCGTGATCAAAAACCTCACCGAGCTGCGCGAAGGCGCGCCGGTGGTGCATATCGATCACGGCGTCGGTCGCTATCTGGGCCTGGCAACGCTGGAAATCGACAATCAGGCCGCCGAATTTCTCGCCCTGGAATACGCCGAGGGCGCCAAGCTCTACGTGCCAGTGGCCAACCTGCACCTGATCGCGCGCTACACCGGTAGCGACGACGCCTTGGCCCCGCTGCATCGCCTTGGCTCCGAGACCTGGCAGAAAGCCAAGCGCAAGGCTGCCGAACAGGTGCGCGACGTAGCTGCCGAATTGCTCGACATCTATGCCCGTCGTGCAGCCCGCGAAGGTTACGCCTTCCGCGACCCGAAAGCCGATTACGCCACCTTCAGCGCCGGCTTCCCGTTCGAAGAAACGCCTGACCAGCAAACCGCCATCGAAGCGGTGCGCGAAGACATGCTCGCACCGAAACCGATGGATCGCCTGGTCTGTGGCGACGTTGGCTTCGGCAAGACAGAAGTGGCAATGCGCGCAGCATTCATCGCCGTACACGGCGGCAGGCAAGTGGCGATTCTGGTGCCCACCACCCTGCTCGCCCAGCAACACTACAACAGCTTCCGCGACCGCTTCGCCGACTGGCCAGTGACCGTGGAGGTGATGAGCCGCTTCAAGTCGGCCAAAGAAGTGAATACCGCGGTAGCCGAACTGGCCGAAGGCAAGATCGACATCGTCATCGGCACCCACAAGCTGCTGCAGGACGATGTAAAAATCAAAAACCTGGGCCTGGTGATCATCGACGAAGAGCACCGCTTCGGTGTGCGCCAGAAAGAACAGCTCAAGGCTCTGCGCAGCGAAGTCGACATCCTCACCCTGACCGCCACGCCCATTCCGCGCACGCTGAACATGGCCGTATCGGGCATGCGCGACCTTTCGATCATCGCCACGCCACCCGCCCGACGCCTGTCCGTGCGCACCTTCGTCATGGAGCAGAACAAGAGCACGATCAAGGAAGCCCTGCTCCGTGAGCTGCTGCGTGGCGGTCAGGTCTACTACCTGCACAACGACGTGAAAACCATCGAGAAGTGCGCCGCCGACCTCGCCGAACTGGTGCCGGAGGCCCGCATCGGTATCGGCCATGGACAGATGCGCGAACGCGAACTCGAACAGGTGATGAGCGACTTCTACCACAAGCGCTTCAACGTGCTGATCGCCTCGACCATCATCGAGACCGGCATCGACGTGCCGAGTGCCAACACCATCATCATCGAGCGCGCCGACAAGTTCGGCCTGGCACAACTGCACCAGTTGCGCGGCCGCGTCGGGCGCAGTCACCACCAGGCGTACGCGTACCTGTTGACACCGCCGCGCCAGCAAATCACCCCGGATGCGGAAAAGCGTCTGGAAGCGATCGCCAATACCCAGGACCTCGGCGCAGGCTTCGTGCTCGCCACCAACGACCTGGAAATCCGCGGCGCAGGCGAGTTGCTCGGCGATGGCCAAAGCGGGCAAATACAGGCGGTCGGTTTCACGCTGTACATGGAAATGCTCGAACGCGCCGTGAAGTCGATCCGCAAGGGCGAGCAACCGAATCTCGATCAACCGCTAGGGGGTGGCCCGGAAGTCAACTTGCGCGTACCGGCGCTGATTCCCGAGGACTACCTGCCGGATGTTCACGCGCGCCTGATCCTCTACAAGCGCATCGCTTCGGCCACAGATGAGGAAGGCCTGAAGGATCTGCAAGTGGAGATGATCGACCGTTTCGGCCTGCTGCCGGAGCCGACCAAGAACCTGATGCGTATCACCGCCTTGAAATTGCAGGCCGAAGGGCTGGGCATCAAGAAAGTCGATGGCGGCCCGCAGGGCGGTCGTGTCGAGTTCGCCGCGCAAACGCCGGTCGACCCGCTGACGCTGATCAAACTGATCCAGAGCCAGCCCAAACGCTACAAATTCGAAGGCGCCACGACATTCAAGTTCATGGTTCCGATGGAGCGCCCGGAAGAGCGCTTTAATACTGTAGAGGCGCTGTTTGAGCGCCTCATCCCGAAAACTGCTTGAAGGACGCCGCATGCGCCTGTTTCGCTCACTGACTTTATTGATGGCATTGGCCGCTCCTTCGGCATTCGCCGATGATCTGTATCAGATTGAAATGATTCTGGTGCGGCAGAACGCCGTGCCAGCGATCGTCAGCCGCGCCGCCCCGGAAGACTGGGATGCCGGCGCCCAGCGCCTCAACCCCGACAGCCTGCGCACCCCGAGCCTCAATGGCGAGGTGGAAAAGCTCACCGCCAGCAATGAATACACCGTGTTACTGCACAAGGCCTGGCAACAGAACCTTGGCGAGCAAGCCAGCAAGGTGGCGATCAGCGAGGGCAAGGAACAATTCGGCCAATTCCCCATCGAGGGCACTTTGAATATGAAATTGGGGCGTTTTACCGACGTCGAGGCCGATTTCTGGGTCAACCAGATCAATGGAGATGGCCTGGTCACCGCCAGCGAACGCCTGAAGACCGACAGTCACACCAAAAACGGGCAACTGAACTTCCTCGACGCGGGTCATCTTGGCCTGCTGATCAAGATCACATCGCTCACCGCCCCTTCGCCTCGGCCAGCCCCCGAAGAAATTCCGGACTGATTGAGTCCCTATGTCAGCGACCCTGAGCAAACCCCTGGCACCTTCCTGGGTCAGCCGATTCAAGGAACAGAGCCTGGAACGTGGCCGGCGCTACGCGCTGGAAAATCGCGTCAGGATCGTCGAAGCCGGCGACGCCACCATCGTCGCTGCGTGCGAAGGCTCTGGCGGTAACGTTTACCGTCAGACCATTCGCTTGCGAGAGTCGGCCAAAGGCACATTGCTGATGATCGACGCCACCTGCTCCTGCCCCGTCCACAGCAACTGCAAACATTGCGCAGCGGTGTTGCTGCAAGTGCAGGAAACGCTCAACTACCCTGCCGCCGCCAAAGACGCCGAGCTACTTGAAAAGCTTCAGGCCGTACTGGAAAACCGCAACCCCAAGGCACCGCCGCAAGTGTTGGTGGACAACGTTCAACCGGTACCGCGCCTGTGGCTGGCAAGCATCGAATTCAGCGCTTTCGAACCGCGCAACGGCAAAATGCAGCGCTATATCCAGCACCGAGCAGCGCTGTCCTTCAGCTATCTGGATGAATACGTCTCCGGGCAGAAAAACACTGACATCCTGATTCGCCAGGAGACACAAACCCTACGGATAAAACGCCATCCTGAAGTGGAACAGCCCTACAGGGAACAGCTACGCATCCTCGGCTTCAGAATCGCCACCCGGCAAAGCAAGGCCTTGCCCGAAAGCGCCGGCGAACTGTATGAAATGGTCAACGACAGCGCCTGGCTGACCTTCACCCTCAACGAATTGCCGAAACTGCGCACCCAGGGCTGGGAGCTGCAGATCAACGAAGATTTCGGTTTCGACCTGACGGCGGTGGATGACTGGTACGCGACGGTCGAGCAGGCACCGGAGCGCGACTGGTTCGATCTGGAACTGGGCATCATCGTCAACGGTGAGCGCCTGAGCCTTCTGCCGATCCTGCTGAACCTGATGCGCTCGCACACGGAAATCCTCAACCCGGAGCGCCTGGCCCGACGTCGCGATGACGAGCTGATCCTGGTGAACATTCCCAATCGCCCGAACTCCGAGCACGGCCCCCTGCAAGTCGCCCTGCCCTTCGGTCGCTTGAAGCCGGTACTGGCGACGCTCGGTGAGTTCTATCTGCAAGAACCCGGCGAAACCAAACTGCGCCTGAGCAGGGCCGACGCCACGCGCCTGAACTCACTGGAAAACCTGCCACTGCTCTGGGAGGGCGGCGATCAGATCCGTACCTTCGCCCAGCGCCTGCGCGACATCAAGGACTACACCGCTACCGTGCCAGAGGGCCTGAACGCGACACTGCGCCCCTATCAGCTGGAAGGCTTGAGCTGGATGCAGTCACTGCGTCAGCTGGAGGTCGGCGGCATTCTCGCCGACGACATGGGCCTGGGCAAAACCCTGCAAACCCTGGCTCACGTGCTCAGCGAAAAAAACGCCGGGCGCCTCGACCGTCCGTGCATGGTGGTGATGCCCACCAGTCTGATCCCGAACTGGCTCGACGAAGCCGCCCACTTCACGCCGCAACTCAAAGTGCTGGCGCTGTACGGCGCCAGTCGCAAAAAACATTTCGAGCATCTGGCCGATTACGACCTGATCCTGACCACCTACGCGCTGCTGCCCAAGGACGTCGAACGCCTGGCGGCGCAGCCGTTGCACGTTTTGGTACTGGATGAAGCGCAATACATCAAGAATCCGAACAGCAAGGCCGCCCAGGCCGCCCGCGAGCTGAATGCCCGCCAACGTTTGTGCCTGAGTGGCACGCCACTGGAAAACCACCTGGGCGAGCTGTGGTCGCTGTTTCACTTCCTGTTGCCGGGCTGGCTCGGCGATGTGAAAAGCTTTAACCGCGATTACCGCGTGCCAATTGAAAAGCGCACCAGCGAAGTACGACTTCAGCACCTCAACGGTCGGATCAAGCCCTTCCTGCTGCGCCGGACCAAGGAGCAGGTCGCCACCGAGCTGCCACCGAAAACCGAAATCATTCACTGGGTCGAACTCAACGAAGCCCAGCGCGATGTGTACGAAACCATGCGCCTGGCCATGGACAAGAAAGTGCGCGACGAAATTACCCGCAAGGGGGTGGCCCGCAGTCAGATCATCATCCTTGAGGCACTGCTGAAACTTCGCCAGGTGTGCTGCGATTTGCGCCTGGTCAATGATGCGGCCCTGCCCGCTCGCGGTAGCACTTCGGGCAAGCTCGACAGCCTGATGGAAATGCTCGAAGAGTTGTTTGAAGAAGGCCGGCGAATCCTGTTGTTCTCGCAATTCACGTCAATGCTGTCGTTGATTGAAGATGAACTGGACAAACGTGGCGTGGCCTATGCCTTGCTGACCGGACAGACCCGCGACCGACGTACGCCGGTAAAGGACTTCCAGAGTGGTAAACGTCAGATCTTTTTGATCAGCCTGAAGGCCGGCGGTGTTGGCCTGAACCTGACGGAAGCAGACACCGTGATCCATTACGACCCATGGTGGAACCCGGCAACCGAGCATCAAGCGACCGATCGCGCCTATCGCATCGGCCAGGAAAAACCGGTGTTCGTTTACAAGCTGATCGCCCGTGGCACGGTGGAAGAGAAGATTCAGCTTCTGCAAAAAGAAAAATCCGACCTGGCGGCCGGTGTACTGGATGGGCGTCAAGCGGGGGACTGGAAACTGCAGAGCGATGATATCGAGGCGCTGTTTGCGCCATTGCCGGACAATCTGGAGAAGCGCTAAGCACTACAGCGCCAGATAGATTGTCATCGCGGGCGAGCCCACTCCCACTGGGTTATCGCAATACCTGTGGGAGCGGGCTTGCCCGCGATGAGATCAACACCATACCAAGCCTGACTCAGCCCTTAAGCACTCGCGCCAAGGTCGATTTCACCTTGCCCATCCCGTCATGCAACGCCTGTTCGATCTCAGCCATGGTGATCACCGCGGTCGACTTGCCCGCCGCCGGGTTAACCACCAGTGCCAGACAGGCGTAATCCAGCTCCAGCTCACGAGCCAGTGCAGCTTCCGGCATGCCGGTCATGCCCACGATGTCGCAGCCGTCACGCTCCAGTCTGGCGATTTCGGCAACGGTTTCCAGTCGAGGTCCCTGAGTGCAGGCGTACACCCCGTGACTGCTGTAACCAACGCCCTCCGCTGCCAATGCCGCAATCAGTTGCTGGCGCAACGACTCGCTATACGGATAGCTGAAATCGATATGCGTGACCTGCTCCAGGTCATCAGCAAAATAGGTGTGCTGGCGACCACTGGTGTAATCGATCAGCTGATGAGGCACGCAAAAATGTCCAGTACCCATCGCCGAATGAATCCCACCCACGGCATTCACCGCCAGAATTACCTCGGCACCCGCCTGCTTCAATGCCCAGAGGTTGGCGCGGTAGTTCACCTGATGCGGTGGAAAACGGTGTGGATGGCCGTGACGCGCAAGAAACAGCACTTCCTTGCCAGCGTACTCGCCGATCTGCACCTCAGCCGAAGGCGCGCCGTAAGGTGTGTCGACCGCCAGGGACTGACGAATACTCAAGCCTTCGAGCTGAGTAAGGCCAGTGCCACCGATAATCGCGTAAACCGTCATAACAACCCGTCCTTAATCAATCAATTGAGCTTCTTTGAGAGCGCCGACGGCGGTCAGCCAGCGCGGATCCTGACGGTAGTCGGTGCATGCATGGGACCGACCGCGCATCCGCGCGATGCGCGCCGATGGTTTTACCTTCAGGCGTTGCGCGGCACTCAGCGCCAGCTCGGCGGCGGCGCGATCGTTGCACACCAGACCCATGTCGCAACCGGCCGTCAGCGCAGCCTCAATGCGGCTGGCGGCATCGCCCACCACGTGAGCGCCAGCCATGGACAGGTCGTCGCTGAAAATCACTCCGTCAAATTGCAGCTCGCCGCGCAGGATGTCCTGCAACCAGCGACGGGAGAAGCCCGCAGGCTGTGCATCGACCTGTGGATAGATCACGTGGGCCGGCATGACAGCAGCCAGCTGCTTGCTCAATTTGGCGAATGGCACCAGGTCCTTGGCGCGGATCTCGTCGAGACTACGCTCGTCATTCGGGATCGCCACGTGGGAATCCGCCTCCGCCCAACCGTGCCCCGGAAAATGCTTGCCGGTCGCGGCCATGCCGGCACTGTTCATGCCTCGGATGAATGCCCCGGCCAGCAGCGCCGCACGCTTCGGGTCACCTTCGAACGAGCGGGTGCCCACCACCGCGCTGCGCTGGTGATCGAGGTCCAGCACCGGGGCGAAACTCAGGTCAAGGCCGACGGCCAGAACTTCGGTGGCCATGATCCAGCCACACTGCTCGGCCAGGTACTCGGCATTGGCATTGTCGGCAATGGCGCGCATGGCCGGCAGACGCACAAAGCCCTGGCGCAGGCGCTGAACCCGCCCACCTTCCTGATCCACCGCCAACAGAAGATCGGGGCGAATGGCGCGAATCGCGGCGCTCAACTCGCGGACCTGGCGCGGGTGTTCGATGTTGCGAGCAAAGATAATCAGGCCGCCCACTTCGGGCTGGCGCAACAATTGGCGATCTTCAGCCGTCAGCCAGGTACCGGCGACGTCTACCATCAACGAGCCTTGCAGGCCAGCAGTCATAGAGATTCCTTGAAAACGATAAATCCGCCTCGCACGAGTTCGCCGCCGCGGGCAGTGCCCCGCAGGTCAGCGATATCAATGGGAAGCGGATTCAGAACGAGAGTCGGCATGGGCGGTTAGCTTAACGGATGTCAGCTGCCGCGCCCACCCGTGCGGTCAAACCTTGGCGGCGACCGGTGTAGATTTGCTGCGTGGGCGCAATTGCGCGGATGCCATGGCCGAGTCAGTGACACCGGACTCGGCACGCATGCCCGCGGCGAGAAACGGCACCATCAGCCGCATGACCTGTTCGATGGACGTGTTCACTCCAAAATCGGTTTCGGCAATCGCACGCAACGCCTTGATGCCGGACATGCTGAACGCCGCGGCACCCAGCATGAAGTGCACGCGCCAGAACAGTTCGATGGGCGGAATACGCGGTGCAGCCTCGTTGACCAGCATCATGTAGCGGCGGAAAACCTTGCCGTACATGTCTTCCAGATAACGACGCAAATGCCCCTGGCTCTGGCTGAAGGCCAGGCCGAGCAAACGCATGAAGATAGAGAGATCGTTGCCACTGCGGGGCTGGACCACCAGGGCCTGTTCGACGAGGATTTCCAGCAGTTCTTCGAGGGTGGGTTTGATTTCAGGCTTGGCCTGGCGTCGCTCCAGCTCTTTATCGAGACTGATGCAGAACGGCCCGAGAAAACGCGAAAAGACCGCTTGTATCAGCGCCTTTTTCGATCCGAAGTGATAGTTCACCGCCGCCAGATTGACCCCGGCTTTGCTGGTGATCAGACGCAATGAGGTTTCGGCGAAACCTTTTTCCGCGAACAACTGCTCGGCAGCATCAAGAATGCGTTCAACGGTTTCCGACTGGGCCATGGCTACTCCGCCTGACAAACACTTGTTTGAAACATACGTTTCAGCCTGTGCCTTGTCAAGCCTGCCAGTTCGTTTTGGGAATGGTCGGTCAGCTATTTAACCACACAAGTCGCCAGCATTAATAAGCGCCCTTCGCGACCGCTCGGCGGGCGGCAAAAAAACGCCCATTGCCAAGACCGCTTCACTGTATATAATCCCAGTCACTGTATAAAAAGACAGAGCGATCAATATGCTAAAGCTGACGCCACGCCAAGCCGAGATTCTGGCCTTTATCAAACGCTGCCTCGAAGACAACGGCTACCCGCCAACCCGCGCGGAAATCGCTCAGGAACTGGGTTTCAAGTCACCCAACGCGGCGGAAGAACACCTCAAGGCCCTCGCCCGCAAAGGTGCAATCGAAATGACCCCGGGCGCCTCCCGCGGTATTCGCATCCCCGGTTTCGAAGCCAAGGCTGACGACTCTACCCTGCCGATCATTGGCCGGGTCGCTGCCGGCGCACCGATCCTCGCCCAGCAGCACATCGAAGAGTCCTGCAACATCAATCCTGCGTTCTTTCACCCACGGGCCGATTACCTGTTGCGCGTACACGGCATGAGCATGAAGGACATCGGCATTTTCGACGGTGACCTGCTGGCGGTTCACACCACCCGCGAAGCACGCAATGGCCAGGTGGTGGTTGCACGGATCGGCGATGAAGTGACGGTCAAGCGCTTCAAGCGCGAAGGCAGCAAAGTCTGGCTGATTGCCGAAAACCCTGAGTTCGCCCCCATCGAAGTCGACCTGAAAGATCAGGAACTGGTGATCGAAGGCTTGAGTGTCGGCGTAATCCGCCGCTAAAGGAGGCTTTATGCAGTTCCCACACACACCCCAGCAAACACAACTGCCTCTATTCGAAGCGTTTCTGGCACAACCGATGGCACCGATCCTGAAAGATGTGGTCGAGCGCCCATGGATTGCCGAACCGGAAGTATTCAGTGAGCTGTCACTGCGCGGTGCGGCCGGGAACTGCCTGAACCTGCTGGCCCCGATCCTTCGCGAACTGAGCGAGGATCAGGATGCACGCTGGCTGACGCTGATCGCCCCTCCAGCCAGCCTGACCCAGATCTGGCTGCGAGAGGCCGGCCTGAACCGTGAACGCATTCTGCTACTGCAACCTCGTGGTGCGCAAAGCGCTCAGCAACTGGCCTGCGAAGCACTGCGCCTGGGTCGTAGCCATACGGTGGTAACCTGGCTCAATCCGCTGAACACAAGTTCACGGCAACAACTGATCAGCGCAGCCCGCACGGGCGACGCTCAGAGCCTGAACATTCGATTGGGTTGATTCACTTGTAACGCGCGCTGTGTGAAGCGCAGGGCTTCTCCAGGGACAGAGAAGCCGATCTGATGTTGCAGCGGCAAGCGCCGACAGGCGGATCTCAGTGAAGAACCCGCGGCCCTTCTTCCTTATCAAATTCGCCTTCGACCATACGGCCGGCCATCTGTACGCCGACGCTCAACATCGCTTTCGCGATTTCCACATGCTGGCCTTGCAGGAATGCTTTGGCATCCTCGGAGAAATCCAGCGTCACCAGAGAACCCTCGTCCTCAGCCCTGCGCAGTTCGATTCGGCCGTCTGGTAACTCGACAATTTCTAGAAAGGACGTTGGCATATAGGTCTGTTCTCCACGAAAGGCAGGGATT
>DATMUG010000145.1:0-4258 GCA_035563915.1 Pseudomonas sp. | reverse complement strand
CGCTTTCGCGAGCAAGCCCGCTCCCACATTGGCCATGCGTCGCCCGGAACTTCAGCGGTACTCATCCAGCGGCACACACGCGCAGAACAGGTTTCGATCGCCGTACACGTTGTCCACCCGATTCACCGCCGGCCAATACTTGTGGGCCCTGGTGTGTTCATCCGGTGTAACGGCCTGTTCAACACTGTAAGGCCGCTCCCAGACTCCGGTGATATCGGCCAGGGTATGAGGTGCGCGTTTGAGCGGGTTGTCCTCGGCAGGCCAGTTGCCGTTTTGCACTTCGGTGATCTCCGCGCGGATGCTCAGCATCGCGCCGATAAACCGGTCCAATTCGGCCTTCGACTCACTTTCGGTCGGTTCGACCATCAACGTGCCCGGCACAGGAAACGACATGGTGGGCGCATGGAAGCCATAGTCCATCAGCCGTTTGGCAACGTCCTCCTCACTGATGCCGGTCAACGTTTTGAGCGGTCGCAAATCGAGAATGCACTCGTGAGCCACCCGCTCGTTGCGCCCGGTGTAAAGCACGGGAAATGCACCTGACAAATGTCGCGCCAGGTAATTCGCGGCGAGGATCGCCACTTCGCTGGCGTCCGCCAGTTGCGGGCCCATCATGGCGATGTACATCCAACTGATCGGCAGGATACTGGCGCTGCCCCAGGGCGCGGCGCTGACGGCGCCGTTCTGCGCCAGCGGCCCGTCGATCGGCACCACCGGGTGATTGGCCACGAACGGCGCCAGATGCGCGCGCACGCCAATGGGGCCCATGCCCGGTCCGCCACCGCCGTGGGGAATGCAGAAGGTCTTGTGCAGGTTCATGTGGGACACATCGGCGCCAATATCCGCCGGGCGCGCCAGCCCGACCTGGGCATTGAGGTTGGCCCCATCCATGTACACCTGACCACCATGGCTGTGGATAACCTCACAGATTTCGCTGATGCCTTCTTCGTACACGCCATGGGTCGACGGATAGGTCGCCATCAGACACGCCAGCTTGTCGCCGGCTTGCGCGGCCTTGTCCTTCAGATCATCCAGGTCGACGTTGCCGGCCTCGTCGCACTCGACAATCACCACGCGCATCCCGGCCATCTGCGCCGATGCCGGATTGGTGCCGTGGGCCGACGATGGAATCAGACAGATATCACGACCACCCTGCTGGCGACTCTCGTGGTATTTGCGGATTGCCAGCAACCCCGCGTACTCACCCTGGGCACCGGAGTTGGGCTGCATGCAGATCGCATCGAAACCGGTGATCGCGCAAAGCCAGCGCTCCAGTTCCTCGATCATCAACGAATAACCGACGGCCTGCTCTTTGGGTGCAAACGGATGCAGATTGGCGAATTGCGGCCAGGTAATCGGGATCATTTCGCTGGTGGCGTTGAGCTTCATGGTGCAGGAGCCCAGCGGGATCATCGATTGATTGAGCGCCAGGTCCTTGTTTTCCAGCTGCTTGAGGTAACGCAACATCTCGGTTTCGCTGTGATGGGCGCTGAACACAGGGTGCCGCAAATAAGGTGAGGTTCGCGCCAGCGCAGCGGGGATGCCCCCGGCCAGGGTTTCGCCGTCCAGTTCTTCGACCTTGAGCCCATGATCGGCACCGAGGAACACATCGAACAGCCGGGCCACGGTGGTTTCATCGCAGGTTTCGTCGAGGCTCAGGCCCAACCGCCCGCGCCCCAGAATGCGCAAGTTGATCTGTGCGGACCTGGCGCTTTCGATGATTGCGGTCTGGGTGCCGCCGACTTCCAGGGTCAGGGTGTCGAAGAAATGCTGGTTCAGACGCTGGATGCCTTTGCGTTCAAGGCCTGCGGCAAGGATGCAAGTCAGCCGGTGCACCCGTTGGGCGATGCGCTTGAGGCCTTCCGGACCGTGGTACACCGCATAACAACTGGCGATGTTGGCCAGCAACACCTGCGCGGTACAGATGTTGGAGTTGGCCTTTTCCCGGCGGATATGTTGCTCGCGGGTTTGCAGGGCCATGCGCAAGGCCACGTTGCCACGGGCATCCTTCGACACACCGATGATCCTGCCGGGGATCGCCCGCTTGAACTCTTCGCGACTGGCGAAAAATGCCGCGTGCGGCCCGCCGTAGCCCATGGGCACACCGAAACGCTGGGAAGAACCGAACACTACATCGGCGCCCAATTCCCCTGGCGGAGTCAACAGCAGCAGACTCAGCAGGTCACTGGCGACACACGCCAGCGCCTGCTGGGCGTGCAGATGATCGATCAGGGGGCGCAGGTCGCGGATCTCGCCATGCGTGTCGGGGTACTGCAGCAACGCGCCGAATACCTGGTGCTGCTTCAAGTTATCCACAGCGTCGATGATCAGCTCGAAACCGAAACCCTCGGCCCGGGTCTGGACCACGGAAATAGTTTGCGGATGGCAGTTTTCATCGACGAAGAACAGATTGCTTTTCGACTTCGCGACGCGCTTGGCCAGGGCCATGGCTTCGGCCGCCGCCGTGGCTTCATCCAGCAGCGAGGCATTGGCCAGCTCCAGGCCGGTGAGGTCGATGGTCAACTGCTGGAAATTGAGCAGGGCTTCGAGCCGGCCCTGGGCGATTTCCGGTTGATAAGGCGTGTAAGCGGTGTACCAACCGGGGTTTTCCAGGACGTTACGCAGGATGACGGCAGGGGTGAGCGTACCGTGATAGCCCATGCCGATCAGGCTGGTCCAGAGCTGGTTCTGCTCGGCATAGCCGCGCAGTTTCGCCAGCGCGGCTTCTTCGTTCAGTGCAGGCGGCAGGTCGAGCGGGCGATTCAGGCGAATGCCCGGCGGCACCGTTTGCTCGATCAGTTCGACCCGGCTGCCCAAGCCAAGGCTGTCGAGCATCGCCTGCTGCTCGGCGGCGTCCGGCCCGAGGTGACGGCGAAGAAAGGCATTGGGGTCGCGTAACTGGCTCAGGGACGGCAACTGGGACATGACGGGCTCTCTCTTGACTGGCGCTCTGCGTCGATGTGGCACGGTCAATCCAGCATAGCAGCCGGTGCCGATACGGATGGCTTGGCGCCGCAGGGCGATCCGGACCATCATGCTCGCGCCTACTTAATCTCCGCTGATCGGGTGTCTACATTCATGAGCCAACTGCCGTTCCTGCCTTTTTCCAAACCCACCATCGACGAAGCCACCATTACGGCCGTCGGTGAGGTGCTGCGCTCCGGCTGGATAACCAGCGGACCCAAGGTTCAGGCCTTTGAAGCGCAACTCTCGGAGTACTTTGGCGCACGCCCGGTGCGCACGTTCAATTCCGGCACCTGCACCATGGAAATCGCCTTGCGCATCGCCGGCATCGGACCTGGGGATGAAGTGATCACCACGCCGATCTCCTGGGTGGCAACCGCCAACGTCATTCTCGAAGTCGGGGCGACACCGGTGTTTGCCGACATCGATCCGGTGACCCGCAATATCGATCTGGCGCAGCTCGAAGCCGCCATCACCCCGCGTACCAAAGCCATCATTCCGGTGTTTTTGGCGGGTCTGCCCGTGGACATGACGCGCCTGTATGCCCTGGCGCAGAAGCACGGGCTGCGGATACTGGAAGATGCCGCCCAGGCGCTGGGATCCAGTTGGAACGGTCAGCGCATTGGCTCTACGGGTGATTTTGTGTCCTTCAGCTTCCAGGCCAACAAGAACGTCACGTCGTCGGAGGGCGGCTGCCTGGTCCTGAACAATGCAGAAGAAGCAAAGTTGGCGGAGAAGTACCGACTGCAAGGGGTAACCCGCAGTGGCTTCGATGGCCTGGACGTCGATGTGCTGGGCGGCAAATTCAACATGACCGATGTCGCAGCGGCCATTGGCCTGGGGCAATTTGCCCATATCGAAGCGATCACCGCTCATCGGCGCGAGCTCGCCAGGCACTACTTCGCCTGCTTTGGCGAGGATTTCGAAGCGCGGTACGGAGCACAGTTGCCCCCGGCTGATTTCGAGAACAGCAATTGGCATTTGTTCCAGCTGGTATTGCCAGAACGCCACGATGGCAAACCGGCACGAGCGACCTTCATGGAGCAGATGCAGGCTTTGGGTATCGGTATCGGCTATCACTACCCGCCGATTCACCTGCTGAGTCTTTACCGCGAGCGCGGTTTCAAGGAAGGCATGTTCCCGATTGCCGAACGGGTGGGACGCCTGATTGTTTCCTTGCCGATGTTTTCGGCCATGAGCAAAGCGGATGTCGAGCGGTCGGTGGCCGCCGTCAAAGCTGTTCTAAAGCCGTAAATAAACCTGTGTAGGAGCTGCCGAAGGCTGCGATCTTTTG
>DATMUG010000144.1:0-25368 GCA_035563915.1 Pseudomonas sp. | reverse complement strand
CCTTCGAGCTGCGGCTCGCGGCTGGCGCGTGGTGCGGCAGGCGCGTCAGCCGCCGGACGCAGCGTGCGCACACGCTCGGTACGGGCCATTGGTCGCGACGATTTACGCTGCATCCGCTCCAGCTTGTCCTTGCTCTTGGCATTCAACTGCGGCATGGCCACAGGCGTCAGGCCAACCTCGGCGCTGAGGACGTCGACTTCGTACTGGCTCATTTCGCGCCAGCGGCCCATTGGCAGGTCGGAGTTCAGGAATACCGGACCGAAACGCACGCGCTTCAGACGGCTTACCACCAAGCCCTGGGATTCCCACAGGCGACGCACTTCACGGTTACGACCTTCCATCACCACGCAGTGGTACCAGTGGTTGAAACCTTCGCCGCCCGGTGCCTGCTGGATGTCGGTGAAACGCGCCGGACCGTCTTCGAGCACGACGCCCGCTTTCAAGCGCTCGATCATCTCATCGTCGACTTCACCGCGCACACGCACGGCGTATTCACGGTCCATCTCGAAGGACGGGTGCATCAGGCGGTTGGCCAGCTCACCGTCGGTGGTGAACATCAGCAAACCGGTGGTGTTGATGTCCAGACGGCCGATGTTGATCCAACGCCCTTCTTTTGGACGCGGCAACTTGTCGAACACGGTCGGACGGCCTTCCGGGTCGACGCGGGTGCAGATTTCACCGTCGGGCTTGTTGTACATGATCACGCGGCGTACCGACTCGGCGGCTTCTTCACGTTTGATCACCCGGCCATCGATGCTGATAGCGTCGTGCATGTCTACACGCTGGCCGAGGGTGGCGTCTTTGCCATTGACCTTGATACGGCCGTGGCTGATCCAGGCTTCCACGTCACGGCGCGAGCCAACGCCGATACGGGCGAGGACTTTTTGCAGTTTTTCGCCTGCTGGGCCGATTGGCTGGTCGTCTTGCTGGTCGTTGATACTCATCTGGGCACCTCCCGGTGTGGTCTGAAAACTGGGTACTTTGGCGAAGGGATCGCCGAAGGGTCGCGAATCATACGCGCATGCGGGCGATTGCGCATCAGAGACTAGTTGATCGAAGCCGGTTGATTTGGATTTCCGCCGACCGGTGGCGCCCCCCCCTGTAGGAGCCGAGCTTGCTCGCGATAGCGGTGTGTCAGCCACTTTGATGTCGGATGTAACTCCGCTATCGCGAGCAAGCTCGGCTTCTACAAGGGATTGTGTCAATCCTCGAACTGGCGGCGTTCGGCTTCGATGGCTTCGGCCAAGGCCAGGGCTTCAGCTTCTTCGTCGCTGAGCTCAGGCTTGGACTGCTCGAGCGCGGCAACGGCAGCCAGCAGTTTTTCGCGGGCTTCGGCGACACCGAGGATATCGTCCTCCTCCGGTTCAATTGCTGACCCGGTCTCGCCTTCAGGCTCCAGCTCGGTCAGCACGACTTCGGTTTCCGGCTGAATGTGTGCGATCTCCGAGTCAGGCGCCGGCATATCACCATCACGCAACAAATCATCGAAATCGGTCTTGAGCCCTTCCTCCATGCTGTCCAGTTCCAGCAACAGCGTATGGAAACTGGTTTCCTCCTTGGGCTCCGCGGGCTCGGCACTGGCATCGGCCAATTCCTGCAGGGCAGCAGGCACCGGGGCGTCGTCGAAGTCGAGCACCGGATCAGGCTCCAATTCCCGCAGTTCCGCCAGCGGTGGCAAATCGTCGAGGTTTTTTAAATTGAAGTGATCGAGAAACGCCTTGGTGGTGGCGAACATCGCCGGCTTACCCGGTACGTCACGGTAGCCGACGATACGAATCCACTCGCGCTCCATCAGGGTCTTGACGATCTGGCTGTTGACCGCCACACCCCGCACATCCTCGATTTCACCCCGTGTGATCGGCTGGCGATAGGCGATCAGGGCAATGGTTTCCAGCATCGCCCGGGAATAACGTTGCGGACGCTCTTCCCACAAACGACCGACCCACGGCGAAAATTTTTCGCGGATCTGCAGACGATAACCGGAGGCGACTTCCTTCAATTCGAACGCGCGGCCATCGCAGGATTTGCCCAGTATCGTCAGGGCTTTCTTGAAAACCGCCGGTTCCGGCCGCTCACCCTCTTCAAAGAGTTCGAACAGGCGCTCCATGGATTGCGGTTTTCCCGAGGCCAACAGAAAGGCCTCAAGCAGTGGAGCCAGCTCGCGGGGTTCACTCAGGTTCATGATTCAACTCGTTATTCGGCTCGGGCTCGCACGTGGATCGCTGCGAACGGCTCATTCTGCACCAGCTCGACCAAGGATTCCTTGACCAACTCAAGGACTGCCATAAAGGTCACGACCACACCGAGGCGCCCTTCCTCTGCGGTGAACAGCTCGATAAACGGCACGAAACCGCCACCCTTGAGACGTTCGAGCACATCGCTCATGCGCTCGCGGGTCGACAGCGCCTCGCGGCTGACCTGGTGACTTTCAAACATGTCGCCACGGCGCAGTACTTCGGCCATCGACAGCAGCAGCTCCGACAGGCGCACGTCCGGCAGCAACTTACGCGCCCGGGCTTCGGGCGCATCGAGCTTGGGCACCACCACGTCACGACCGACGCGACTCAAACCATCGATGCCTTCAGCGGCAGCCTTGAATCGCTCGTATTCCTGCAAGCGGCGGATCAGCTCCGCTCGTGGATCCTCTTCCTCTTCCTCGATGCTCTCCGAGCGTGGCAGCAGCATGCGCGACTTGATCTCGGCGAGCATGGCGGCCATCACAAGATACTCAGCGGCCAGTTCCAGACGCACAGACTGCATCAACTCGACATAGCCCATGTACTGGCGGGTGATCTCCGCCACCGGGATGTCGAGTATGTCGATGTTCTGCTTGCGGATAAGGTACAGCAGCAGGTCGAGCGGGCCTTCGAAGGCTTCAAGAAAGACTTCCAGGGCATCGGGCGGAATGTACAGGTCCAGCGGCATTTCCATGACCGCCTGGCCATAGACCATGGCGAACGGCAGCTCCTGCTGGGCTCCTGCTTGCGGATCAACGGGTTCTACTGCGGACATCTAGGCCTCGGCCATGAACGGCGTGGGGTCGCCGCAACCGACGCGGATCACTTCAGGCTCGCCGTCGGCGAGGCTGATCACCGTGGATGCCTTGATACCGCCAAAGCCGCCGTCGATGATCAGGTCGACTTGATGCTCGAGCAGCTGGCGCATTTCGTAAGGATCGCTCATCGGATCGGTTTCACCGGGCATGATCAGGGTCACACTCATCAGCGGCTCACCGAGTTGCTCCAGCAGCGCCAAGGCAATCGGGTGGCTCGGCACTCGTAAACCGATGGTGCGTTTTTTCGGGTGCAACAGCAGCCGCGGGACTTCGCGGGTGGCGTTGAGAATGAAGGTGTAAGGCCCGGGCAGGTGCGCCTTGAGAATGCGGAAAGTCCCGGTGTCGATCTTGGCGAACAGCCCCAATTGCGACAGATCGCTGCAAATCAGCGCGAAGTTATGCTTGTCATCGAGCCCTCTCAATCGGCGCACGCGTTCCACGGCGACCTTGTCACCGATCTGGCAACCAATGGCGTAGGAAGAGTCAGTGGGATAAATCACCACCCCGCCGCTGCGGATGATCTCGACTGCCTGTTTGATCAGGCGCGGTTGCGGGTTTTCCGGATGAATCTGGAAAAATTGACTCACATTCTCTACCTGTTCAGACGACGGCAATAATTGGGTCATGTTTGAACCGACACCACAGTGGTGGCAGATCCTCCGGGAGCGGACGGTATTCACCGATCTCGGACCAGCCTCCAGGGCCATGAAAATCACTGCCGGCAGTGACCAGCAGACCGAACTCGCGGGCCAGAATGGCCAGGCTGCCTACTTGCTCGGCAGGCTGATGACCATTGACCACCTCGATTGCCTGGCCGCCTGCTTGAATATAGTCGGCAATCAGGCGGCGACGCTTGCTACGGGTGAAATCATAGTGCCATGGGTGCGCCAGACTGACCCAGGCCCCGGCAGCGCGCAGGGTTTCGACGGTTTCTTCCAGGGTCGGCCAGTGCTGCTTGACATCACCCAGCTTGCCGGCACCCAGCCATTTGCGAAATGCCTCGGCGCGATCCTTGACGAAACCTTCGCGCACCATCCAGTCAGCGAAGTGCGGGCGGGCCGGCGCGTTGCCGCTGTCGCCCAGTTCCTGCTGGATTTCCCGGGCGCCTTCCAGCGCGCCGGCCATGCCTTTCAATGCAAGCTTGCGACTTATTTCTTCAGACCGTAGCCAGCGGCCATCGTGCAATTTGGCAATCGCCTCGACCAACGGCGCGGCATTGACGTCGAAACCGTAGCCCAGCACATGAATGGTCGCGCCACCCCAGGTACAGGACAGCTCGACGCCATTGACCAATTGCATTCCCAGCGACTGGGCCGTGATTCGCGCCTCTTCGAGGCCTTCGAGGGTGTCGTGATCGGTCAGGGACAGGACTCGCACGCCGTGTTCGAACGCACGCGCTACAAGAACCGCGGGCGCCAGAGCGCCATCGGAAGCCGTGCTATGGCAGTGCAAATCAACATTCACAGGGTTTCGTAACCTCAAATCAGCTGGCGCTATCGCGCGCCCATATGTTTGTTATTATGCCGCCACATCCTGCTTCTGGCTGCCACTGTGAAACAATTCATCGATTTCATCCCGCTCCTGCTGTTTTTCATCGTCTTCAAAATCGATCCACGGGTCGTCGACATTGCCGGCCACGAAGTAACTGTAGGCGGTATTTACAGTGCCACGGCGATGTTGATCATCAGCTCGCTAGTGGTTTACGGCACGCTGTTCGTCAAACAGGGCAAGCTGGAGAAGAGCCAATGGCTGACCCTGATCGCCTGCCTCGTGTTCGGTAGCCTGACCCTGGCCTTCCACAGCGAGACCTTCCTCAAATGGAAAGCCCCGGTGGTCAACTGGCTGTTTGCCTTGGGCTTCATCGGCAGTCACTTCATTGGTGATCGCCTGTTGATCAAGCGCATCATGGGCCACGCGCTGACCCTGCCAGAACCGGTCTGGACACGCCTGAACATCGCCTGGATCGTGTTCTTCCTGTTTTGCGGTGCCGCCAATCTGTTCGTCGCATTCACCTTCCAGAGCTACTGGGTCGACTTCAAGGTCTTCGGCAGCCTGGGCATGACGTTGCTGTTCCTGGTCGGCCAGGGCATCTACCTGTCCCGCCATCTGCATGATGCCGATACCACATCGCCCAAAACCGAGGACTGACATGCTTTACGCAATCATTGCCACAGACGTCGCCAACTCCCTGGAAGCTCGCCTGGCCGCACGGCCCGCGCACCTTGAACGCCTGCAAGTGCTCAAGGGCGAAGGTCGTATCGTATTGGCCGGCCCGCACCCGGCGATCGACAGCAACGATCCGGGCGCCGCGGGCTTCACCGGCAGCCTGATCGTCGCCGAATTCGACTCCCTGAGCGCCGCCCAGGCCTGGGCCGATGCCGATCCGTACATTGCCGCCGGCGTCTACGCCAACGTTTCGGTCAAGCCGTTCAAGCAAGTCCTGCCGTAACTTTCCCCTCGCAATCCTCCAGCGCGGTGAACCTTATTGGTTCATCGCGCTCTCAATCGCTCATTATTCTCGTTTGCCGGCCGACAACTTCCCAATACCCGTATTGGAATAGGAGTCGCGATGCGCAAGGGTCCGTTGTGTCTGATGTTGGTCACGTTATCGATCGTGGCCCCCGCCCACGGTGAAGAACACGCCGAGAGCGCGAACTCCACGCCGCTTTCACTGAGCGCGGGCAGCCAGATAAACGAGTTGCAGCAACGCTTGAAAGAAAGCGAGCGGCAGCGGGAAGAACTGAGCAAACAATTGCAGAGTGCCGATGGCGAACGCGAAAGCCCCCAGTTGGCCCGCTTGCGCCAGGAGAACCAGCGTCTGAAGCTGCAACTTCGTGAAGCCCAGGCCGGCAGCTCCACGCCGCGCCTGTTGACCGATCAGCAACAGTGGTTCGTCGTCGGCGCCGGAGTTGCACTATTGGCCCTGCTCTGCGGTATCTTCGCCAGTGGTGCAAGGCGAAAACGTCGACAATGGCTAAATTGAGTGAGTCATGAGCGAGCTGTTACTAATTGACGATGACCAGGAGCTGTGTGAGCTCCTGAGCAGTTGGCTGGGCCAGGAAGGCTTTCAGGTACGGGCCTGCCACGATGGCCAGAGTGCCCGTCGCGCCCTGGCGGAAACCTCCCCGGCCGCGGTGGTGCTGGATGTGATGCTGCCGGACGGCAGTGGTCTTGAACTGCTCAAGCAATTGCGCAGCGATCACCCGGACTTGCCGGTGCTGATGTTGTCAGCCCGGGGCGAACCCCTTGATCGCATTCTCGGCCTGGAACTGGGCGCCGACGATTATCTGGCCAAACCTTGCGATCCGCGGGAGCTGACCGCCCGCCTGCGCGCCGTGCTGCGCCGCAGCCATCCGACAGCGGTATCCAGCCAGATCGAACTGGGCGACCTGTGTTTCAGCCCGGTGCGCGGCGTGGTCAGCATCGATGAACAGGAATTTTCCCTCACGGTTTCCGAAAGCCGCCTGCTCGAAGCCCTGCTCAAGCAGCCCGGCGAGCCGCTGGACAAACAGGAACTGGCGCAAATCGCCCTGGGCCGCAAGCTGACCCTGTACGACCGAAGCCTCGACATGCACGTCAGCAACCTGCGCAAGAAAATCGGCCCTCACCCTGACGGCCGTCCGCGCATCGTGGCCCTGCGTAGCCGCGGTTATTACTACAGTCTGTAAGGACAACGAAATAATTGGAGTAGAGCAGTCTGTGGCGAGGGAGCTTGCTCCCGCTGGGCTGCGCAGCGGCCCCAGAAGCCGGAACTGCTGCGCAGTTCAACGGGAGCAAGCTCCCTCGCCACAACTTGAAGTGTGCACGGCGGGTTTTGTCAGTCAGAAAGAAATCCATCTTTACCCAAGCTTTACGCTCCGCTGACCGCCGCTGACCTTGATCTGCGTAATCTGTACTCATCCGGAACGTACCGGGAATGAGACAAGGAGATTCACCATGCGCAAGACTCTTATCGCTCTGATGTTCGCCGCTGCCCTGCCAACTGTGGCCATGGCCATGCCCGAAGGCACCGGCCCGATGGACGGACCGATGGAGGGTGCACGCCACGGCGGTCAGATGCACGGCATGCACGGTAAAGGCCCGTACAGCCAGCTGGACCTGAGCCGCGAACAACGCGAGCAGATCCGCAAAATCATGGGCGAGCAGATGCACGAGCGTAAGCAAGTGGTCGACAAGTACCTGGAAAAACTCTCGCCGGCCGACCAGAAAGCCATGAAGGACGAGATGGCCGCCAACCACAAGAAAGCCGAGGCCGATGTTCGAGCCGTACTGAAACCGGATCAACAGAAGAAATTCGACGAGATCCAGAAGAAACAGGCTGAACGTCGCGCAGAATGGGCCGAGTTCAAGGCGTGGAAAGCGCAGCAACCGCAAAAAGCGCAATAATGCGTTAACTGAAGACCCAACGGCTGAACACCGTTGGGTCTCATGCCTTTGATCCAATGTAGGAGCGAGCTCGCTCGCGATGGACGTCAACGATAACGCGGGCGGCGTGAATAAACGCGTTGTCTATTCGTTTTTCGCGAGCAAGCTCGCTCCTACATTGTGCTTTGTGTTTGTCCGAGGATTTTCTGTGCGCTCATTGTTCTGGCGTATCCTGGCCAGTTTCTGGCTGGCTATCGCTCTGGTTGCAGGGCTATCCATTTTGCTCGGGCACATGCTCAATCAGGACGCGTGGATTCTCAGCCGCCACCCGGGCCTCAACACCCTGGCCGAACAATGGACGCAAACTTACGAATCCCAAGGTGAAGAAGCCGCCCAGGACATCCTGGAACAACGCAAACGCCAATATCACATCGACGTGCAGGTGCTGAACGAGAGCGGCGACCCGGTTGTACGCGGCACGTTCCCGCGACGCGCGGCAGCTTTCGAGGCCCGGCAGAACAACGACGACCGGCGCCTGCCGTGGCGTCGCCTGACCGATGAATACACCAGTGAAAAAACCGGCGACACCTACCTGCTCATCTACCGCATCCCCCATCCGGAACTGGACGCCTGGCACCGTGAAAGCCTGCTCTGGCCGTTGAGCGCACTGGGCATCGCCCTGGTGGTGCTGACGCTGTTCAGTCTGTTGGTCACCCTCTCGATCACCCGCCCCCTCAGCCGTTTGCGCGGTGCCGTACATGACCTGGGGCAGACCACCTACCAGCAAAACAGCCTGGTCAAACTGGCTAATCGCCGCGATGAGTTCGGGGTGCTGGCCAACGACTTCAATCGCATGGGGGCGCGCCTGCAAAGCCTGATCGGCAGCCAGCGACAATTGCTGCGCGATGTTTCCCACGAACTGCGCTCCCCCCTTGCCCGCCTGCGTATTGCCCTTGCCCTGGCCGAGCGGGCCTCCCCCGAAGAAAGGGAAAAACTCTGGCCCCGCCTCACCCGTGAATGCGACCGGCTCGAAGCGTTGATCAGCGAAATTCTGGTGTTGGCTCGGGTCGATGCCGACAATGCCAGCGCCGAAGAGGTGGACCTCAACGCTCTACTCACTACGCTACAAAAGGATGCGCAACTGGGCTCGCCGGAGCAAAGCGTGCGACTGGAGGCAGAACCGCAACTGAACCTGCGTGGCTGGCCGACGATGATCGAGCGTGCCGTGGACAATCTGTTGCGCAACGCCCAGCGCTTCAACCCGGCAGACGGGCAACCGATTGAAATGCTGGCATTGCGTAATGGTGAGCGGATTGTCGTGACCGTGCGCGACCATGGCCCGGGGGTCGACGCCGCGCATCTGAGTCAGCTGGGGGAACCGTTCTATCGGGCACCCGGGCAGACCGCGGCCGGGCATGGATTGGGATTGGCCATTGCCCGGCGTGCGGCCGAGCGGCATGGCGGGAGCCTGGTGCTGGCCAATCACCCGCAGGGCGGGTTTGTGGCCAGTCTGGAATTGCCGTTGGTGCCGGGGGCCGTTATACAACCGTGAAATCCTGTGGGAGCGGGCTTGCCCGCGAAGGCGTCAGCACATCCAGTATCGTTGAGCCTGACACTACGCTTTCGCGGGCAAGCCCGCTCCCACAGGGATTGTGGGCTCAGTTACTACCGGTCCAGGCGCTGACAAACTCCGCCAGCTCCACCTTCTCCGCCACACGCGGCTCCTTCTGCGGTGTACCCAGGTAAAGGAAGGCAATCACCTCTTCCCCTTCCGCCAGCCCCAACCCTCTGGCCACATGGGGCGAATAGGCCAGTTCACCGGTACGCCATACCGCACCAATGCCTTGCGCATAGGCCGCCAGCAAAATGCCGTGGGCTGCGCAACCCGCCGCCAGCAACTGTTCGGACTTCGGATACTTGACGTGATCCTGGACACGGGCGATCACGACCACCACCAAGGGTGCACGCAACGGACCATTTCGCGCCTTGTCGATGGCCGCCTCGGTGACTTCGCCGTCTTGCAGTTTCGCCGCTTCGGCCAGTAACTCACCCATTTGCTCGCGTGCCGCGCCTTCGACCGTGAGGAAACGCCAGGGCTGCAAATGACCGTGATCCGGCGCGCGCATGGCCGCGCCGAACAGCACTTCGCGCTGTGCCTGGGTCGGTGCCGGTTCGATCAGTCGCGGGACGGAAACACGGTTGAGCAAAACGTCGAGAGCCTGCATCGGCCACCTCCTGAAAAAAATGTGCGGCTATTCTAGCTGTAAGTCCTGCTGGAGTGCCGGTTTACATGCCCTGCCCCGCAGGTAGAATGGCGCCCTTCCTCATTACAGCCGAGCGGATTTCATGGCGTTGCCGACCTTGCGTCTCATTGGTTTCATCATCGGCATCTTCCTGATAACGCTGGCCATCGCCATGGTCGTGCCCATGGCCACGCTGGTGATCTTCGATCGCACCGGCGATCTGCCGTCGTTCCTCTGGGCCAGCATGATCACTTTTGTCGGCGGCCTGGCCCTGGTCATACCGGGACGTCCCGAACATGTACACCTGCGACCACGGGACATGTACCTGCTGACCGTCAGCAGTTGGCTGGTGGTGTGTATCTTCGCCGCGCTGCCCTTTTTGTTGACCCAGCACATCAGCTACACCGACTCGTTCTTCGAAAGCATGTCCGGCATCACCGCCACGGGGTCGACGGTGCTCAATCACCTCGACGACATGTCCCCGGGCATCCTGATGTGGCGCTCGTTGCTGCACTGGATAGGCGGCATCGGCTTCATCGGTATGGCGGTCGCGATCCTGCCGCTGCTGCGCATCGGTGGCATGCGGCTATTCCAGACCGAGTCGTCGGACCGTTCCGAAAAGGTCATGCCCCGTTCCCACATGGTGGCGCGCCTGATCGTCGCGGCCTACGTCGGCATCACCATTCTCGGCAGCCTGGCCTTCTGGCTGGCCGGGATGAGTCCCTTCGATGCGATCAACCATGCCATGTCGGCGATTTCCACTGGCGGTTTTTCCACCTCGGACCAGTCACTGGCCAAGTGGACACAACCGGCGGTGCACTGGGTGGCGATCGTCATCATGATTCTCGGCAGCTTGCCATTCACCCTGTACGTGACAACTTTGCGTGGCAATCGCAAGGCACTGATCAAGGATCAGCAAGTGCAGGGGTTGCTGGGCATGTTGCTGGTGACCTGGCTGGTACTGGGGACCTGGTACTGGTGGACCACCCAATTGCATTGGCTGGACGCACTGCGACATGTCGCGCTGAACGTGACGTCGGTGGTGACGACCACCGGTTTCGCACTGGGGGATTACAGCCTGTGGGGCAACTTCTCGCTGATGCTGTTCTTCTATCTGGGCTTCGTGGGTGGCTGTTCCGGTTCGACCGCCGGCGGCATCAAGATTTTTCGCTTCCAGGTGGCCTACATCCTGCTCAAGGCCAACCTTAATCAGTTGATTCATCCACGCGCGGTGATCAAGCAGAAATACAACGGTCACCGCCTCGATGAAGAGATCGTACGTTCGATTCTGACCTTTTCATTCTTCTTCGCGATCACCATCTGCGTGATTGCGTTGCTGCTGTCGCTATTGGGCGTGGACTGGATGACCGCCCTCACCGGTGCGGCCAGCACCGTGTCCGGCGTCGGCCCGGGCCTGGGCGAAACCATTGGCCCGGCCGGCAACTTCGCCTCGCTGCCGGACGCCGCCAAGTGGATTCTCTCGTTCGGCATGCTTTTGGGCCGACTGGAGATCATTACGGTGTTTGTGCTGTGTATTCCGGCATTTTGGCGTCATTGACCGCTTCGGATGTTTGCAACAGCCGCATCCGGTACTCGCCGGGCGTGGTGTCGAACCAGCGTCGGAAAGCACGGAAGAAGTTGCTCGGATCGGCAAACCCCAGCAAGTAGGCAATTTCCAGCAGGGTCATGGTCGGTTGCGCCAGATATTGCTCGGCCAGTTCACGCCGGGTGTCATCAAGCAACGTCTGAAAACTCGTACCCTCTTCCTGCAAGCGTCGCTGCAAGGTGCGTTGCGACAAGTGCAGCGTCTGCGCCACGGCATCGCGCTTGGGCTCCCCCTGGGGCAACAGGCGGCATAGCACCTGGCGTGCCTTGTGGGTGACTCGACTCTCCGAAAAGCGCGCCAGGTATTCCCCGGCAAACCGGTCATGCAGCAGCGCCATGGCCTCGTTGGCCGTGGGCAGCGGCGCTTCCATGTCCGCGCGCTCGAAAATCAGCGCATCGTACGGCGCATTGAACACCAGCGGTGCATGGAAGGCCTGTTTATAGGGTTCAAGGTCGGCCGGCTCGTCGCCCTGCACCAGCACCTTGCGTGGATGCAGCGTGCGCCCGGTCAGCCAGCCACACAATGCCAGGGCACAGGCCAGGGAGGCTTCAGCACTTTGACGGGTCGGCGGCAAGTGATCACCGTGTACCGTGAGAATCAGCGCATAGCCCTCATCCAGCAGACGAAAGCTCAGGTCGGCGCTTTCGGCAATGATGCGCTGGTAACGCACCAGTCGCCGGAAACCTTCGGCCAGGGTCTGGCTGGACATCAGGGCGTAGCCGGTCACGTGAAATTGTGCCGGTCGCACCACTTTGCCCATGTTCAGACCAATCGCCGGGTTGCCGGACAGCTCAACCGCGCGTTGCCACAGCCGTGTCATGGAGTCTTGCGGGAAGCGGGCGTCCGGATCATCCAGCGCCGCGTAGTCCAGCCCCAGTTGTTTGAACAGAACCCGGCAATCCAGGCCGTCCATTTCCAGTGCTTTGACAATCCCCATCGCCCAGCTTGCAGAAGTCGTTCGTTCGCTCATGTCGGGTTCTTGCATGATGAGCCGCCAATCGCGGCCATTTTCCGAAAGGTACTAAAGTGGCGCCGATAGTCACTGGCTCACACCCTTGTTCACTCTAGACTTAAATAAGCTACCCGCAGAACAACTTGCAACCAGAACAATAACCACAGAGATCGCAGTCGTGGAAAACATCAGACGATTCAACAGCTTCGCTGAGTTTTACCCGTATTACCTCAGCGAACACAGCAACAGTACCTGCCGCAGGTTGCACTTCATTGGCACCACGCTGGTGATTTTCATCCTGGCCCTGACCATCGGCCGAGGCGCCTGGATGCTGTTGTGGCTGCTGCCCGTGGCCGGCTACAGTTTTGCCTGGGTCGGGCACTTCTTCTTCGAAAAGAATCGTCCTGCGACCTTCCAGCATCCCTTCTACAGCCTGCTCGGTGACTTCGTCATGTATCGGGACATGGTTCTGGGACGCGTGCCGTTCTAGATCACAGAGGATTGCCGATGAATGCCAATGCTCGTTTTACCCACATGAAAGACGGCACTGAGGAAGACTGGGCGATCATCGCCGCAGACTTCAGCGCCTACGCCCGACAATTGCCGTCGCGTATCACTGCGCACCTGAAGCTGCTGGAAGGAGATTTTGGCGGTTTTCCAGTGGATCGACTGACCCATTCCCTGCAAACCGCGACCCGCGCCTGGCGTGATGGCCGCGATGAGGAATATGTGGTCTGCGCCCTGCTGCATGACATCGGCGACACCTTGGGCTCCTACAACCACCCGGACATCGCCGCCGCGATACTCAAGCCGTTCGTCAGCGCCGAGAATCTGTGGATGGTCGAGAAGCACGGGATTTTCCAGGGCTATTACTTCTTCCATCATCTGGGGATGGATCGGCACCTGCGCGAGCAGTTCAAGGACCATCCACAGTATCAGGCGACCATCGAGTTTTGCGCGAAGTACGATGCGGCGGCGTTCGACCCAGCGTATGACACGCTGCCTTTGAGCTTCTTTGAACCGATGATGCAACGGTTGTTTGCACAGCCGAAGAACTCGATTTACAAGGCGGCGATGGAAGAGCAGGCGCCCGCGTAATTCAAACAAAGCGGGTGGACTGTCACTTGCGATGTCGAATGTGCTGCCGTCTTCACGGGCAAGCCCGCTCCCACAGGGTTTGTGGTGGGATGCAAATCCTGCAAACACTACAAATCACTGTGGGACCGGGCTTGCCCGCGAAGGCGTCGGACCTGCCTACGCAGGTTCTGCGATCTTGCTCGCGTTCAACTGCGCCTCCCGCGCCTGCGCATCCGCCAGTCGATACAACTCGATCGTGCCATCCCAATGCTCGATCAGTGCCGTGCACGACTCCACCCAGTCACCACAGTTGAGGTAGTCCACCCCGCCGACCTTGCGGATCTCGGCATGGTGGATGTGTCCGCATACCACGCCATGCAGCTCGCGCTTGATGCATTCATGGGCGATGGCTTCTTCAAAGTCGCTGATAAAACTGACCGCGGTTTTCACTTTGTGCTTGAGGTAGGCCGACAGCGACCAGTACCCATAGCCATAGCGGGCTCGCCAGTGGTTGAGCCAGCGGTTGAGGGTCAGGGTGAACTCGTAGGCAGAGTCGCCAAGAAATGCCAGCCAGCGGTGATAGCGGGTAATCACGTCGAACTGGTCGCCGTGGATGACCAGCAGATGCCGACCATCGGCGGTCACATGCACCGCCTCGTCCACCAACTGAATGTTGCCCAGAATCAGTTTGGAATAGCGGCGAAGGAACTCGTCATGGTTGCCGGTGACGTAGATCACCTCGGTGCCGCGCTTGCTCATGGTCAACAGACGCCGGATCACGTTGGTGTGCGCCTGCGGCCAGTACATGCCACCACGCATTTTCCAGCCATCGATGATGTCGCCGACCAGGTAGATCCTGTCCGCGTGATAAGCCTTGAGAAACTGCGACAAGTGCTCGGCCTGGCAATCGCGCGTGCCCAGGTGCACGTCGGAAATCCACAGGGTCCGCACACGTTGCTTACGGGTGGGTTTGGCGAGCTCGGCGCTGGTCATGGGCAGCCCTCAGGACAGGTTTTCGCAAGCTTGCGCCCATCCGATTAATCGCCCATGACAGGCGCAAGTCAGTCCTGTGACAACGCACGCCAGCCCCGTCGGTGTAGACTGCCGTCTCACTCATCAAACCTGCCACGAGATCCGTGATGAGACCGATCCTCACGCTGCGCCAGTACAACAAAGACCTGATCGTCCACAGCCACGAACACGCGCAATTGGTGTTCGGGCTGTCGGGTGCGCTGGATTTCGAGGTCGACGGTCGCGGCAGCCAGGTGGTTCAGCAGAGTTTCGTGGTGATTCCTTCAGGTTTTCATCATGCCTGCGGCAGTGCCAATGGCAGCCGTTGTCTGGTGCTGGATGTACCCGGTGATCAATGGCTTGGCCAGTCCATGGGCGATCATGCCGAAGCCAGTCGTCGCTTGCTCGACAACGCCGGCCGTTTGTCGCTGGATGCCGGGCAGAGCCAGCTGGTCAACTGGCTGGCCAACAGCGAGGTCGCTGACCCGGTGATTGCACAACAAGGGGCGGTGCTGTTACTGGCCAGTCTCAACAGTGCCAGACCCGATAGCATTGTCGGTCGGCGCCTGCCCTACGCCGCGCTGAATGCGCACATCGATCAATACGCCGCCTACCCGCTGCAAGTCGCCGACCTGGCGCGTGTGGCAGGCCTTTCCAGCGCTCGCCTGCATGCGCGATTTGTCGCCGAATGCGGCCAGACACCGATGGATTACATCCGCAGCCGACGCCTGCACAAGGCCGTGGGATTGCTGCGCGATTCCACGTTGCCCATTGGCGAAATTGCCGTTCGGGTCGGTTACAACTCCCAGAGTGCCTTCAGCGCTGCGGTGCTGCGTGAGTTCGGTGCCTCACCCGGCGCGCTGCGGCGAGAGGCTGGCGACAAAAGACAATAGTCCCGCGACAGACACCACTGGCTCAAATGCGCTCCAATGTGTAGGAGCTGCCGAAAGCTGCGATGTTTTGATTTGTTTTTCACAATCAAGATCAAAAGATCGCAGCCTTCGGCAGCTCCTACATTTTGATTTGTCTGCTGTTAAGGATTGCCATGACTCCCCGCACCGCTCTGGGCGCCCTGCACATCGGCGCATTAATGTTCGGCCTGACCGGCGTGTTCGGTAAACTCGCGGCCGCGTCACCGGCCATCATCGTCTTTGGCCGGGCGGCCTTCGCAGTGCTGGCGCTGGCAGTCTTTGCCCGATTCGCCAGCAATACCCGCTGGCAAAGACTCGAAGTGGTGGACTGGCGCCGGCTGCTTCTCAGCGGTTTGCTGCTGGCCGGTCACTGGGTGAGTTTCTTTATTGCGGTGAAGGTCGCGGGCGTCGCCATCGCCACGTTGGGTTTCGCCAGTTTCCCGGCCTTCACCGTGATTCTCGAAGGCCTGATTTTTCGGGAGCGGATCCGCGCCAATGAAATCCTCCTGGTGACTTTGGTGAGCATCGGGTTGGTGTTGGTAACGCCGGACTTCGATCTGTCCAGCGGCGCCACCACTGGCCTGCTCTGGGCAGTGGCATCCGGTTTGCTGTTTTCGCTGCTGTCGCTGGCCAACCGCGTCAGCTCCGCACGCATTGCACCGGTGCAGGCCGCCTTGTGTCAGAACGTGGTGGTCGCCCTGTGCCTGCTGCCGGTGGCGGCACCGCAATTGAGCAATGTGCGAGCCATGGACTGGTTTTGGATCGCGCTGCTCGGGGTTTTCTGCACCGGCGTCGCCCACAGTCTGTTTGTTGCCAGCCTGGCGGTGATCAAGGCGCGGACCGCCGCCGTGGTTTTCGCCCTGGAGCCGGTGTATGGCATCACCGTGGCCTGGGTGCTCTTCGATGAAAACCCCACCCTGCGCATGCTGCTCGGCGGGGCGTTGATCATCGTTGCGATTGTGGTATCGAGCAGACTCTCCGGCAGCTCAAGCAAGAAACCTGTCGCTGGCGAAGCGACGTCTCACTGAGTCCGGTCGTTATGCCCCAGGTCGCGGTCCGGATCGATCCGGTCGCGAACCCGCTGCTTGAGGACCTTGGCCTCGGGAAAACCACCGTCAGCCTTGCGCTCCCAGATCTGCACGTCGTCGCAGAAAATGTGGAAGACACCGCCGGTGCCCGGCACCAGGGACACTTTGCCCAGGTCATCGCCAAAGGTACTGAGCAGCTCCTGGGCCAGCCAGGCGGCACGCAGCAGCCACTGGCATTGCGTGCAATAGGTGATGACGATTTCCGGTTTTTGAACGGTCATGAGTGACAGGCCTTCCTGGGGCGAGGGATCATTCTCGATAACTGAAGATACCTTATTGGGGTTACCGGATTCCCGCCAGCAAACTTCGGGCGGTCTGTTTCATCGGCTCATCGGCCTCCCTGAGCAACTCGTTGAGCAGTTCGATGGCGCTCTCCAGATCGCCGTCATCGATGCAGGTCTGAGCCTGTTCCAGCTTGCCCGCACCGGTGGGTTCGGTCGGCTCCAGGCTCAGCGGTTCAAGCTCCAGCGCTGGATGCTCGTTGAATTCGTCGAGAAAACTGTCGTCGAGGGATGGCGAGGCGGGTTCGATTTCCCATTCGATCTCAGGCTCCGGCAGCGCAGGCTCGCTCGCATGCTGATCAAGCACGGGCGACTCGTCCATCGGCCCCAAATCCCACTGAGTCTCCATCGACAAATCATCCAGATTCAACTGGTACTCATCCGCGGGCGCAGGCTCCGTAGGCGTAGCGAAGGGCACAACCACCGGCAGCGCTATGGCAGCCGGGGCAACTGGCGCGATTTTCGGGTGGCGGGAGCGGACTTCCTGAAGTGCTTGTCCATCAAACCCAGCACTGCGCAGTCTGGATTCCTGCGCGTCATAAGCAGCCCGATCGCCCTGCTTGCCGAGAACTTCCAGCAATTGCACGGCAAGATCAGTGCGTTGCGGTTCCTTGTCGATAGCCTCTCGCAACAGGCTGATCGCTTCAGCAAAGCGGCCATAGGTCAGGTACACCGCCACCGCTTCCAACACATCGCCCGCAGGCGTCTCTTCCGGGTGCGGATGTGTCGATTGCAGCACTGGAGCTTGTCCCGGGGATTCTGCCGTGGGACTGAGTGGCGGCTCATGGCGCGGTGGCTGGCTGGCTTGCGACCCGAACGCTGCCGGAGCCTGGCCCCGTCGGCGAAGCCACACAGCCAGCAATCCCAGCGCTACCAGTAGCAACAAGGCGCCGATCAACAGCCAATTCGTCCCGGGCTCTTCAACCACCACCGGCGTCGGCGCCACGGCAACAGGCGCGGTGGGCTCAATCGGTGCTTGCTTGATCTGCGCCAACCGGGTTTGCAGTTCGGCCGATTGTTTCTTTTCAACAGCGATCTGTTCGTCCTGTGCCTGAATCTTCTGATTGAGATGATCGATGGTGGCCTGCAACTGCTGGTTCTGCAGGACGCTTGCAGCCAGTTGCTCGGCTAGCGGATCCGGGAGCGGGACATCGGCAGGTTTTGGCAGCGCCTGCTTGGGCGCAGGCGCAGGGGCGACAGCGGGCTGGACCTTGGGAAAGGCAGAATCGGCATGACTGGGCACCGGCTCATCAGTGGCCGGCACAATGCCTGGCGTACCTGGCGGGTCGATCAGTACCGTGTATTCGCGCAGCAACCGGCCGTTGGGCTGATTGAGCTGCACAAGGAAATTGAGAAACGGTTCATTGACCGGCTTATTGGATGTGACCTGAATCCAGCTGCGGTTGCCCCGCAGGACAGGTGTGAACTTCAGGTCATTGAGGAAGAACACCCGCTCCACACCCGCACGGTTGAATTCGTCCGCAGTGGCCAGGCTGACTGACAGCTCGCCCTCCTCCAGACCGCCAACATCCACCAGGGCAATGTCGGCACGCAATGGCTGATTCAACGCCGAATGCAGGGTGATATCCCCCAGACCCAGTGCTGGCGCCAATGCCGACCAACAGACAGCGGTACTGGCCAGCATCCACCTGACACAACACCGCACAACGACCCGCCGACTTTCGAGCATGAGCATCCCTTAGATAACCAAAACAAGCTTCCACGTGTTCGCTATCCAGTACGAACACGATATTGCCTGGTAGTTCTTATAGTCTGCTCAATGCGCTAACTCAAAAAACCGACGACGGGTACTGCCTCAAGATTTTTCCAGGTTGGCCAGAATGTGCCCATGGACACGCATGCAGGTTTTCAGATCCGCCTCATCGACGCCCTGGAACAGTTCGTGGCGTAATTGATTGGCTATGGTTTCGATCTGATCGATCAGCGGACGGGCCGGGGTGCACAGGACGATCTTCTTCGCACGACGGTCTTCAAGCACCGATTGCCGTTGCACCAGCCCCTGACTTTCCAGGCTGTCGAGCAACCGGGCCAGGGTCGGACCTTCGACGCCGACACTTTGCGCCAGTTCACGTTGGGTGGGGGCTTGGTCGAAACGGGCCAGGTGCAGCAGTACCAGCCAGCGAGCCTGGGACAAACCCAGCCCCGCCAGACGGCGGTCCAGCTCGGCACGCCAGCCGCGGGACATTTGGGCCAATTGCATGCCAAAACGGTGTTGATCGGTTAACGGCATAAAACACTCATGGTTAGCTTAAATAAAAAGAATTACTAATTATTAGTCAGCTAAGCATGAGCCTGATGCAGTGGCAAGGCCTGTTCTGTACTGAATCGTTACATCAGCGATTCGACGTTCAAAAACAGCAGGTTAAATCTCAAATTCAGACTGAAGGGCAGCTCGAACGCAGTACAGCACCCCTTCCGGCACTCGACCTGCAAAGAGTTCGGAAATCTCCGAAACCGAGGGCAACTCGCCCTCACCATCCAGGAACGCATCCTGAACTTCACCCAGCAAGTCTTCCGGTAGATCCAGCGCCTGCTCCAGCGACAATTGCTGCTTGCCAATGGCCTCGGCGAGCATCGTGTAGACGTTCTTTTCCGAGCATTGCAACTGGCCGGCGATCTGCAGCGGCGTCATGCCGGCCCGTGCCAGGGTGATCAGTTCGTGGCGCAAGTCGGCCACCGGCTTCGGGGCTTCGACCTGGCCACCGAGGACTTCGAGGAAGGCCTCGCCATAGCGTTCCAGTTTGCGGGCGCCGACACCGCTGACCCGGGCCATTTCCGCCAGCGAGGTCGGCTGGCTGCGCAGCATTTCCAACAAGGTCGAATCCGGGAAGATGACGTACGGCGGCACCCCATGCTCTTCGGCGAGTTTGCGACGCAAGGCCCGCAGGGCTTCCCACTGTTCGCGCTCTTCGCCACGCACCAGTTGGCTCGCCTGGCTCTTGCTGGTCTTGGTGGTGGTTTGCGCCTTGAGATCGCGGCGCAGTTCCAGGGTGACTTCACCCTTGAGCAGCGGCCGGCAACTGTCGCTCAAACGCAGACCGCCATAGCCTTCATGATCAACGTCCGCCAGGCCGCGAGCCACCAACTGGCGGAACAGCGAGCGCCATTCGCTTTCGCCCAGCGCCTTGCCGACGCCGTATACCGACAGGTGCTGATGACCGAAACTGCGCACCTTCTCGTTATCCTTGCCCAGCAATACATCCACCAGATAACCGACACCGTAGCGTTGACCGGTTCGGAAGATGGCCGACAACGCCTGCCGCGCAGGTTCCGTGGCATCCCAGGTCTGGACGCCATCGGTGCAGTTGTCGCAGTGACCACAAGGTTCGGGCATCTCCTCGTCGAAATAGGCCAGCAGCGCCTGACGGCGACAGCGAGTCTCTTCACACAGCGAGAGCATGGCGTCTAGCTTGTGTTGCTCCAGACGCTTATGGCGCTCATCACCTTCGGAGTTCTGCAGCATCTGCTTGAGCATCACCAGGTCTTGCAGGCCGTAGGCCATCCAGGCATCCGCCGGCAGACCGTCACGCCCGCCACGCCCGGTTTCCTGGTAATAGGCTTCAAGGGACTTGGGCAGGTCCAAGTGCGCGACAAAGCGCACGTTGGGCTTGTCGATCCCCATGCCGAACGCCACGGTTGCCACCATGATCAGGCCTTCCTCATTGAGAAAGCGCTTTTGATGGTAGGCACGCAGTTCGTTAGGCAGGCCGGCGTGGTAGGGCAGCGCCGGGAAGCCCTGCTCGGTGAGAAATGCAGCGACTTCCTCGACTTTTTTACGCGACAGACAATAGACGATGCCGGCATCGCCGCGCCGCTCGGCGAGAAACGCCAGCAACTGCTTGCGCGGCTGTTCCTTGGGAACGATGCGGTAAAAAATGTTCGGCCGGTCGAAGCTCGACAGGAAGCGCTCGGCATTCTGCAGGTGCAGGCGGGTGACGATCTCTTCCCGGGTACGCTTGTCGGCGGTGGCGGTCAGAGCGATGCGCGGCACATCGGGAAACATTTCCGCCAGTTGGCCCAGTTGCAGGTATTCCGGGCGGAAATCGTGACCCCACTGCGATACGCAGTGGGCTTCGTCGATGGCGAACAGGGCAATGTCCAGGCCTTGGAGGAAAGCCATCATCCGTGGCTGGACCAGGCGTTCCGGGGCGAGGTAGAGCATTTTCACTTCGCCGCGGCGAATGCGGGCCGCCAGGTCGCGTTGCTGCTCGGCACTGAGGGTGGAGTTCAACGCGGCGGCGGCCACCCCCAGCTCTTCGAGGGTGGCGACCTGATCGTCCATCAAGGCGATCAGGGGCGAAACCACCACCGCCAGGCCCTCGCGCAACAGCGCCGGCACCTGGAAGCACAGAGACTTGCCGCCACCGGTAGGCATCAGCACCAGGGCATCGCCGCCACTGGCCACGCGCTCAATGATTGCACCCTGACGGCCACGGAAACTGTCGTAGCCGAAGATGTCCTTGAGGACGCGTTGAGCCTGTTCGAGCATAGAAACTCCAAAAATCACCAAAACATCCCTGCAAGGCTGGTTCAGAACCGGCAACGCTGCACCACCGAATCGTAAGTGCGCATTGCCAGAGGCTTCACACTCCAGCCGTGACGCCAGCAGGGCATCACAAAACGCGCGAGTATACCCGAGCCCTCCCCTGCAAAGGGTGCCGCCGAGAAGACTGTGCAACCCAATATGGCGCAGAACCTGTGGGAGCCGGCTTGCTTGCGAAAATGCTGTGTCAGTCAATATTAATGTCGATTGATACACCGCTTTCGCGAGCAAGCCCGCTCCCTCAGTGGTTTAGGGTGTTCGCCAGGGTCAAACGGGGCAAAAATGCCGCGCGGCTGGCCCCGGCGCTCAAGAAGGCCTAGAATTCCCGCATCGCACATTCCCCAAGGTAGTCCTTTAATGTCCTTCGCTGAGCAACTGACCCGCCTGCAAGTCTTCCTCGACGCCGATGAACTGCATGACGAGGCTCTGGACTACGTGGCCGCCCATGGCTACCTCACTGCCCTGTCGATCTGTTCCGAAACCGTTCCCGATCGCGAATGGATCGACGCACTCTTCGCCGAAGAGCCGCATTACAGCGGCGAAGCCCAGCGTGAAGAGATCGAAGCCACGCTGATCGGCCTCAAGGCCCATATCGCCCGCCAACTGGCTTCGGACGAAGAATTCGAGCTGCCGTGCGACCTGGACCTGGGCGACGATCCGGACGACTCCGAATTGCGCGGCTGGTGCATCGGTTTCATGGAAGGCGTTTTCCTGCGTGAGGAAGCCTGGTTCGAAACCGCCGAGGACGAAGTCAGCGAGATGCTCCTGCCGATCATGGTCGGCTCGGGCCTGTTCGACGAGCAGCCGGAGTTTTCCGACATTGCCGCCGACGCCAACCTGATGGACGACATGATCGTGCAAATCCCGGAAGCCCTGACTGCGCTGTACCTGCTGTGCAACGCTCCGGACGAGAAACCGGCGATTCTCAAGCCTCGTCACCACTAAGGTCCCGCCTATGGACAACCCCATAGGCAACCGCCCCCTGATGTTGCGCTACGTGCTGCTGGCCATCGGCTGGCTGAGCGTAGTGCTGGGGGTGATCGGGATTTTCCTGCCGGTCCTGCCCACCACCCCTTTCCTGCTGTTGGCGGCCGCCTGTTTCGCCCGCAGCTCGCCTCGCTTCTATCAATGGCTGGTGGACCACCCACGACTCGGGCCGTGGATTCGTGATTACCTGGACGGCAACGGCATCCCGCTCAAGGGAAAGGTCTACGCCATCGGCCTGATGTGGGCGAGCATCCTGTTTTCCTGCTACCTGGTGCCGATGCCGTGGGCACGCGGGTTCATGCTGACCAGTGCCGTGTTGGTCACGGTCTACATCCTCAGACAGAAAACCCTGTAGGCGTTGTGTAGGAGCTGTCGAGTGCAACGAGGCTGCGATCTTTTAAAAGCAAGATCAAAAGATCGCAGCCTTCGGCAGCTCCTAAAGGGCCCGGCATCTTCCCCGACGATCTGCCCTCCCCCCGTCAAAACACCACCTAGACTTCACCAAACCGCCCCCCGAGCAGCCAGACATGCTCCGTAGTCCGCGTAGTCCAGGATGGTCAGCGCCCCGGCTTCGGTTCGGCGGATGGCTGTTGCTGGGCGGATTTCTTCTGGCGGGGCTGGGCAGTGTCTGGGCCGACTGGGATTTTTCACAGATCCTGCAAAGCGCCGAAAAGCGCTACGGCAACCTCGGCCCTGCGCGGGGGAGGATCGAGGCCTGGGGCCAGTTGCTGCAGGCTGAACGCCATGCACCCGAGCGCGACCAGTTGAATACGGTCAATGGTTTCTTCAATCAGCAGCTGAATTTTCAGGATGACACGCGGATCTGGCACCAGACCGATTACTGGGCCACCCCCATCGAAGCCCTGGTCAAGGGCGCCGCCGATTGCGAAGACTACGCCCTGGCGAAATATTTCAGCCTGCGGGAGCTGGGGATTCCCAGCGAGAAACTTCGCATTACCTACGTCAAGGCGCTGACCCAGAATCAGGCGCACATGGTGTTGACCTTCTACAGCAGCCCGGGCGCCGACCCGCTGGTGCTGGACAACCTGATCAGCGACATCCGCCCCGCCTCGCAACGCAAGGACCTGCTGCCGGTATACGCCTTCAATGCCGAAGGCCTTTACCTGCCGGGCGCCAATGGCGGCAAACGCAGCAGCGACTCGAAAAAACTCTCGCGCTGGCAAGACGTACTGAAAAAAATGCAGGCCGAAGGTTTTCCCGTCGGCGACGGCTGAAGGCCCGAGCAAGGAGCGTGTCATGAAACTGCGCAATCAATTGTTTCTCGCCATCTGCCTGTTCCTGGTGGTGGCGTTCAGCGGCAGTTTTTTTGTCAGCCTGGAGAGCTCTCGGGAACAGACGCTTGGCCAGTTGCGCTCCCATGCCCAGGATGCGGCGACGGCACTGGGCCTGTCGCTGACCTCGCAGATCGATGACCCGGCCATGATGGAACTGATGGTCAGCTCCATTTTTGACAGTGGCTACTTCAGCAGCATTCGCATCGTCGACAACCAGGATCAACGGGTGTTGGTGGAGCGTAATGCGTCGACACGGATCGAGGGCGTCCCGGGCTGGTTCGTTCGTCTGGTGGACCTGCGTCATCAGGGCGGCGATGCGCTGATCATGCGCGGATGGGAGCAGGCGGCACGGGTCGAGGTGCTGAGCAATCCGCAATTTGCCCTGGCCAAACTCTGGGACAGCACCCTGGGCAGTCTGATCTGGCTGCTGATTTGTGGCCTGCTGAGCGCCGTCTTCGGTGGCTGGCTGTTGCGACGGCAACTGCGTCCCCTCGACACCCTGGTCAAACAGGCCGAAGCCATCAGCAAACGCGAGTTCCTCAGCCTGCCGAAACTGCCGCGCACGCCGGAACTCAAACGCGTGGTGCTGGCGATGAACCAGATGGTCGAGAAACTCAAGGCGTTGTTCAGCGAAGAAGCGGCGCGCAGCGAGCAATTGCGCAACGAGTCCTACCGGGACAGCCTGACCGGGCTGGCCAATCGACGCTTGCTCGATGAACAACTGGGCGACCATCTACTGGTCGCCGAGCACCATGGCGACGGTCACCTGCTAATGCTGCGGCTCAATGACCTGACCGGGCTCAACCAGCGTCTTGGCGGCCAGCGAACCGATGCGCTGATCGGCGCGGTTGGCGAATTGCTCAAGCGCCTGACCGGGCTGCCGGATCGACGCACCTGGCTGGCCGCGCGCAACCGCGGGGGTGAGTTCAGTCTGCTGGCGCCGGGCCTGAACAGCGAAGATGCCGCGCGCCTCGCCGCCGAAGTGAGTGCCACTCTGGAAAATCTGCGCCAGACCGGCGCCAGTGACTGCATGCCCGTCGCACACGTGGGCATCGTCGCGTATCAACCGGGCGAATCGACCAGCGACGTACTGATGCGTCTGGATCAAGCGCTGGCCCAGGCTCGCCAGAACGCAGAGCACCCCTGGGTGCAGCTGGGCCACGGCGAGCACACGCCGACCCACACCCAGCAGGATTGGCGGACCTGGATCGACGACGCTCTGAACCAGGGCAAATTGCAGCTGTATTTTCAGCCAGTCGTGCAATGCGCCGACACCAGTGAAATGCTGCATCACAAGGTGCTTGCCCGTCTGATCGACCCACAGGACCAGGCGATCGCCGCCGGGCAATTCCTGCCGTGGATCGAACGCCTCGGCTGGTCCGCCCGCTTCGACCTGGCCATGCTCGAAGCGACCCTCGACTACCTGGCCGTCAATCGCTGGCCCCTGGCACTGAGCCTGTCCGGAACGACCCTGCGCGATCCGGCACAGCTGCAACTGATCCTCGACATGCTCGAATCACTGCCGGAGCTGGCCCCCTTGTTGACACTGGAAATCGACGAACGCCAACTGCCGCCCCCTGACGAACTGCATCGACTGAGCCACAGCCTGCTCGACACCGGCTACCGCCTGGGCCTGCAGCATTTCGGCGGCAGCTTCAGTCAGATCGGCAACCTCACCCAACTGGGTCTGGCCTACCTGAAAATCGACGGTGCCTACATCCGGCACATCGATGAGCAGCGGGATAAGCGGCTGTTCATCGAGGCGATCTTCAGGGCCACCAACAGCATTGATTTGCCGCTGATCGCAGAGATGGTCGAGACCCAGGGCGAGCTGGAGGCCATCAGGGAGCTGGGAGTATTCGGGGTGATGGGCAGGTTGATCGGGCCGCCGGAGCCCATGTGAATGACTGGAACTGTAGGCGCTGTCGAGTGC
>DATMUG010000143.1:0-2445 GCA_035563915.1 Pseudomonas sp. | reverse complement strand
CCGCTTCGCAGCCCAACGGGAGCAAGCTCCCTCGCCACAGGGTTAACTGTCCGCCAATTTCTTCAGCGCCGTTTTGCGCTCATCAACCGGCAAAGTCCCCAACTTTTGCGCCGCCGCATAAAAAGACACCCAATCCCCTCCCACCTGCCTGAACAGCGCCGCAAACGCCGGCACCCATTGGTCATAAAGCCCAAAGGGCAGCAATCGCGCATTGTTCATCGGCGCATTGATCCACGCGTCGTAACGTTTGTCGCCCGCCCACTGGCTGTCACGCAGTTGTCGGTAATCGCTGCGCATGCGCTCGAATTCAGCCGCCTTGCGCTGGCGCATCTGTTCGGGTGGCAGCGGCAGGGCGTACAGCTGCTCAAGTCGCGAGCGTGTGTCCAGAACCAGCTGGGTGAACTGGTCCCGGCGCTTGGCCTGGTCGCCGTTGTCCGGCGGCAAACTGCGCCAGGCACGCCATTGGCGGGTGCCTTCCTGCTCGACGAAAGTGGCAAACGACTCGTTGAACTCGGTGTCGTCCTTCACGTAAACGCGCTGATGTGCCAGTTCATGGAAGATCAGCGTGGCCAGGCGCTCGTCGCCCCAGTTCATCATCGAACTCATGATCGGATCGTTGAACCAGCCCAGGGTCGAATAGGCCTCGACGCCACCGATGGTCACATCCATGCCCTGCAGGCGTTGCAGAGCCGCTTCGCCACGTGCCGCACTCTGGCTGTAGTAGCCGCGATAGGCCACGCAGCCGGCAATCGGGAAGCAATGGTTCTGCGGTTTCAGGGAAAATTCCGGGGTGACGAACACGTTCCAGACCACATAGGGCCGGCCAATATCCGCGTAAAGCCGGTAGCTCAGATTGTCCGGCAAATGCAGCTGTTGGCTGGCGAAGGTCCTGGCCTTTTGCGATTGCGCCAGGTGAGCGCGCAGTTTTTCATCCCGATGGTCGTCGGCGATGACCTTGGAAACCGGCTCCCTGGCCCGCAACAATTGCACCTGGCCACTGACCAATTGGCTGTAGTAGCTAGCGGTGGAACAACCGTTGAGTAACAAAAGCAACGCAGCCGGAAACAAAACGCGCAAAACGCGATCAAGTAACCCAAGGCTTGGACACGGCCTGATCAAAATAATAAATCCCTGGAAAAGTCTGCTCGCCAGACTATCCCGCCTGACTGGAGCTCCGCTATGCGCAAATTGATGCTGACGGGTGGCCTGCTGACACTGGCCGGTTGTGCCGGGTTCGGCTTGCCTCATCATGATCCGACGCAAGCGTGGATCGATCTGGAATCCCATCAGGAAGATACGGCGCTGCTGGCGCTGGGGGTGGATAACCAGGCAGCGACGGATAAACGCTACTTTCAGGTGCAGCCCGGTAGCCATGAGTTGAAGGTTCGCTATCAGTTCCCCGTGCAGCCCACCAATATCGGCCCCGACGCCAAGCCGCTGTGGCGTGATTGTCAGATGAACGTGAAATTCAGCGAGTTCAACGCCGGTGAGCGTTATCAGTTGCAAGCGGGGAATATCGGTTTCAGGCCTTGGGCCAAGCTTTATGATCAGCAGCGAAAAGTGATTGGCCAAGGTACGCCGGCAGGCTGCCAACGCACCTGATCGGCGCTATTCTGAATACCCGGTATTCAGGACATTCATCATGCGCAGGTTAATGCTGTTGCTGACGGCAATCGCGGTTAACGGCTGTTCGGCGCCGATGCCCGCGGCCAATCCACAAATGGCGTGGGTCGATTTTTCCACGCCATTTCCCAACGACAAATTGCTGATGGCGGAGCGCCTGGATAATCAGCGGTCGCGTGACGGGCGGTTTTTCCAGGTCACACCCGGTAGCCATGAACTAGAGGTTCGCTTCGATTTCGAAGTGCCCGGCGGGGGCTCGGACTTGTTCGACGGTGGCACGGAGCGTCTGTGCTACATGATCATCCAGTACGATCATTTCGAAGCCGGCCAGCGCTACGTACTGCAAGCCCGCTCCATGGCGTTCACCCCCGAAGCCCGCCTGTTTAACGCCAGGCATGAAATCGTCGCCGAAGAGCGCCAGATCAACTGCGTGCCCTAAGGCACTCAGCGGTCGTTTTTCTGGTAGATGATTTTCTTGGTGCCGTTTTCGCACGAGCCCACGACCATATTCTGATCGTGCACTTCGCTGTTGGTGACGATCTCCAGGGTGTAGGACGTTACGCCGCGGGCCTGGATCTTTGCTTCGATTTCGGCCTTGAGTTCTTCACAGGGTTTCGGCGCCGCCAGGGCCGAGGTGGCCAGTGCGCAACAGATAACCGTCAAGGCAAAACGTTTCATGGTTGCAGCTCCCTTGAAGCAGTACGCAGGATTCTGCGTTTTGACTGCTGTCATTTATTCGACCACAGTTTTTCCGGGCAAATCTGCCCTCTCGCAAAAAAGATCGCAGCCTGCGGCAGCTCCTACATGGGATCGCCTTTGTGT
>DATMUG010000142.1:0-1565 GCA_035563915.1 Pseudomonas sp. | reverse complement strand
AAAGATCGCAGCCTTCGGCAGCTCCTACAGGGAACTCTTTAGCAGGAGAAATCAGCATGACAGTCATTCACACTGGCGGCTGCCATTGCGGACAGCTGCGCTATCAATTCAGCGGACCCTTGCAAGACATCGCCCACTGCCATTGCTCGATTTGCCGACGGGTCAGCGGCGGCATCGTGACCACCTGGATCACTGTCCCCTCATCGGCCTTCCAATGGCTGGCCGGCACGCCATCGCTGTACGACTCTTCATCCACCTGCGTGCGATATTTCTGCGGCCACTGCGGGGCGCAACTGGCACTGACCACCCACCTCAGCCCCGAGAGCATCGATGTGACCATCGCCACCCTCGACCATCCCGAGCAAGCCCCAGCCGAACGCCACATCTGGACCGACAGCCGCTTGCCCTGGCTGCATCTGGATGAGCATCTGCCCGGCGAACCGGAAGAAACCCTATAGCTTGATCAAAAAATAGACAGGTCCAGCGGGCGAATCGCGCCCATCCAGATCGCGTGCTCGCTGTGGTCCAGCAGATCATTGCCGGTATCGGGATGCAGGAACACCACCAGCCCCTTGCGGTTGAGTGCCAGCCACGGCAGCACTTCGCCGATCAGTTCCGGACCGAAGGCCAACTGGCAACTCCAGTCCGGATGCGGGCCCACCGGGCGCTCGTGCACGCGCCCCATCTTCAGCGGAAACAATTGCGCCGCCTGCTCGCACAGCTTGCGCGCCTGACCGATGGTGCCGGCATCGAAATAAACATGGGCGTGATAACCCTTGATCGTCGCTTGCATCTGAAGCCCTCTGAATCGGTTCGAACCCTCGTTGTTTCCTGCATGTCACACACCATATAGATGACAAACCAGGAGTTCAGCCGTGAAAAATGCCGAAACGCCGGTGGTAAAAGTGGTGCTGTATGGTGCCATGAGTAGCCTTGGGAGCGCGCTGGTGGCTGAATTGCTGCGGCGCCAGCATGAAGTGATCGCCATTCTCGATGACCTGACCACCCTCGCGCCGCGACCGGGCTTACGCACCAAGACCGGCAATCTGTTCGAGGCGGAGCGGGTCAGGCAAAGCGTCGCCGGCGGCTCGGCGGTCATCTGTCTGCTGGATGCGCCCGGGTTGCCGTTCAATAGCGAATACGTGGAAAAAACCATCGTGCCGGGGCCGGCCGAGCAAGTGCTGGCGGCGGATGCCCTGATCGACGGGATGCAGGCCGCCGGGATTGGCCGATTGTTTCTGGTGGGGCATTTCGACGTACTGGATGATCCAGACACCTTCGACCCGTTGCAACGCCACGCCGCCGAGGAAATCCGCGAAGCCCTGCAAAGCAGCGCCTTGCAATGGACGCTGGTGAATGCTCCCCGAGGCGTGCCCGGATTAACCATCGAGCATTTCAGCCAGACCGGGGGCTCCCTGGAGCCTGGCCTGACCGAACCACTGGAGCGGCTGATGCGCACGGCGGTGGGGATTGCCGATGAATTGCATCTGAATTTGCACGTCGGTGAGCACGTGAATTTCGTCGGGACTTCACCTACGTAAAGATCGCAGCCTTCGGCAGCTCCT
>DATMUG010000141.1:0-23160 GCA_035563915.1 Pseudomonas sp. | reverse complement strand
CTGTGGGAGCGGGCTTGCTCGCGAATGACGGCGCCGCCGTCAAGATTTCAAAGGCTCAACCTTGCGCGTGAGCAACTCCACAAACGCCCGCGCCATCGCTGACTTCTGATCCTTGCGCTGCACCAGCCACACCGCCGACACCGCCGCCGGATCGAGCAATGGCCGATACACCACGCCATCGATGCGCATCCGCTGATAAGACGCCGGCAGTACCGATACCCCCAACCCCGCCGCCACCAGCCCAATGATGGTCATCGCCTCGCCTGCCTCCTGGGCAAAGTGTGGGCTGAAGCCGGCGTCCCGGGCCAGGCTGAGCAATTGTGCGTACAGACCACTGCCGTAGCTGCGCGGGAAAAATACGAAAGGCTCCAGCGCCAGGGCTGACAGGAACAACCCCTCTTCACTGTCCTTGACCAGCGGATGCTTGGAGCTGAGCACCGCCACCAGTGGCTCGCGCATCAACTCCACCACGCTGAGCGAGTCAGGCAACCCAAGCGGGCGCATGATGCCGACTTCGATCGACTCGTCTACCAGCGCATCCGCGACCTGGGTGCTGCTCATTTCCCGCAGATTCAAATGCACCGCCGGGAATCGCTGGCGAAACGAGAAGATCGCCTGGGGAATCGTCGAGTTGAACGGCGCCGACGAGGTGAAGCCGATTTTCAATTCGCCCAGTTCGCCCAACTGCGCCCGCCGAGCGACATCCGCCGCTTTGTCGACCTGCGCCAGCACCAATCGCGCTTCCTCCAGAAACAATCGACCGGCCTCGCTCAGCTCGACCCGACGATTGGTACGTTCAAACAATCGCGCGCCAACCTCCTGTTCCAGCGCCTGAATCTGCTGGCTCAACGGCGGTTGGGAGATGCCCAGCGCCTGTGCGGCGCGGCCGAAGTGCAGTTCCTCGGCGACGGCGATGAAGTAGCGCAGATGACGCAATTCCATGGAAACCCCATTAGGTCGTTAAAGCTATCAAACAGGTCGAACAATATATTGGATTGAATCATTAGCCAGCTATATGCTTTTTTCATTGCCTGACCGGCTGTGCGCTTGCGAGGTCCCCCGTGAAAACTGCTGTTGCTCCACTCGCCCATGAAATGACACCCGCCGTACAAGGTGATGTTGCCGCCGAGCTGGCGCAGATCTACATCGAAAAAGGCACGCCGGCGTTCATGCGTACGGTGCTGGCGCTGTTCTGCGGCGGCTTCGCGACCTTCGCCCTGCTCTACTGCGTGCAGCCGATGATGCCGATGCTGTCCGACGAATATTCGATCAATGCGGCGCAGAGCAGCCTGATCCTCTCGGTGGCCACGGGCATGCTCGCCATCGGCCTGTTGATCACAGGTCCCTTGTCAGATCGCGTCGGGCGCAAGCCGGTGATGGTCGCGGCGCTGTTCGCCGCCGCGCTGTGCACCATGGCCAGCGCGATGATGCCAAGCTGGCACGGGGTGCTGATCATGCGTGCGCTGATCGGCTTGTCTTTGAGCGGCCTGGCGGCAGTCGCCATGACCTACCTGAGCGAAGAGATCCACCCGCAACACCTCGGTCTGGCCATGGGCCTGTACATTGCCGGCAACGCCATTGGCGGCATGAGCGGGCGCTTGATTACCGGGGTGCTGATCGACTTCATCAGCTGGCACACGGCGATGCTGGTGATAGGTGGCCTGGCACTGATCGCCGCGGCGGTGTTCTGGAGGATCCTCCCCGAGTCGCGCAACTTCCGCTCCCGCTCGCTGCACCCGCGCAGCCTGCTCGATGGCTTCACCCTGCACTTTCGCGACGCCGGACTGCCGCTGCTGTTCCTCGAAGCCTTTGTGCTGATGGGCGCGTTCGTCACCCTGTTCAATTATGTCGGCTACCGCTTGCTGGCCGAGCCGTACCACCTGGAGCAAGCCTTCGTCGGCCTGCTGTCACTGGTGTACCTGTCAGGTATCTACAGTTCGGCAAAAGTCGGCTCGCTGGCCGACAGACTGGGACGGCGCAAAGTGCTCTGGTGCACCATCGTGCTGATGATCGCCGGCCTGGCCCTGACGATGTTCCCCCCCCTGGCGCTGGTGATCTTCGGCATGTTGGTGTTCACCTTCGGCTTCTTCGGCGCCCACTCGGTGGCGAGCAGCTGGATCGGCCGCCGCGCCACCAAGGCCAAGGGCCAGGCCTCGTCGCTGTACTTGTTCAGCTACTACGCCGGCTCAAGCGTTGCCGGTACGGCGGGCGGCGTGTTCTGGCATGTGGGCGGGTGGAATGGCATTGGCCTGTTCATCGGTGCGTTGTTGCTGGTGGCGTTGGGGGTGGCGTTAAAGCTGGCGAAGTTGCCGCCGTTGCAAGGCTCCGCTCCGTCCTAGCCACAACTACGCCCTAGCGGTAATCGCGAGCCAAGGTACACTGACGACATTCGTCAGTCTTGGTAAAGGGAAGCCAGAATGCGCCTGGACCGTCTCCACATTCAGAATTTTCGTTGCTACGAAGATGCCACTTTCGACTTTCAGCCGGGGTTTAACCTGGTGGTGGGGACTAACGGGAGCGGTAAGACTTCGTTGTTGCAAGCGGTGGCAACAAACTTTTTGGATTTTGCTGAAGCCACGGGAAAGAATCAGACATTTTTTTCAGAAGCAGACATTCGATTTGTTATTGATAAATTTGAAGGCCGCAGTAGGTTCGAACGCCGCTATCCGGTCCTGCTTGCCGCACAGGGGCATATCTTCGAAAGATCTCAATGGGGCATTCATGTAGAAAGAAAGGACACGCCCTATCTGTCGGATGTTTTGCTGGACGTCGAAGTAACGGAAAAAATTTCCCGCATTGATAAAGGTGAACCTGTTGATCTCCCTGTCCTAGCGTTTTACCGCAGCAACCGTCGATGGAATGGGGCTGGTGTTTCCTCCGAGTTTGCGGCGACCCAACGCTTGTCTCGACTAGATGGTTACAACAACTGGGACGATGCCGCTACCAACTCAAAAGACTTCGAATGTTGGATCATCGGAAAGACGCTTGAGCGTATGCAGTGGATTTTGGAAGCTGGCTCACCCCTTACAGGCAGAGAGACAGAGTTAACTTGGATCAATTCAGCTATTAGCTATGCTATTGCTGATGCAGTAGGAATTCGTTATGACCTCAGACTTCAAAGTTTGATGGTAGACATGATTGATGAAAGGACATATCCGTTTAACGACCTGAGCGACGGCCAACGCGGCATGGTTGCGCTCTTTGCCGACATCGCTCGCCGCATGTGCATACTCAATCCGCACATGGGCAAGGATGTCCTGAAGAAAACATCAGGCGTAGTGATCATTGACGAACTGGACATCCACCTTCATCCAGCCTGGCAACGCAGCATCGTGCATGCGTTGAAGAAAGCATTTCCCAAGGTCCAATTCATAGCCGCCAGCCACTCACCTCAAATCATTGGCAGTCTGAAACCTGAAGAAGTCATCATTTTGAACAACGGGGACGCATCACACCCAAGGGTCACCTACGGCCTGGACTCAAGTAGCGTGTTAGAGGAAGTGATGGGCGCAAACCAACGTGAGCTTGAAATCGAAACCTTGCTTTCAGAGTTGTTTTCAACACTTGAAGACAACGATCTCAAAAAAGCGAAGGCACAACTCAAGGCGCTGAAGGAAAAAGCCCCTGACCTTCCAGAGTTTGCTGGAGCTGAGGCGTTGATCAGGCGCAAGGAGATCCTTGGTAAATGAAACGAGTGCTCAAAGGAACTGAACCCGCTTCGTTTACACAATGGAAAAGCTCTGCAAACGATGATTGGAGTCCTACCTATTCAACGCTACAAAATCCGCAAAAGAGAGATCTGCACAATAGTTTGCTGCAAGAACAGGGGTTCCTTTGCTGCTATTGCGGTAGGGAAATAGATGCTGCAAACAGTCATATCGAACACTTCAGACCTCAAGAACATTACGAGGCATTAGCACTGGAATATCACAACCTCCATGCCTCCTGCCTTCGCGAGACAAAACCCGGCAATCCTTTGCACTGCGGTCATCGCAAAGGCAATTGGTTTGACGAAGAGCAGCATATCTCTCCGCTGGATGAGCGATGTGAACTGCGTTTTCGGTATCTGCACAACGGTCAAATCCAACCCGGCATTCCCACGGACCTACCGGCAACAAAGATGATTGAAGTACTAGCACTGGATATTGCTTACTTGAACAATCGTCGCCAGAACACCATCCAGCGTTTTTTTGACGAAACATTTGTCACTCAAGCCAGCGAAGAAGAGCTGAGCAAGCTCATTGCGGCCATTCGCTCTCCCGACCTGCGCGGGCAGAACGCCTTCGACCACGTCATTGCCCGCTACGCTGAGCAACTCCTGGGACGCTGAAAAATCACAACGAAAACGCCCGGCCAGAGCCGGGCGGTTTTCATTGTTCGATTACCCACCATGTGCGTTCGCTAACAACAGGTGCGCAAAGACAGAGCTATCTCAATGCCACCTGGGCATGCAGCACCGTTTCACGCTTTTCCAGCGTCAGCGATTGCAGCGCGACGCCGTCGCGCTCCAGGCTGTCGAGCCATGACAGCAATGCCCTGGCCTCACCGCTGAGGGTCAGGCGCAGCAGGTCGCTGTCGGTGTCCATCTGATGCAACTCCAACCCTGTGCCGGCGACGCTTTCGCTGATGCGTAGCGACAAGGGTTGATCAACGGGTCGCGGCGCATGGCTGCGCGGCTGCGCCTGTCGCAGTTGTGTGGCCAGGGCCAGTTGTTGTCGGTGCTGGCGCTCGGCGCTCGCCAGCCGTTGTTGCGTGGGTTGCCAGATCAGGCCGAATGCCGCGACGCTCAAGACAAACAGGCCGAGGATCAACACCATGCGCTGTTCGCGAAGGGACAGGCGCTGCCAATGGGCGATAAGTCCTGTGAATTTCATACGCCTTGCTCCATGGTCAACGTCGCCTGCACCCGATTTCGTTCCTTGCTCGCGCTGTCGAGACGAACCGGCAGGCCTTGTTGTCGCCCCCGCTCGCGCAACTGCTCAAGCTCGGCAAAGTTGTTGGCGCTGAGCTGGATTTTCCAGCCGTCGCCGTCGCGAAACTCAATGCGCTGCACCTCGACAGGGCTGGCACCGATGACCTGCTCGACCAGTTTGACCAGCGCGGCGATTTGACTGCCTTGAGCCTGAGCCCCCTGACGCTGCAAGGCGTGAAATTGCGTCGCGAGGTCGACGATGCGGGTTTGCTCCGGATAGAGCGCCTTGAACTGCTGCTCATTGAGGCTGTAAAGCTGACGACCTTCGTGTTCGAGAAAACGGATTCGCGCCTCGCAGGCGCCCCAGGTCAGCGCCACCAGGAGCAAGGCCGCCAACGCGCCGAAACGCCAGGGCAGATGAGTGCGGGTCAAGGCGAAATCGCCGTGCAGCAGGTTGATGGCCTGGCTGTGATCGCCACGTAACCAATGATCGACATCGTCCGGGTACCACTGCAGGTCGGCAGGCAGGCAGGGCTTGAGCGACGTCAACGCATCGTCCCCCAGCGCCAGGCGAGCCCCCAGCGCACCCCCCAACACCCAACGGCCAAACCATCGCACGCCCAAGGCCTGATCCGCCGGCAGCAGATCGGCATCGACGAACACCGACCGCACGTCAACCCCGCTCTGGGCAAGTAACGCCAGTACGCCGGCGAAACGCGCACGGTCCATCACCATCAGCGGATAGCGTCCTTGCGGATCGCGACGGCCTGCACTCAAGTGCAGCCTCTCCAGCGCTTGGCTCAGTTGTTCTTCAACGGCGAATGCGAGGGTTTTGGCATCCGGCCGGCGCCCGGAAGGCCATGGCTCGGTGCGCAGCCAGCTGCATGACTCCATGGGCAACAACAGCGCGACAACCTTCCCCTTGAGCATTGGCGCCGCCTCGCTCAAGGGCAGGGTTTGTCGTTCGCCGGCCTGGGGCCACAGGCAACACGGCCAATCGAGCGATGGCGCATCAAGGCCTTCGGCGGTCAGGTAAAGCCAGGTTTTCATGGCGTCATCTCTTGGGGATTCGAAGGCAGTAATCGTCGTTGCAGGAGGTTGATTTGACCTGTCTTGGCGTCGCGTTCGACATCGGTGGCCAGCCGTAATCGATGCGGTCCGTGCGCCACCTGAACCTTGATACGGAACCAGCGGCTGTCGATACCAAGACCATGACTGCTCACGCCAGCACCGGCGAGCAGCGGGTCACGGGTGAAGGCTTGAACACTTGACCAGGGGATTGGGGTTCGCCGTTGCACGAGCGCGTCGGCTGTCGCGGCGTCAATGCCATCGAGGCTGCGCAGCAGCAACGACGGGGCGGTGTTGATGTTCAGTGCGGCGTCCGTGGGCAACAGGGCGACCCAGGGTTCCAGTCGACGCAGCCAGTGCCCGTCGATGCCCGACAGCAGCCGCACTTGGCTCAGCTCCCGCAGAGCGCCGACTTGCTCGAGCCGCACTTCGGGCAACTCCAGCAGCGCCAACAGGCGTGACCAACGATTGAGGGTGACCTGATCGGTCTGCCCCTGAATCAGCAAGGTATTGAGATTGAAACGCCCGGCCATGTCTTCGATCTCGATCTGAATCTGCGCACCGTCAAGGTCAAACGATGCATTGCGTTCGGCCATCGGGTCGCTGTCTTTTTGCAACATCGCCAGCGCCCAGCTTTCCCCGGTAACCCCCAGCTGCCGCAGGTGCAGTTGTTGCACCTGTTGCCCACTGCTTTGCAGCAACAAATGATGACTGCGTAGAACGCCGCCGATAATCAACAACGCCAGGCTCATCACCAGCAGCACGCTGATCAGCGCAACGCCCCGTTGCCGTGCCTTCATGGCAACGCACCCGGCAACAGCAGGACCCGGCGGATCCCTTCGAAGCGCCCTGTCGACAGTTGCACCTCCAGCGCCAGCGGCGGCTTGGCCCCGCTCGGCCAATCGCTTCGCCACCCGGCTTGAGCGTCAAACAGGCGCCAGCTCAGCTGCCGGACATCGTCGAGCAATTTTTGCCGCTGCACGTCGAGCGCGCCTTCACCGCGGCTCTCGCGCCATAACGCGCCGCCGACGAGTCGATACGTCAGTGCCTGTCGCTCGCTGCGTGGCTGATCCAGCGGGTTGCGCCAATTGCCCCGCTGCCATTGCAGTTGCGCCGGCGCCAGCACGATGGGCTGTTCGGTGATGTGCAACAGGTCGCGTTCGATCAGGGCCACTGCGCGCTGCAGGCTGCGCAACTCGCGTTCGTGACTCTGGGTGCCCTGTTGCACGTGCACGACACCGTCGAACAGTGTCCAACTGGCCAGCCCCAACAAGGCGAATATCGCCAGGGCGATCACCAGTTCCAGCAGGGTGAAACCGCGCTGCTCATTGATCACGATGGGGGATCCAGCCACTGACGCGGTATAGGGTCTGATCGCGTCCGGCCAGGCTGACCTGAAGGTCGATTTTGATCAGACGCGGATCGCTCGCCGGGCCGGCCTGCTGACGAACCACCCAGTCCCGGCGGTCCATCTGAACCACCCGCTGTGACTGCCCGGTGGCGACAGCAGGTTGCAGGCGCAGCTCATTGAGCTGGTTGTCGGCCACCCAGGCCGCGAGCAATCGCTCTTGGACAGTCGCCGCCTGCCCGACCACATATCGGCTGGCTGACAGCACGGCCGTCGCCAGGGTGGCGAACACCGTCAGCGCCACCATGATTTCCAGCAAGGTGAATCCGCCCATGCGCGGCAGCACCAGCGATCTAGCCATCGACCCGTACCTCGCCGATGCCATCGCTGGAGAGGCTCAACCAGCTGCGCCCCGTGGTTTCGAATGTGAGGCTGAAGGCGCTGATTTCATCGCTGCTGAGCAACAGCAAATGCGGCGCACCTTCATCGCCACCCAGAATGACCGAATAGCCGTCGTGTTTCAGGCGCAGGCGCAAGTCGGCGGGCAGGCGATAAAAGGCCGTGACCGGTTCCCAGCCCAAAGTACCCAGGCGCACCGTCCGGTAGCCATCGGTACTGAGGCGCACGCCGTATTCCCGACTTTCCAGCACCGCGCGCTCGCGAAACTGTCGGATCACGCCCGTCAGGACGTCCGCTTCCTGCCTTGCCTGACGCGCCGGGTTGATGCCGGTGGCCAGGTTGACCATGCCCAGCAGCACGCCGATCAGCACGATCACGATCATCAGTTCCAACAATGTGAATCCCCGACAGCCACGCCCCATCAATTAACCACCCCAGTTGCCGATGTCGGCCGCATGCCCTTCGCCACCCACCACGCCATCGGAGCCCAGGGAGTACAGGTCATAACTGCCATCGGCCACGTTTACGCCGGGGTTGAGGTATTGATAGGGCGTGCCCCATGGATCCACCGGCAGGCTTTTCAGGTAGCCCTGAGGGTTCCAGTTGCGCGCGGCGGGCAGCCCGGAAGGACGCTTGTGCAACGCTTCCAGCCCCTGCTGCGTCGAGGGGTACTGGAAGTTGTCGAGGCGATACATTTCCAGCGCGGTGGCGATGGCCTGGACATCCGTTTTGGCGGCGGTGACCTTGGCCTGATCGGGTCGGCTCATGAACTGCGGCACCACGATGGCCCCCAGGATGCCGATGATGACCACCACCACCATGATTTCGATCAAGGTAAAACCGCGCTGGGATGTGCTGTGACGTGAGACTTTCATGGGTCAATTCACCAATTGATTGAGGCTGAGAATGGGCAGCAGGATGGCCAGGACGATCAGCAGCACCACGGCGCCCATCAGCACCAACATGGCCGGCTCGAACAGGCTCACCACCAGAGCGATGCGCGCCGCCAGGCTGCTTTCCTGCTGTTCGGCGGCACGGGCCAGCATGCGGTCGAGCTCGCCGGCGCGCTCTCCGCTGGCGATCATGTGCAGCATCATCGGCGGGATGTCGCCGCTACGTTCCAGGCCGCGAGTCAGGGTGCCGCCTTCGCGGACCGAGCGGGCGACATCGACCATCCGCGCGCGGATGGTCAGGTTGCCGATCACGGCGGCGGCGATTTCCAGGGCGTCCACCAGAGGCACCGCACTCTTGCCGAGAATCGCCAGGGTGCTGGCAAACCGCGCGGCTTCCATCGCCCGCAGCACTTCGCCGATGACCGGCAGGTTCAACGCCAGGCGATGCCAGCGCAGTCGCCCGGACGGCTGGCGCAAACTCCAGCGCCATAGTCCGACCAGCGCTACCATCCCGCCGAGCACCAACAGGCCATGGTTGCGCAAGCCATCGCTGATACCGATCAACGCCACGGTCAGCCAAGGTAACGCCTGTCCGCTGTCGACGAAGATCTTCACCACGTCCGGCACAACGTAACCGAGCAGAAAACCGACGATCGCCACGCTGCTCAGCATCAGGATCAGCGGGTACACCAGGGCCATCTGGATTTTCTGCCGCGAGGCCTGACGCGCCTGGGTGTAGGCCGCCAATTGTTCGAGTACGTCACCCAGATGACCGGAACGTTCACCGGCAGCGACGGTGGCGCGAAACAATTCGGGAAATGCTTTGGGAAACCGGCCCAGTGCGGTGGACAGTGCATGGCCCTCCATCACCCGGCTCCTGACCGCCGACAACAGGCCGGCAACCTTGCGCTTGGCACTCTGTTTCGCCACCGCCTCAAGCGCTTCCTCAAGGGGCAGACCGGCCTGAACCAGGGTGGACAGTTGCAACGTCAGCAACGCCAGGTCAGCCGCACTGAGGCGTGCGCTGCGTGGCTGCCGGCCTTTGTCACCGCCCACCCTCACCTCGTGCAATTCACGGGGCCACAAGCCTCGCTCGCGCATCAACTGTCGGGCATGGCGCGGGCTATTGGCTTCAATCCGGCCCTTGCAGCGTCGGCCCTGGGCATTGTCAGCGCGGTAATCGAACGTCGGCACGCCTAATTCTCCTGGGTCACGCGCAGCAACTCGTCGAGACTGGTCACGCCGTCCAGTACCCGCTGGCGACCATCCTGAAACAGGCTGCGCGACACCTTGCGCGCTTGATCGATCAACGCCTGCTCACTGGCGCCTCGATGAATCAGCGCCGACATGGCAGGTGTCACCTCGATCAGTTCGTAGATCCCGATTCGTCCGCGGTAACCGTGCTGACACTGATCGCAGCCCTGCGCCCGATACAGCAGCGGCGGCGCCGCACAATCCAGCCCCAGTCGCTGACACGCCGCGGCGTCGGCGCTGTAGGAGACTTTGCAATGACGGCACAACGTACGCAGCAGGCGCTGGGCCAGAATGCCCACCAATGACGACGCCAGCAGATAAGCATCAACGCCCATGTCCACCAGGCGCGTTACCGCGCCAACCGCGCTGTTGGTGTGCAGGGTGGAAAGCACCAGGTGTCCGGTCAACGATGCCTGGACGGCGATTTGTGCGGTCTCGCGGTCGCGGATCTCACCGACCATGACCACGTCCGGGTCCTGCCGCAGGATGGCCCGCAGGCCTCGGGCGAAGGTCATGTCGACCTTGGGATTGACCGGCATCTGGCCGATCCCCGGCAGGTGGTATTCGATGGGGTCTTCGACGGTGAGGATGTTGCGGGTCTGGTCGTTCAGACTGCTCAGGGCGGCGTACAGGCTGGTGGTTTTGCCCGAGCCGGTGGGGCCGGTCACCAGCACAATGCCGTGGGGTTTGACCAACAGTTGGCGCAGTGTGCCGAGGGTGTCCTGGGGCATGCCCAGGCGCTGCATTTGCAAGCGTCCTGCCTGCTTGTCGAGCAAGCGCAGCACCACCCGCTCACCGTGGGCCGAAGGCAGCGTCGAAACCCGCACGTCGACTTCGTGCCCGGCCAAACGCAGGGCCATGCGTCCATCCTGCGGCACGCGTTTTTCCGCGATGTCCAGTCGCGCCATGACCTTGATCCGCGACACCAAAAGCGTCGCCAGTTCGCGCCTTGGCCGCAGCATTTCACGCAGTTGCCCATCGACGCGCATGCGTACCGACAGGTACTGCTCAAAGGTTTCCAGATGCACGTCGGATGCCTGTTCGCGCACCGCCTCGCTGAGCAGTGCGTTGATCAGGCGGATGATCGGCGCATCGCCCTGCTGCTCCAGCAGATCGGCGGTTTGCGGGACTTGATCCACCAGGCTCAGCAGGTCCAGCTCTTCGTCCAATCCTTGAGCGACCTGCTCGGCGGCGCTCTGCCCCTCGCGATAAACGGCGGCCAGCCGGGTTGCGAAGACCTCGGGAGAGAGCACGCGCAGCTGCAAGTCCCGACCACCTGCGCGACGCGCCTCGGCCACGGCGGTGAGCGGTGTATCGGCGCGCATCGCAAGGTGCAGCTCATCGCCTTCGCGCTCCAGCAACACGCCAAAACGCCGGGCGAAGCCGAAAGGCAGCGGCTCGAAGACCAGGGCAGTCATGGCGACGTCGGCGCTGGTTGGCGCAAGTCAAACAACGGCGCCTCGGACGCCGGCTCGAACAACTGCCGCGCATCGGCAGGCAACAGCAACGAGTTGTTTTCCCCCGCCCCACGTTGGCTCAGGTCACGCAGCGCGTTGTAACGCTGTTGGCTGACATCGACCAGGTCCTCCTTGCTGCGCACGATGGTCGGGCGCAAAAACACCATCAGGTTGCTTTTGGTCTGGGTGTCCCGGGTCCAACGGAACAGCGCACCGAGGTAGGGAATATCGCGCAGCAGCGGCACGCCGCTTTTCTGCGTGCGCACGCTGTCGCGGATCAGGCCGCCGATGACGATGATTTCGCCGTCGTCGGCCAGGATGGTGCTCTTGAGTGCGCGCTTGTTGGTGATCAGGTCCGAAGAGTCGATCCCTGAAACCGAAGGCGCGATGTCCGACACTTCCTGCTCGACTTCAAGGCGCAGGCTCGAACCGTCATTGATGTAGGGCTTGATCTTCAGGCTGATGCCCACGTCCTTGCGCTCGACCGTGGTGAACGGGTTGTCCGCGCCGCTGCTGTTGGTGGCGTAGGAACCGGTCTTGAACGGTACGTTCTGGCCGACGATGATTTCCGCCTCCTGGTTGTCCAGAGTCAGAAGACTTGGCGTGGACAGCAGGTTGCTGCGGGTATTGCTGGCCAGCGCTGAAATCAACGCGCCAAAACGATCGCTGCCCAATTGCAGGATTGCGCCTTCGGGCGCTGATTTTTTCTCGTCGAATTTCAAGCCGCCCACAATCGGAATATCCGTGCCGGGAAAGTTGATGAAGCCCTTGGCATCGCCAGTGTTGATGCCCCATTGCACCCCCACGGCTTCGGCGATGTCCCCGGAGATTTCGACGATGGCGGCATGGATCAGCACTTGTGCCCGAGGCTGGTCCAGCTGGCGCACGATGCTTTCGATGGTCTGGACTTGCGCCGGCTCGGCGATCAGCACCAGCGCATTCTGACTTTCATCGGCCTTGATCATGAACCTCGCGCCGATGGAGGTCTCCTTTGCACTGCCGATGGCCGCGGGGGCCTTTGTGCCTTGGGCCATGGTTTCGAGAATCTCGGCCAACTGCCTGGCATCGCTGTGACGCAGGCGCAGCACGCGGGCGTTGTCGGGGGACGCCGTGGCGCGGATGTCGAGGCCACGTGCGAGCTCGGTCAGGCGCTGGCGGACCGCAGAGGGGCCAATGAGGATCAGGCGGTTGGTCCGGCTATCGGCCAACACCTGGATCGTAGTATCGGCATTGCGTTTGCCCAGCGAGGCTTCCATCAGCGAAGCCACATCGCTGGCCTGGGCGTGTTGCAATTGAACCACCGCGTGCATATTGCCCTGCCCGGAGTCCAGTTGCCGAACCACTCGGGCAACCCGTTGCGCATTGGCGGCGGTATCGGTGACCACCAGCGCATTGGCCGACACCGATGGGCCGACATAACCGTTGGCCGATATCAGCGGTCGCACCAGCCCGGCAATATCGGCGGCGCTGCTGGTATTGAGCTCGATCACCTGGGTCACGAACTGCGACGCCGTGGCGTGTTGGGCTTTGCCCTGACTGGCGCGGGTTTTCGCTTCGGCAACCGGGGTGATCAGGATCCGGTCACCCTCGTCGATCACCGTGAAGTTGTGGGCATCGAGTACCGAATAGAACAATCGGCGAACGCCCTCTCGGTCGAGGGCTTGACGGGACATGACGGTGATGCGCCCGGAAACCCTGGGGTCGAGTACCACGGTGGTCCCGAGAATGGATGAGATTTCTTCGACGATGTCGCGCAGCTCGGCGTTGTTCATTGCCAACTGCCATTTTTCTTCGTCGGCGCGAAGCGTGTCGGGCACAAAAGCGACCGCCAACGCGGCCAAAAGAAAAATGGCACGCAGGGTAGGCGCACCCGTGAACCTGTTCATGAATTTGATCACTCTGACGGCCCGGCGAGCGGGCGTAGATAACGTGCGGACGTCGTTGGAGCCTTTACGTGGCCGGGTGATTCGGCGGGCTGCAGGAAACGTTCGGCAGGCGGTTGCAGCGTCAGTCGTTCCTCTCGGCCCTTGTTCCACAGCAGCACTTGACTGGCCTCGATCCGACGCAAAACGCTGCCCCCCGGCAAGCGATCGCCTACTTGATACAGTCGCGGACCTTGCGCATCGGCCAGCAGCGCCTTGGACAGGCCATTGCTGACGACGAAACTCGCTTGCAAGGTCAAGGGTTCGGCGCTGGCCTGCGGCGTGGCCTCTGTCGTCAAGCCGAATACCACCGCGACTGAGGTCGCATCCAGCGGCGCACGATCGGGCGATGGCATCGTCGGAGCCGCAACCGAAGCCGGTCGAGATATCTGCTCACGAAAGCGCCACTCCTGCCACACCACAAACACGACGTAGCCCACCGACAAAACCAGCAGACCAACGACACTCATTTGCCGGCCGAAAGGACTCGTCACCTTCAGTGAAAACTTCACCACGGGGTACTCGATGGCAATGGAAGATTGAGCCTTCAGGCGCCCCGTCATGGGTCGCCCGAAGTGTTACGGGGAGGGCTTAAAGCTTGTTCCACGCCATGTGCGAATGCTCACCGACGCCTGGCTCAAAGCCGTTGGCGGTAGGGCTGTATTGCTTGCAGTAGCCGGACTCGGGGAACGGCTTGCATTCGAAGACTTCGTTGGTCTTGGCTTGCAGCACTTTGGTGCCGGCGGTGTAGCCGCTGATGCCTTCGGGGAACACGAAGTCATACTCAGTGCCCACGCCTTCACCGGTCAGCTTGGTGGGCTGGGTGTCCTGGCGAGTGGTGCGGCCATCCAGGGTGGTGCCGACCAGTGTCAGGGTATGCGCGCCAGGATTGCTGCGAACATCCAGGGTCAGCCAGCTCGATCCACTGTCCACCTGCGCTGCCTTGGAGCCGACCAGTTTATTGTTCTCATCGAACAAGGTCGCTTCGACGTTCATTTTGCGGTTCGAGATCATGCTGAACTTGACCTCGGTCCGGCCTTTATCCAGAACGTACTCCGCCTGTTGCGCGGCCACCGACATGCGCGCCGCCGGATCTTCCTGCATGTTCAATTGCACTTCGTAACGGATGACGCCGCTTTCTTTTTGCGCATACAGCGTGTTGTTGCCGCGAACCGGTTCGATGTCTCCGTTCTCGTTACGAACACCGGCTCGAATCAGCTTGTGAGCCTTGTTAATGGCTTCTGCCAACTTGAAGGACCAGTTCTGTGGCGAGCCTTCTTCGGCGTTATCGATGGAAATTTCGACGCTGTAATCGCGGCTCTCGCCATCGGCGTTGAATGCCCGGGCCTTGACCTTGTCCCCGACCAGCAACGGGGTCGATGGCGCGATGCTGCCTGCGAAAGACCAGCCACCGGGCAGATCCGGTTCTGCGAGGATGTTCACATCTGCTGCGTTATAAAACGCCGCATCGGTGTCACCGACCGTCCAGATCCCCAGAATCACATGGTGGCCGGTTTTGTCTGAGGGGATGTTGCAGTTGTGCTTGTCGTTGTTGGACGGTTTCTGATTGCCACCGTCGATGGTGCAGAACGGCGTGCTTTCAAAGGAAGCACGCTTGAGTGCTTCATTCGGATTCCAGCCGTTACGTGTGATGAAGTATTCATGTTTGGTCGCCGGATGCACGGCGGTGTAGCGCCACTGGAAATCGATGTTGCGGTTCTTGATTTCTGTCATGTGCCAACGGGTGGCGGATTGTGCATCCAGTGCGGAGAACAGCGAGTGACCGCCGCTGGGGATCTTGCCATCAATCGGCCCTTGCAACGGTGCACCGCCCGTACCGGCGGGGAAGCCCTTGAAGGTCTCGCCGACACTTTGCGGCTCGTATTGTGCGCCACCGCAGTGGGTGTTCAGGCCTTTCTGGCAAAGCAGCGCACGGGACGGCGGTACTTCCAGGTAGCCATGTGCTGAAGCGGTTTGTGATGCCATCAACGCCGATAACAGGATCATCGAAGAAGTGCAGGCTGCCAGTGCACTTCCTTTGTAAGAGGTATTTTTCATCGAATGAACTCCAGACTACTTATCGAATTCAGGCGCGCATGAGGTGCGCCAATGCTTGCGATATTGCCCAGCACCGGGCTGAACAAGGAGTCGGGACATTACGTGGATGAAGGAATTTTCTATGTAGGGAAATTCTCTGCTGTGAGCAGGAATTGTCACTTCGGGCCTTTTTCCGATAGAGATGAAGGAGTTTTCCGCGCAGTGACAGCGACGCTAAACATGAAAAACAAAAGCCATAAAAAAAGCCTGCCCGGTGTCATGCCGGACAGGCTTTCGATCATTTCAAAAGTGCTTATTCGTGATACTGAGCCGACAGCTCATGCACCGCACGCAAGAAAGCGCCTGCATGCTCTGGATCGACTTCCGGGGTGATGCCATGACCCAGGTTGAACACGTGGCCGCTACCTTTACCGTAGCTGGCGAGGATGCGCCCGACTTCGGCCCGAATCGCTTCCGGCTTGGCGTAGAGCACGGTCGGATCCATGTTGCCTTGCAGAGCGACTTTGCTGCCCACGCGATCACGGGCGTTGCCGATGTCGCACGTCCAGTCCAGACCCAACGCGTCGGCACCGGCGTCGGCGATGCTTTCCAGCCACAGGCCGCCGTTCTTGGTGAACAGGATCACCGGCACCTTGCGACCTTCGTGCTCGCGGATCAGGCCGCTGACGATTTTCTTCATGTAGGCCAGGGAGAATTCCTGATACGCCGCCGCCGACAAGTTGCCGCCCCAGGTATCGAATATCTGCACCGCTTGCGCGCCAGCCTTGATCTGGCCGTTGAGGTAGCTGGTGACCGACTGGGCGAGCTTGTCCAGCAGCAGGTGCATGGCTTGCGGGTTGTCGTAGAGCATGGCCTTGGTCTTGCGGAAGTCTTTCGACGAACCGCCTTCGACCATGTAGGTGGCCAGGGTCCATGGGCTGCCGGAGAAGCCGATCAGCGGTACGCGACCGTTCAGCTCGCGGCGGATGGTGCTGACCGCGTCCATCACGTAACCCAGGTCTTTTTGTGGATCAGGGATTGGCAGGGCTTCGATGTCGGCCAGGGTGCTGACGACTTTCTTGAAGCGCGGACCTTCGCCGGTTTCGAAGTACAGGCCCTGACCCATGGCATCGGGGATGGTCAGGATGTCGGAGAAGAGGATCGCCGCGTCCAGCTGCGGGTAGCGGTCCAGCGGCTGCATCGTGACTTCGCAGGCGAACGACGGGTTCATGCACAGGCTCATGAAATCGCCGGCCTTGGCACGGCTGGCGCGGTATTCAGGCAGGTAGCGTCCGGCCTGACGCATCATCCACACGGGAGTGACGTCTACGGGTTGCTTGAGCAGGGCGCGCAGGAAACGGTCGTTCTTCAGGGCAGTCATGTCGGCATCCGGAAAAAAAGTGCGGGCATTTTCTCAGAGCGCGAGGGAAAAGGCACGGTAAGCGCCGCACCTTTTGTCTATAGGGTCAATTTGTCGCAATGTAAACGCGGTATTCGTTACACCACGAAACAACTGTGGGAGCGGGCTTGCTCGCGAAAGCGGTGTGTCAGGCAACATCGATGTCGACTGACACTCCCTCTTCGCGAGCAAGCCCGCTCCCACAGGTTTACTGCATTTCAGCTCGGGATCGCGGTTAGACGCCCAGGTAATCCAGAATCCCTTCCGCCGCATTACGGCCTTCGAAGATCGCCGTCACCACCAGATCAGAACCGCGAACCATGTCGCCACCGGCGAAAATTTTCGGGTTGCTGGTCTGGTGCTTGTACTGACCCTGCTCCGGTGCCACGACGCGGCCCTGGCTATCGGTCTGGATGCTGAACTGCTCGAACCATGGCGCCGGGCTCGGGCGGAAGCCGAAGGCGATGACCACGGCGTCCGCCGGAATGATCTCTTCGGAGCCCGGGATCGGCTCGGGGCTGCGACGGCCACGGGCGTCCGGCTCGCCGAGACGGGTCTCGACCACCTTCACACCTTCGACCTTGTCTTCACCGACGATCGCAATCGGCTGGCGGTTGTAGAGGAATTTCACGCCTTCTTCCTTGGCGTTCTTCACCTCTTTGCGCGAGCCCGGCATGTTCGCTTCGTCACGACGGTAGGCACAGGTCACCGACTTGGCGCCCTGGCGGATCGACGTACGGTTGCAGTCCATCGCCGTGTCGCCACCGCCGAGCACCACGACCTTCTTGCCTTTCATGTCGACGAAATCTTCCGGCGACTTTTCAAAGCCCAGGTTGCGGTTGACGTTGGCGATCAGGAAGTCCAGCGCGTCGTAGACGCCCGGCAGGTCCTCACCGGCAAAGCCGCCCTTCATGTAGGTGTAGGTCCCCATCCCCATGAACACGGCATCGTATTCTTCGAGCAGTTGCTCCATGGTCACGTCCTTGCCCACCTCGGTGTTGAGGCGGAACTGGATGCCCATGCCGCTGAAGACTTCGCGACGATTGCTCAGCACGGTCTTTTCCAGCTTGAACTCAGGGATACCGAATGTCAGCAGACCGCCGATTTCGGGGTTCTTGTCGAACACCACCGGGGTCACGCCGCCGCGCACCAGCACGTCGGCACAGCCAAGGCCCGCAGGGCCAGCGCCGATGATCGCGACACGCTTGCCGGTCGGCTTGACCCGGGACATGTCCGGGCGCCAGCCCATGGCGAACGCGGTGTCGGTGATGTACTTCTCCACCGAACCGATGGTTACCGCGCCGAAGCCGTCGTTGAGGGTGCAGGCACCCTCGCACAGTCGGTCCTGCGGGCACACGCGGCCGCAGACTTCCGGCAGGGTGTTGGTCTGGTGCGACAGCTCGGCGGCCGCGAGGATGTTCCCCTCGGCCACCAGCTTCAGCCAGTTGGGAATGAAGTTGTGCACCGGGCACTTCCATTCGCAATACGGGTTACCGCAACCCAGGCAGCGGTGGGCCTGCTCGGCCGACTGCTGGGGTTTGAAGGGTTCGTAGATTTCCACGAACTCTTTCTTGCGTTGACGCAACAGTTTCTTCTTCGGATCCTTGCGCCCGACCTCGATGAACTGGAAGTCATTATTCAGACGTTCAGCCATTTTAAAACCTCATCAAACTCTTCAGGCGCATATCACTGCGGGTTGGCACGGGTGCTGGAAAGCAACGACTTCAGGGAGGCAGCCTTGGGCTTGACCAACCAGAAACGACGCAGGTAGTCATCGAGGTTTTCGGCCAGTTCACGACCCCACTCGCTGTCGGTTTCCTCGACGTACTCGTTCAGCACGCGTTGCAAATGGCTACGGTAGGCTTCCATCGCCTCGCCGCTGATCCGCTGGATTTCCACCAGTTCGTGGTTGACCCGGTCAACGAAGGTGTTGTCCTGATCGAGCACGTAGGCGAAACCGCCGGTCATGCCAGAGCCGAAGTTGTAACCGGTCTTGCCCAGAACACAGACGAAACCACCGGTCATGTATTCGCAGCAGTGATCGCCAGTGCCTTCCACGACGGTGTGAGCGCCGGAGTTACGCACCGCGAAACGCTCGCCCGCGGTACCGGCGGCGAACAGCTTGCCACCGGTGGCGCCGTACAGGCAGGTGTTACCGACGATGGCACTGTCCTGAGTCTTGTAAATGCTGCCTTTAGGCGGAACGATCACCAGCTTGCCACCGGTCATGCCCTTGCCGACGTAGTCGTTGGCGTCGCCTTCCAGGTACATGTTCAGGCCACCGGCGTTCCACACGCCGAAGCTCTGACCGGCCGTGCCCTTGAAGCGGAAGGTGATCGGGGCGTTGGCCATGCCCTGGTTGCCGTGTTTGCGGGCGATTTCACCGGAGATCCGCGCGCCGATGGAACGGTCGCAGTTGCAGATATCCAGGGCGAACTCGGCGCCGCTCAGGTCGTTGATCGCCGAGGTGGCCATGTCGACCATTTTTTCGGCCAGCAGGCCCTTGTCGAACGGCGGGTTGCGATCCACGCCGCAGAATTGAGGCTTGTCCGCCGGGATGTGATCGCTGCCCAGCAACGGGGTCAGGTCCAGGTGATGCTGCTTGGTGGTCTGACCTTCGATGATGTCCAGCAGATCGGTACGGCCGATCAGCTCTTCGAGGGAGCGCACGCCCAGCTTGGCCAGCCACTCACGGGTTTCTTCGGCGACGTAGGTGAAGAAGTTCACCACCATGTCGACGGTACCGATGTAGTGATCCTTGCGCAGCTTTTCGTTCTGAGTCGCAACGCCGGTGGCGCAGTTGTTCAGATGGCAGATACGCAGGTATTTGCAACCCAGGGCGATCATTGGCGCGGTGCCGAAGCCGAAGCTTTCAGCGCCGAGGATGGCCGCCTTGATTACGTCGAGGCCGGTTTTCAGGCCGCCGTCGGTCTGAACCTTCACCTTGCCGCGCAGGTCGTTGCCGCGCAGGGTCTGGTGGGTTTCGGCCAGGCCGAGCTCCCACGGGGCGCCCGCGTATTTGATCGAGGTCAGCGGCGAAGCACCGGTGCCACCGTCGTAGCCGGAGATGGTGATCAGGTCCGCATAGGCCTTGGCCACACCGGCGGCGATGGTGCCGACGCCTGCTTCTGCCACCAGCTTCACCGAGACCAGCGCCTTCGGGTTGACTTGTTTCAGGTCGAAAATCAGCTGCGACAAGTCTTCGATGGAGTAGATGTCGTGGTGCGGCGGCGGCGAGATCAGGGTCACGCCCGGCACGGCGTAGCGCAGCTTGGCGATCAGACCATTGACCTTGCCGCCTGGCAGTTGACCGCCTTCACCGGGCTTGGCGCCCTGGGCGACCTTGATCTGCAGCACTTCAGCGTTGACCAGGTATTCCGGGGTCACACCGAAACGGCCGGTGGCGACTTGTTTGATTTTCGAGCTCTTGATGGTGCCGTAACGCGCCGGGTCTTCGCCGCCTTCACCGGAGTTCGAACGCGCACCGAGGCGGTTCATGGCTTCGGCCAGGGCTTCGTGAGCTTCCGGCGACAGGGCGCCCAGGGAGATACCGGCCGAGTCGAAGCGCTTGAGTACCGATTCCAGCGGCTCGACTTCGCTGATGTCCAGCGGGGTGTCGAGGGTCTTGACCTTGAGCAGGTCGCGGATCATCGACACCGGGCGGTTGTCCACCAGCGAGGTGTATTCCTTGAACTTGCTGTAGTCGCCCTGCTGCACGGCGGCTTGCAGGGTGTTGACCACGTCCGGGTTGTACGCGTGATATTCGCCACCGTGGACGAATTTCAGCAGACCGCCCTGCTGGATCGGCTTGCGCGGGCTCCAGGCTTCGGCGGCCAGGGCTTTCTGCTCGGCTTCGATGTCGACGAAACGCGCACCCTTGATGCGGCTCGGTACGCCCTTGAAGCTCAGGTTGCACACTTCTTCCGACAGGCCGATGGCCTCGAACAGCTGTGCACCACGATACGAAGTGATGGTCGAGATACCCATCTTCGACAGGATCTTGAGCAGGCCCTTGGTGATGCCTTTACGGTAGTTCTTGAACACCTCATAGAGGTCGCCCAGCACTTCACCGGTACGGATCAGGTCGCCCAGCACTTCGTAGGCCAGGAACGGATAAACGGCAGAGGCGCCGAAACCGACCAGTACGGCGAAGTGATGCGGATCGCGGGCAGTCGCGGTTTCCACCAGGATGTTGGAGTCGCAACGCAGGCCTTTTTCGGTCAGGCGGTGGTGTACCGCACCGGTGGCCAGGGACGCGTGGATCGGCAACTTGCCCGGTGCGATGTGACGGTCACTCAGCACGACCTGGGTACGACCGGAGCGCACGGCTTCTTCAGCCTGATCGGCTACGCTGCGGATGGCCGCTTCGAGGCCGACGCTTTCGTCGTAGTTGAGGTCGATGATCGCCCGTTCGAAACCCGGACGGTCGAGGTTCATCAGCGAGCGCCACTTGGCCGGGGAAATGATCGGCGAGCTGAGGATCACGCGCGAGGCGTGTTCCGGCGACTCCTGGAAGATGTTGCGCTCGGCACCGAGGCAGATTTCCAGCGACATGACGATGGCTTCACGCAGCGGGTCGATCGGCGGGTTGGTGACCTGCGCGAACTGCTGGCGGAAATAGTCGTACGGCGTGCGCACGCGCTGGGACAACACAGCCATGGGCGTATCGTCGCCCATCGAACCCACGGCTTCGTAGCCTTGCTCGCCGAGCGGACGCAGTACCTGATCGCGCTCTTCGAACGTGACCTGGTACATCTTCATGTATTGCTTGAGCTGATCGACGTCGTAGAAGGCCGAACCGTGGTCGTTGTCTTCCATGGTCGCCTGGATGCGCAGGGCGTTCTTGCGCAGCCATTGCTTGTATGGATGACGGGACTTGAGACGGTTGTCGATGGCGTCGGTGTCGAGGATCTGACCGGTTTCGGTGTCCACGGCAAAGATCTGGCCCGGGCCAACACGGCCCTTGGCGATAACGTCTTCGGGCTGGTAGTCCCAGACGCCGATTTCCGATGCCAGGGTGATGAAACCGTTCTTGGTGGTGACCCAGCGCGCCGGGCGCAGACCGTTACGGTCAAGCAGGCACACGGCGTAGCGACCGTCGGTCATGACCACGCCGGCCGGGCCGTCCCACGGCTCCATGTGCATCGAGTTGTACTCGTAGAACGCACGCAGGTCCGGGTCCATGGTTTCGACGTTCTGCCACGCTGGCGGAATGATCATCCGCACGCCACGGAACAGGTCGATACCACCGGTGACCATCAGTTCGAGCATGTTGTCCATGCTGGAGGAGTCGGAACCGACACGGTTGACCAGCGGACCGAGTTCTTCCAGGTCCATCAGGTCGTTGGTGAACTTGGTGCGACGGGCCACGGCCCAGTTACGGTTGCCGGTGATGGTGTTGATCTCGCCGTTGTGCGCCAGGAAGCGGAACGGTTGAGCCAGCGGCCATTTCGGCAGGGTGTTGGTGGAGAAGCGCTGGTGGAACACGCAAATCGAGGTTTGCAGGCGCTCATCGCTCAGGTCCGGATAGAAGGCGGCGAGGTCCGCCGGCATCATCAGGCCTTTATAAATGATGGTCTTGTGAGAAAAGCTGCACACGTAGTGGTCGGTGTCGGCGGCGTTGGCCACGGACGAGCGGCGACGGGAAGTGAACAGCTTGACGGCCATGTCCTGGTCGCTCAGGCCTTCACCGCCGATGAACACTTGTTCGATCTGTGGCAGGCGCTCCAGAGCCAGGCGGCCGAGGACGCTGGTGTCGATCGGCACTTTGCGCCAGCCGACAAGCTGCAGGCCGGCGGCCAGGATCTCGCGGTTCATGTTCTCGCGAGCGGCTTCGGCCTTGACAGGGTCCTGGTTGAAGAAAACCATGCCCACGGCATATTGCTTGGGCATTTCGACGCCGAAGGTTTCCTGGGCAATGGCTCGCAGGAACGCGTCCGGCTTTTGAATCAGCAGACCGCAACCGTCACCGGTCTTGCCGTCGGCATTAATCCCACCGCGGTGGGTCATGCAGGTCAGGGCCTCGATGGCCGTTTGCAAAAGGGTATGACTGGGCTCGCCCTGCATATGGGCTATCAGGCCGAAACCGCAGTTATCCTTGAATTCATCTGGTTGGTACAGACCTGCTTTCATAGACACTTTCTCACCAGGCTGCCTCTTTGAGAGGCAAATTTCTTTTCAATTCAACCAGTTGCGATCCGCGCCGAACGTACGCCGGCTTTGCGGGAGCAAAAGGGAGGTCATTGTACACACCGACACTTGGCCTCACAAATTTGACGACGAAATGTCGCAAATCTATGTCGCATTTGTGAAAGGTTTAAAGCGATCCGCTGTGCTAGTCAAAACTTTTTTAATTTTGACCGCAACGACTCAAAGACTACTGTGACGCAGACACCACAAGGCACGCGACCTGGAAGGAAGCGCGCACTCGTAGAAATTTTGAGGTGCTTGGAGAGGCGGCCTGGGTAAGGC
>DATMUG010000140.1:0-6292 GCA_035563915.1 Pseudomonas sp. | reverse complement strand
ACTGGCTGCTGCAACCCGGGGAGGACTGGCACGGTTTTGGCGACGTGACTGATGATAATGTATTGCTCGATCCGATCAAGGTCACCCTGGTCATGCCGGGGCTTAACGCGGGCGGTGCACTCAGCGAACGCGGGATTCCGGCGGCCGTGGTCAGCAAATTCCTCTGGGAGCGTGGACTGGTAGTAGAAAAGACCGGTCTGTATTCATTCCTGGTGCTGTTTTCCATGGGCATCACCAAAGGCAAATGGAGCACGCTGCTCACCGAACTGCTGGAATTCAAGCGCAGTTACGATGCCAACGTCAGTTTGGCCACTTGCCTGCCGTGTGTGGCGCAACAGAATCTGGCGCGCTATCAGGGTATGGGGCTGCGCGACCTGTGCGATCAACTGCATGCCTGCTATCGCAGCAACGCCACGGCAAAGCATCTCAAGCGCATGTACACGGTGTTGCCGGAAGTCGCCATGAAACCTGCCGATGCCTACGATCATCTGGTGCGTGGCGAGGTCGAAGCAGTGTCCATCGATGCCCTGGACGGGCGTATCGCTGCGGTGATGCTGGTGCCTTATCCGCCAGGCATTCCGTTGATCATGCCTGGCGAGCGCTTTACTGCGGCGACGCGCTCGATCATCGACTACCTGGCGTTCGCCCGCACGTTCGATAGCCATTTTCCGGGGTTCGTTGCCGATGTGCACGGATTGCAACATGAAGACGAGGGCAATGGGCGGCATTACACCGTCGATTGCATCAAGGAATGAGGACGTTACCCAGTATGCAACCACGTATGAATCCGATTCACCCGGGGTTGTCGGTGCGCGTTGCCGATGATGGCTTCGCCGACTACATCTGGGGCAGTGATTTCAGTTTTGAAGTGACGGCCTACGCAATACCCCGGATAGATGAGCCGGTGGAGCAGTGGTCGGTGACCCCGATCACGCCCTACCGCAAGTGCTACGGCATCGACCCTGAAGAATTCAGCAGTTTTCGCGACGCTGCCGACAGTGCCATTTTCATGGCCTGGCTGGACGACCAGCCGGTAGGGCATCTGGTGATCAGTACCAACTGGAACGGATTCGCCCATATCGATGAACTGGCGGTGCATGCGCCGGCGCGCCGCCATGGCGTGGCCAGGGCGCTGCTGGACGTGGCGCAGTTCTGGAGTCGCAAGAAGAAACTGCCGGGCATCATGCTGGAAACCCAGAACAACAACCTGGGCGCGTGTCGTTTATACGAGCGTTGCGGCTATGTGATGGGGGGGATCGACCATATGCGTTATCGCGGCATCGACCCCAATACCGCCGAGGTGGCACTTTTCTGGTATCGCGTGTTCGATAATCCGCTGGAAAACCCGGTCAGTTCGCCATCATCGCCGCGGCTTGTTCCGTGATGATTTCCAGCAAGGTCTGAACGGCGGGCGAGGGCTCGCCGTTTTTCAGTGTCAGGGCATAGACGCTGATCGGCACAGCGGGGGACAGCGGACAGGCATCCAGTCCGGCGGCTTTGGCGCCGAGTGCCGTGAAAGGGTCGACGATGGCCAGGCCTTCCCCGGCCTCGACCATGCTGCGCATCATCTGATGGGTCTGTACCCGGGTCTGAATCACCGGCGCCGGGCGCAGGGCGTGCAGCTTGTGCTCAAGGGCCGGGCTAAGTGGATCATGCCCCTCGAGGCCAACCATGGCTTGTCCTGCCAGCTCCTGCAGCGAAATGTATCTCTGTTTCGGTTGCAGCCAGCCGTGGGGTGCGAGCAGTTGCAGCTTGCCTTGGGCGATGACCTGGCACTGAATCTCGCTGCGATCCGGGTCATGCAGGCTAAGGCCCAGGTCGCTTTCACGCAGCAACAGGCTTCTGACGATCTCACGAGTGGGTTGGCTCAGCAGGTTGCAAGGCGCATCAGGCAAGCGTCGGCGCAAGGCTGCGATACTTTGAGGCAGCAGTTGCTGGGCCAGAGGTGGGGTGCAGATGATGCGCAAAGGAGGCGCCAGGTATTGCCGCAGGCTGCTGGCCAGGCGCTGTACCGGTTCGAGTGCATCGTAGACATGGTCGATTTCAACTTGCAGCTCCCGCGCTTCACGGGTGGCCTGCAAACGTCCGCGAACGCTGGAAAACAACATGAAGCCCAACTGATCCTCTGCATCGCGCAAAATCCGTTCGACCTCGGTCACGGGCAGCTGCAACCATTCGGCGGCGGTGCCCATATGACCGGTCTGCAGGAGCGCCTGGATCACTTCGATATGGCGTAAACGCATGCGTGAAGTCCATGTTCAGCAGGTGAAGGAGTCAGTGGCTGAATCCTAACCCAAGTCCGTGCATATGACTTCTGATCATAACGCCAGATATGTAGGAGCGAGCTTGTTCGCGAAAAACGCCTGGGCAGCGCGTTCTTTCAGGCAGCACGCGTCATCGTTGGCGTCGATCGCGAGCAAGCTCGCTCCTACAGGGGCAGCTATCAGGAAGCTGCGATCGATTCCGGCTCGCGAGTCAGGGTAACGCCGCTCTGTACCAGCTGAAACTCGTTGTCGTCGAGCTTTTTGACGCGGTCGCCATGAGCCAGTTTGTAGGTAATGGCCGGTGCGCCATCTGCCGACTGCGTGGAATCCTGGAACTCATGCACCGAATAAATGCGGCCTTCTGCGTCTCTTGCATGGAATTGACCGACGAGTACTGCTGCCATCTGCTTAAAACCTCTGGAGATAAAACGCTGGGGTTGCGGCTTGAATAGACCGCTACCGGCCACGGGAAGTTTTCCTGGGCAAAAAAAATATTCAGGACACAGATATACCTATGTTCACTGGTTGAATCGTCATCTGATCATCTATAACTAGAGGCTCCTCCCATCGACAAACGAGAGCCTCTCATGAGCAATGTCTATACCGTCGCCGTCATAGTCGGCAGCCTGCGTGAAGCATCGATCAATCGCAAGGTCGCCCTTGCACTGGCGGATCTGGCGCCGGCCAACCTCCAGCTGAAAATTGTCGAAATTCGCGATCTGCCGCTCTATAGCGAGGATATCGATGGTGCGAACCCGCCGGCAGCCTACAGCACTTTCCGACAAGACGTTCGCTCATCCGACGCAGTGCTGTTCGTCACCCCCGAATACAACCGCTCGATACCGGCCCCGATGAAAAATGCCATTGACGTGGGCTCGCGCCCCTATGGCCAGGCGGTCTGGAGTGGCAAGCCGGGTGCGGTGATCAGTGTTTCGCCGGGCGCTGTGGGTGGGTTCGGGGCTAACCACCACCTGCGCCAATGCATGGTTTTTCTCGATGTACCGATGATGCAGCAACCGGAAGCCTACGTAGGCGGTGCCGGTTCGGCATTTGACGAGGCCGGCAAACTGTCCGATTCGTTGCGTCCGTTCCTGCAAAAATTCATCGACAGTTACGGCAAGTGGGTCGAGCAGCATAAAAAAGTCTGATTGCACCCCTTTGGTGAGGGACAGGAAGTCTCGCCTGAAGGGGGCATTGCCAGCGATGGGTGGTCTATTCCAGACTCTGCGCCTCCAATTCCGTCCGCATCTGGTCAAGGCTGCAAGACATGCTCATCGCGTCACTGATTTTTCTGCTGACCATCACTCTGGTGATCTGGCAACCCAAGGGCCTCGGTGTAGGTTGGAGTGCGGTATTCGGCGCGCTGCTGGCGTTGCTGTTCGGCGTTGTGCACCTGACCGACATTCCTTTGGTTTGGCAGATCATCTGGAATGCCACTGGTACCTTTGTTGCGTTGATCATCATCAGCCTGCTGCTGGACGAGGCCGGGCTGTTTGCCTGGGCGGCGCTGCATGTGGCCCGTTGGGGGCGTGGCAACGGGCGCAAGCTGTTCGCCTGCATGGTGTTGCTCGGTGCACTGGTTTCGGCGTTGTTCGCCAATGACGGCGCTGCGTTGATCCTCACGCCCATCGTGATTTCCATGCTGGTGGCCTTGCGCTTCTCAAGAGCGGCAACCCTGGCATTCGTCATGGGCGCCGGTTTTATCGCCGACACCGCGAGCCTGCCGTTGGTGGTGTCGAACCTGGTGAACATCGTCTCAGCGGACTTCTTCAATATCGGTTTCAACCGCTATGCCGTGGTCATGATCCCGGTCAATCTGGTCAGCGTAGCCGCGACTCTTGCCGTGCTGATGTGGTTTTTCCGACGCGAAATCCCCCAGGAGTATGACCCGGAGCAATTGGAGCACCCGGCGTCCGCCATCCATGACAAGGCGACGTTCTACGCTGGCTGGGCGGTGCTGGTTATTTTGCTGCTCGGCTGTTTCGCGCTGGAACCCCTGGGAATACCGATCAGCGCGATTTCCGCGGTGTGTGCGGCGTTGTTGTTGGTCATCGCCGGCCGCGGGCACAAAATTTCCACGCGCAACGTCATGAAAGGAGCGCCGTGGCATATCGTGATTTTCTCGCTGGGCATGTACCTGGTGGTCTACGGCCTGCGTAACGCAGGGCTCACCGGGTATCTGGCGGGATGGCTGAACGGCTTCGCCGAGTATGGCGTGTGGGGCGCGGCGATGGGGACCGGGGTGTTGACGGCGCTTTTGTCGTCGATCATGAACAATTTGCCGACCGTGCTGATCGGCCTGCTTTCCATTGATGCCAGTCAGGCGACGGGTGTGGTGAAGGAAGCGATGATCTACGCCAACGTCATTGGCAGCGACCTGGGCCCGAAAATCACGCCGATCGGCAGTCTGGCAACGCTGCTGTGGTTGCATGTGCTGGAGCGCAAGAACATCCGCATTGGTTGGGGCGCTTACTTCAAGGTCGGGATTGTGTTGACGGTGCCGGTGTTGTTGGTGACTTTGGCGGCGCTGGCGGTGCGGTTGTCTCTCTAGAAGATCAAAAGATCGCAGCCTTCGGCAGCTCCTATGTATGGACTCGCCCCCACTGTCTACCCGCTTTTGAAAAACTGTCGCCCCGTTGCATCTATGTATCAGGCCTATTCGCGGAAGCCGTCGTCGGCTTCTGGCCAAAATTGGAAAAGCTCGTGGTATGCCGATTACAGTCAGGCCTCGAAGGCCAGTAGGAGCTTAGGCATCAATCCACGCCGGTCTTACCTGGGGTCAATTTTTTTCAGCAAAGGGTCGGACAGTCAGTACCTCGGTGGCAGAACTCTGTCGCTCAGTGGCTCATCGTCGTTGGCTGGCCATCACCAGTGTGGCGACGATAAGTCTGGTCATTCTGTAAAAGCACCCAGACGATTCGCAGGTTGCGGTTGGCTAGCCTGATCGCAGCCTCCTTGCGGCCCAGCCGGCTTACCCAGCGCAACAAGCGGCGGTCATCGGGTTGCTGGGAATCAGGTCGTAGTTGTTGCAGCACCGCATGCGCGCCCTGGATCATCAGGCTGCGTAAATAAACATCACCTCGTTTGGTCATGTCCCCCAGCCGGACCGTCTGCCCGCTGCTGTACTGGTCAGGCACCATGCCAAAATACGCGGCAAACTTGCGGGCGTTGGGAAATCGCTCGGGCTTGGTTTCCTTGGCCACCAGTGCCGTGGCAGTGACTGGACCGATGCCGCGCACAGTCATCAGTCGCTTCGCTGTCACGTCGGCGTTGGCGGCCACTTCCAAGCGCCCCGTCAGCACGCTGATGCGCTCGCCCAAATGGCGCCACTCGACCAACAGTTCGTCGATCAGCTCACGCAGCAGGTCCGGTACTGGTTGGGTAGCATCTTCCAGTACTCGCGGAATTTTCTGGCTGATCGCAGCATCGCCCTGCGCCAGGGCTACGCCGTGCTCAAGCAACAGGCCGCGCATCTGATTACTGACTGCCGTGCGCCGACGCACATAGCCCTGGCGGGCGCGATGCAACGCCTGCATGGCCAGCGCCGCAACGCTTTTGATCGGTACGGCGTAGATTTTTTCATCACGACCAGCCCGCAGAATCGCCAGCGCATCGTTGCGATCATTTTTAGGTCCGCTGCGATGTGTGGCCACCAAACCGGCTGGAAGAATCCGCACCGGATTGCCTTGGTCTTGCAGCTGCCGGGCCCAGGCTTGAGCACCCGGACCGGTCTCTATCAGAACCACGACATGAGGTGGCAGTTTTTGCAGAAACTCATAAAACGCCTCACGTGACTTGATCCGCTGCTCGTAGCGTACTTGGCCGAGGGCATCTTCACCGGCGACTTGAAAGACCTGCTTGGCCAGATCAACCGCTAAGGTTGTGCTGGCCGACAAGTCGGAAGAAGACAGGGATTGATCAATCGAACTATGATTTTTCATGGACTCGCCCTCGCTGTCGATGGCTGTTTAGACTGCCACCGTGGCGCATTGACGCCTCGGCTTGGGCGAGTCCATCCAATTACAGGG
>DATMUG010000139.1:0-8423 GCA_035563915.1 Pseudomonas sp. | reverse complement strand
GTACACAAAACCTGTGGGAGCGGGCTTGCCCGCGATGAGGCCGGCCCGAACGCTGCTTAAACCAGCGTCATCAAGGCCTCACGGCTGAACGGCAGGATGTCCTGCTCACGCCCGTCACGCACTTTCTGCGCCCAGTCCGGGTCCACCAACAGCGCGCGGCCGACGGCCACCAGGTCGAACTCATCGTTGTTCAGACGCTCCAGCAGTTTTTCCAGGCTGGCCGGCTGCGCGATCTTGTCGGTATTGACCATGAACTGCAGGAATTCGCCATCCAGGCCGACGCTGCCAACGGTGATGGTTGGCTTTCCGGTGAGCTTGCGGGTCCAGCCGGCCAGGTTCAGTTCGGAACCGTCGAATTCCGGCTCCCAGAAACGGCGGGTCGAGCAGTGGAAAATATCCACGCCGGCATCGGCCAAGGGCTTTAGGAACGCGCCCAGCGCTTCGGGGGTTTGCACCAGGCGTGCGGTGTAATCCTGCTGTTTCCACTGGGAGAAGCGGAAGATGATCGGGAAACCTTCGCCGACGGCGGCGCGTACGGCCTGGATCAACTCGATGGCAAACCGCGAACGGTTCGCCAGGTCACCGCCGTATTCGTCGGTACGCTGGTTGCTGCCTTCCCAGAAGAACTGGTCGATCAGATAGCCGTGGGCGCCGTGGATTTCCACGCCGTCCATGCCGATGCTCTGAGCATCCCTGGCGGCCTGGGCAAACGCGGCGATCACGTCCTGGATGTCCTGTTTGCTCATGCCGTGAACCACGACATTGCCTTCTTTGACTTTTTCCGACGGGCCGTAGCCCGGTACGCTGGCATCCGGTTCGGTGCCGATACGGCGCACACTGCCGACGTGCCACAGTTGCGGGACGATCTTGCCGCCTTCGGCGTGAACCGCGTCGACCACTTTTTTCCAGCCAGCCAGCGCCGCTTCGCCGTAGAAATGCGGAACGTTCGGGTAGCCGTTGGAGGCCTTGTGCCCGACGGTGGTGCCTTCGGTGATGATCAGGCCTACGCCGGCCGCGGCACGACGACGGTAGTATTCGATCACTTTGGAATTAGGAATGCCGCCGGGAGAAAACGAGCGGGTCATCGGCGCCATGACGACGCGGGTCGGCAGTTCAAGGTTGCCGAGGTGGAACGGTTTGAACAGGGCTTGTACGGGCATTTGGACGCTCCACGGGAATAGACTTTATGACGGCGATAATATGGAGAGCGCACCGTGATGAACAGCACTATTGATTTGGGTGATTAAGGTTTAAAAGGCGGAATACTGTAGGAGCGAGCTTGCTCGCGATGAACCTGAGAACGCTGCGGAGTGTCAGGCACCCCGCGTTATCGTTCACGACCATCGCGAGCAAGCTCGCTCCTACTGGGTGGGGGTGTCAGCCCAGGGCTTTTTCGATCGCCTGAACGACAGTTGGATCGTCTGGAGCGGTACGTGGCGAGAACCGCGCCAGCACGCGCCCGTCCTTGCCCAACAGGAATTTCTCGAAATTCCAGGTGATGTCACCGGGGAATTCAGCGCCCTCGCCCGCCAGCAGTTTGTACAACTGATGCCGTTCATGACCGTTGACTTCCAGTTTGCTGGACAACGGAAAGGTCACGCCGTAGTTGAGGCTGCAGAACTCCTGGATCTCTTGTTCGGAGCCCGGTTCCTGGCCGGCAAACTGGTTGCACGGCAGGCCCAGCACACTGAAACCCTTGGCCTTGTATTGCTGGTATAGGTTTTCCAGCGCCGCGTACTGTGGCGTCAGGCCGCACTTGGAGGCCACGTTGACCACCAGCACGACGTGCCCCTTGAACGGCGCCAAAGGAAGCGCCTTACCGTCCAGGCCTGTCAAATTAAGGTCGTGAAAAGCACTCATGACGTACTCCAGATTCCCGTGTTTTTCTCGAAACAACGACTTGGCGGTGTCGCCTGGGACAGCCGCAGACTAAAAAGGCGCCCTCGGGGCGCCTCTCCAGTTATCTGAGCTTAGCGCAGAAATCAGTGGTGATGGCCACCTTCGCCATGGACGTGACCATGAGCGATTTCTTCCTGGCTGGCGTCACGGATATTGATGATCTTGACCTGGAAATTCAGACGCTGGCCAGCCAGTGGGTGGTTGCCGTCGACGGTAACGTCGTCGCCGTCCAGATCGCGGATGGTCACGATCTGCATCTGGCCATCCGGAGCGGAAGCGTGGAACTGCATACCCACTTCCAGCTCGTCGACGCCTTCGAACATGCTGCGGCTCAGGGTGCTGACCAGTTCAGCGGCGTATTCGCCGTAGGCGTCTTCAGGTTCTACGGATACGTTCAGCTCGTCGCCGACCGCTTTGCCTTCCAGCGCCTTTTCCAGGCCCGGAATGATGTTGCCTGCGCCTTGCAGGTAGACCAGCGGCGCGCCGCCGGCGGAGCTGTCGATGACCTCACCAGCGTCGTTGGTCAGGGTATAGTCGATGGAGACAGCCTTATTGGCGGCGATCAGCATGGGGCGAGACCTTTTGCATAAGAATGATGAAAGACGCAGTTTAGCGAAGCAATCGCTCGAAAGCGAACACAACCCGGACAGACGGGACGTGACGATCACAGGCTTTCATCAGGACGAGGAAGGGCATTGGGTGGTCGATCTTTCCTGCGGCCACACCCAGCACCTGCGCCACCAACCGCCGTGGCAATCCCGGGCCTGGGTCATGGATCCCGTACAGCGCCGTGAAAAAATAGGCCAGCCCTTTGATTGCGGTTGGTGCGCACAGGGCTTGGTTAGCGATAACCTTGGCGACTGAATTTCGGTAGTCGACCAGCCATAGGTCGTCACCTTTGCCTGCTCCTTCAGAGAATCCGCATGCAAACTTTTTTTATCGCACCCACCGATTTTGGCGTGGGCCTGACGTCCATCAGCCTCGGGCTGGTACGAACCCTGGAACGCGCCGGCCTCAAGGTCGGCTTTTTCAAACCGATTGCCCAACCGCACCCGGGCGACACGGGGCCTGAGCGTTCCACCGAACTGGTGGCGCGCACCCACGGCCTGAAGCCGCCACAACCGCTGGGCCTGGCCCACGTCGAGCGCATGCTCGGCGACGGTCAACTCGATGAGTTGCTCGAAGAAATCATCACCCTTTATCAACAGGCCGCCATCGGCAAAGACGTGTTGATCGTCGAAGGCATGGTGCCGACCCGCAGCGCCAGTTATGCCGCGCGGGTCAATCTGCATTTGGCCAAAAGTCTGGATGCTGAAGTGATTCTGGTGTCGGCCCCGGAAAATGAAGTATTGACCGAGTTGTCCGGGCGTGTGGAATTGCAGGCGCAATTGTTCGGCGGGCCGAAAGACCCGAAGGTCCTCGGCGTAATCCTCAACAAGGTCAAGACCGACGAGAGCATGGATGCCTTCGCCGCGCGCCTGAAAGAACATTCGCCGCTGCTGCGCAGTGGCGACTTCCGCCTGCTGGGCTGCATCCCGTACCAGCCGGAGCTGAACGCCCCGCGTACCCGCGACGTGGCCGACCTGATGGGCGCCCAGGTGCTCAATGCCGGCGATTATGAAACCCGGCGCATGACCAAGATCATCATTTGCGCACGCACCATGCGCAACACCGTGGAGCTGCTCAAGCCCGGCGTGCTGGTGGTCACCCCCGGCGATCGTGACGACATCATCCTCGCCGTCAGCCTCGCGGCGCTCAACGGCGTGCCGCTGGCGGGCCTGTTGCTGACCAGCGACACCCTGCCCGATCCACGCATCATGGAGCTGTGCCGTGGCGCCTTGCAGGCCGGCCTGCCGGTCCTGTCGGTGAGCACCGGCTCCTACGACACCGCCAACCTGCTGAACGGCTTGAACAAGGAAATTCCGATCGACGACCGTGAGCGCGCGGAGATCATCACCGATTTCGTCGCCGGCTATCTGGACGCCGACTGGCTGCATCAGCGCTGCGGCACACCACGGGAAATGCGCCTGTCGCCGGCGGTGTTCCGTTATCAATTGATCCAGCGCGCCCAGAGCGCCAACAAGCGCATTGTCCTGCCCGAAGGCAGCGAGCCGCTGACCGTGCAGGCGGCTGCGATTTGCCAGGCACGCGGTATTGCTCGCTGCGTGTTGCTGGCCAAACCGGCTGACGTCGAAGCGGTCGCCCGCGCCCAGGGCATCGAACTCCCAGCGGGCCTGGAAATTCTCGACCCGGACCTGATCCGCGAGCGCTATGTCGAGCCGATGGTGAAGCTGCGCAAGACCAAAAGCCTCAACGCGCCCATGGCCGAGCAACAACTGGAAGACCCCGTGGTGATCGGCACCATGATGCTGGCGCTGGATGAAGTCGACGGCCTGGTGTCCGGGGTCATTCACTCAACGGCCAACACCATCCGCCCGGCCCTGCAACTGATCAAGACCGCGCCAGGCTGCACCCTGGTGTCGTCGGTGTTCTTCATGTTGTTTCCCGAAGAGGTACTGGTCTACGGCGACTGCGTGATGAACCCGCACCCCAGCGCCAGCGAACTGGCGGAGATCGCGCTGCAAAGCGCGGACTCGGCAGCAGCATTCGGCATCACGCCGCGCGTGGCGATGATCAGCTATTCCAGCGGTGAGTCGGCCAGCGGCGAAGAAGTCGAGAAGGTCCGCGAAGCGACGTTGCTCGCCCATGAACAGCAACGCTCGCTGCTGATAGACGGCCCTTTGCAGTACGACGCGGCCGCCAACGAAACCGTGGCCCGGCAACTGGCGCCGAACAGTCAGGTGGCCGGTCGCGCCACGGTGTTCGTGTTCCCCGACCTCAATACCGGCAACACCACCCACAAAGCCGTCCAGCGCAGCGCCGACTGCGTCAGCCTCGGGCCCATGCTGCAGGGCCTGCGCAAACCGGTGAACGACTTGCCGCGCGGTGCGCAGGTCGACGACATCGTCTACACCATCGCGTTGACCGCGATTCAGGCAGCCAACCGACCCATGGATGTTTAAATGCTGGACTTTCTACCTGCACCGCTGCGCGGTGTCATTGCTTCGCTGCTGTTGGCGTTGAACACGATTCTGCTTTGCTCGTTCCTGTTCTGTGTGGCGCTGGTCAAGGCATTGCCCTTCGCCCTGACCCAGCGCATTGCCGGCTGGTTGATGAGTCATACCCACGAAGCCTGGATCAGTCTCAACAAAGGCTGGATGAATCTGGTGCGCCACACCCGCTGGCACATCAGCGGCCTGCACGGCCTGGACTATCGGCACTCCTACCTGATCACCAGCAACCACCAGAGCTGGGTCGACATTCTGGTGCTGCAATACGTGCTCAACCGGCGTATCCAGCCGCTGAAGTTCTTTCTCAAACAGGAACTGATCTGGGTGCCGGTGATCGGGCTGGCGTGGTGGGCACTGGGCTTTCCGTTCATGAAACGCTACTCCAAGACGTATCTGGAGAAGCACCCGGAAAAGAAAGGCAAGGACCTGGAAACCACCCGCAAGACCTGCGCGAAGTTTCGCGACAACCCGGTCGGGATTTTCAACTTCGTCGAAGGCACGCGCTTTACCGACGGCAAGCACGCGCAGCAGCAGTCACCGTTCAAGTACCTGCTCAAACCCAAGGCCGGCGGCATTGCCTTTGTGCTGGATGCAATGGGTGAACAGCTTGAATCGATCGTCAACGTGACGATTCACTACCCGGCGGGCCGCCCCGGCTTCTGGGATCTGTTGTGTGGCAACGTTGCGGACGTGGTGGTGCACTTTGAAGAATTGAAGATACCGCCGCAGTTCATCGGCAAGAACTACGACCAGGACGGTGAGTACCGCCTGCAGTTCCAGGGCTGGATCAATCAGATGTGGCAGGACAAGGATGCGTTGTTGGGGCAGATGCACCGCGAATATCCGAGACAACAGTGATCCCCTGTGGGAGCGGGCTTGCTCGCGAAGGCGGTGTGTCAGCCTACAAATCCGTTGAATGTTTATCCGTATTCGCGAGCAAGCCCGCTCCCACATCTGAATATCGCAAGACACAAAAAAACCCGCCGATGATCACTCATCGGCGGGTTTCCATTTAGCGGTCAGTGCTTAGATCGCGCCGCGTTTACGCAGCAGATCCAGCACTTGCTTGACGCCTTCTTCCAGCGACACGGACTGGGTGTCGATCACCAAATCGGCATCCAGCGGCACATCGTACGGGAAGGACTCACCCGGGATGTTATCCCCGGCCGCGGCGTACAGGCCTTGTGGGTCACGCTCGGCGCAGACCGCTGGCGAAGCCTGGACATAGACCGTCAGCAGACGGTCCTTGCCGATGAGGTCCTTGGCTTGCTCGCGACCTTCGGCACTCGGTGCAACGAAGGCTGCCAGGGTCAGCAGACCGGCTTCGTTGAACTGACGCGCCACGTGAGCGGCACGACGCCAGTTCTCGGTACGTCCGGCGCGATCCTGTGGCAGACCTTTGTTCAGGTCGTGGCGCAGGTTCTGGCCATCGAGCACAAACACCGCACGCCCCAGGTCGAACAGTTTGCGTTCGACAGCATAAGCCAGAGTGGATTTGCCCGCGCCCGACAAGCCGCTGAACAACACGGTGGCTGGTTGCTGGCCGAAACGCAGGGCGCGTTCTTCAGTGGCCACGTGAGCCAGTTTGCCGTGGTGGGTGCTGGTGCCGTGGGCCACCGGTTGAGCGACGATCATGCCCGCACCAACGGTGCCGTTGGTCAAACGGTCGATAACGATGAACGCACCGGTGGTGCGGTTGCTGTCGTAACCGTCGAGGGCAATCGGCGCGTCGAGCGCGATCTTGACCTTGCCGATTTCGTTCAGTTGCAGCGCGCTGGCCGGCCCTTCTTCCAGGGTGTTCACGTCGACCTTGTTGACGATGCTGGCAATGGAGCCCGGCACGTAACTGGTGGCGCGCTTGATGTCGTATTTCTTGCCCGGCAGCATCGGCTCTTCGGCCATCCACACCAGCATCGCTTCGAAGCTGTCAGTCACCGGCGGCACGTTGTCGGCATGGACCAGCAGGTCGCCACGGGAGATGTCGATTTCGTCTTCCATGGTCAGCGTCACCGCCTGACCTGGGCCTGCGTGCTCCAGCTCACCTTCGAAGGTGACGATAGACTTCACGCGGCTGCTCTTGCCCGACGGCAGCACCACGACTTCGTCGCCCTTCTTGACGATGCCGCTGGCCAGGGTGCCGGCGAAACCACGGAAGTTCAGGTTGGGACGGTTGACGTACTGCACCGGGAAACGCATGTCGGTGAAATTGCGGTCGCCCGCCACTTCCACGGTCTCGAGAATTTCCATCAGCGACTGGCCGGTGTACCACGGCGAGCGCTCGGACTTGTTCACCACGTTGTCGCCCTTGAGGGCAGACATCGGCACGAAGTGCATGCTGGTCGGCTTGAGCTTCAAGCCTTCGGCGAACTTCAGGTAGTCGGCCTTGATCGACTCGAACACACCTTGATCGAAGTCCTTGAGGTCCATCTTGTTGATGGCGACGACGATGTGCTTGATACCCAGCAGAGAGGCGATGAAGCTGTGGCGACGGGTCTGGGTCTGCACGCCGTAACGGGCGTCGACCAGGATGATCGCCAGGTCACAGGTGGACGCACCGGTGGCCATGTTGCGGGTGTACTGCTCATGGCCGGGGGTGTCGGCGATGATGAATTTGCGCTTGGCGGTGGAGAAGTAGCGGTAGGCGACATCGATGGTGATGCCCTGCTCACGCTCGGCCTGCAGGCCGTCGACCAGCAACGCCAGGTCGATGTCTTCGCCGGTGGTGCCGACTTTTTTCGAATCGCGGGTGATCGCTTCCAGGTGATCTTCGTAGATCATCTTGGAGTCGTGCAGCAGGCGCCCGATCAGGGTGCTCTTGCCGTCGTCGACGTTACCGCAGGTCAGAAAGCGCAGCAGCTCTTTACGTTCGTGCTGGCCCAGGTAGGCGAGGATGTCCTCGCTGATCAAATCAGATGCGTGCGACATGACAGCCCCTTAGAAATAACCTTGACGTTTTTTGTCTTCCATCGAGCCTGCGCCATCGTGGTCGATGACACGGCCCTGGCGCTCGGAAGTTCGCGTCAGGAGCATTTCCTGAATGATGTCCGTGAGGCTTTCGGCCTCGGACTCCACCGCGCCCGTCAACGGGTAGCAGCCAAGGGTACGGAAACGCACTTTCTTTTTGACGATGCGGGCTTTGTCTTCATCGCTCAGGTGTTCGAGGATGCGCTCGTCGTCGATCATGATCAGGGTGCCGTTCTTCTCGATGACTTCACGCTCGGCGGCGAAGTACAGCGGAACGATCGGGATGCCTTCAAGATAGATGTACTGCCAGATGTCCAGCTCGGTCCAGTTCGACAGCGGGAATACACGGATCGACTCGCCCTTGTTGACCTTGCCGTTGTAGACGTTCCACAACTCGGGACGCTGGTTTTTCGGATCCCAGCGGTGCTTGCTGTCGCGGAACGAGTACACGCGCTCCTTGGCGCGGGATTTCTCTTCATCGCGACGGGC
>DATMUG010000138.1:0-9574 GCA_035563915.1 Pseudomonas sp. | reverse complement strand
CTGGTGCGCCAGCAGAAAGCCGTGCTGATCGACCCTGTCGAACGCCAGACCGAAATGCGGGACTGAGGATAATTTTATGCACCCACACCTGATCAAATTACTCAGCCTGTCGGCCCTGACGGCGGGCGTTCTCGCCGCCAGTGCCGGCGTTCGCGCCGATGAAGTCAAAGCACCAAGCTTCACTGCCGAACCGTGCTGCAGCCTGTGCCCGGCCGCCCACGATCCGAAGAACTACACCACCCGCTACCAGCAGAACTTCACCACGCTGGTGCAGGCTCAGGGCGACTGGTTGTTCCGTACGCAAGAAGACTTGCGCACCGAATTCGACACCACCCCCGCCGGCTACAAACGCATGAAACAACTGCACGATGCGTTCAAGAGCAAAGGCGTGGAACTGGTGGTGGTTTATCAACCGACCCGTGGCCTGGTGAACCGCAACAAGTTGAATCCGGCCGAGAAAGCCAGCTTCGATTTCGACAAGGCACTGCGCAACTACAAGACCATGCTCGGCCGTTTCGCCGCCATGGGTTACGTGGTGCCTGACCTGTCGCCGCTGACCAACGAGTCGCTGCCCGACACCCTGCCGGCCCACGATTTCTACTTCCGCGGCGACCAGCACTGGACCCCGTACGGCGCCCAGCGCACAGCGAAAATCGTCGCCGAGAAGGTCAAGCAACTGCCTGAGTTCGCCGACATTCCCAAGCGTGAATTCGAGACCCACAAGTCCGGTCGCATGGGCAAGACCGGAACCCTGCACAACATGGCCGGTCAACTCTGTGGCACCAGCTACGCCATCCAGTACATGGATCAATTCACCACCGAGCCCAAGGGCGAAGCGGGCGATGGCGATCTGTTCGGCGATTCCGGCAATCCGCAAATCACCCTCGTGGGCACCTCCCACAGCGGCAAGAACTACAACTTCGCCGGTTTCCTCGAAGAGGCCATCGGCGCCGACATTCTCAATGTGGCGTTCCCCGGTGGCGGCCTGGAAGGTTCGATGCTGCAGTACCTGGGCAGCGACGAGTTCCAGAAGAACCCGCCGAAGATTCTCATCTGGGAGTTCTCGCCGCTGTACCGCCTGGACCAGGAAACCATCTACCGCCAGATGATGGCGCTGCTGGACAACGGTTGCGAAGGCAAGGACGCACAGATGTCCAGCAGCACCACCTTGAAGCCGGGCAAGAACGAACTGATGGTCAACAGCAAAAACCTCGACCTGCGTAACAGCAATCACCAGGTCGACATCCGCTTCGCCGATACCTCGGTGAAAACCCTGCAAGCCACCCTCTGGTACATGAACGGGCGCCACGAGGACATCAAGATCGAAAAACCGGAAACCTCCGACACCGACGGGCGTTTCGCCTTCGAGTTGCGCACGGACGAAGACTGGGCCTCGCAGAATCTGCTGGCCGTCGAAGTCCAGGGCCCTGAAAAAGCAGATGCCGCGCCACAGAAGGTCGAAGCGAAAATCTGCAAACGCAACGTATTCCCCGGCGCCGAGCAGCGTACTGCTTCGGTCGGGCAATGAGGTCTGCTATGCGAAATCCGACACTTGCAACACTGACGCTATTGAGCCTGGCGATGTTTGCCGCAGCGACTCAGGCAGCGGCGCCACTGCGTCCGCCCCAGGGTTACTTCGCGCCCATCGAAAAAGTCAAAACCGGCGACAAGAGCGAAGGCTGCGAGGCCATGCCGACGCCGTACACCGGCTCGCTGCAATTTCGCAGCAAGTACGAAGGCTCGGACAAGGCCCGCGCGACCCTGAACGTGCAATCGGAAAAAGCCTTCCGCGACAGCACCGCCGACATCACCAAAGTCGAGCGCGGTACCGCCAAGCGGGTCATGCAGTTCATGCGCGACGGTCGTGCGGAGCAACTGGAATGCACGCTCAATTGGTTGACGGCGTGGGCCAAGGCCGATGCGTTGATGTCCAAGGACTTCAACCACACCGGCAAGTCGATGCGCAAATGGGCCCTGGGCAGCATGGCGTCCTCGTACATTCGCCTGAAGTTTTCCGACTCCCATCCACTGGCCAATCACCAGCAGGAATCGCAGTTGATTGAAGCCTGGTTCAGCAAAATGGCCGATCAGGTGGTCAGCGACTGGGACAACCTGCCGCTGGAAAAAACCAACAACCACTCGTACTGGGCGGCCTGGTCGGTGATGGCGACGTCCATCGCCACCAACCGTCGCGACCTGTTCGATTGGGCGGTGAAGGAATACAAGGTCGGCGCCAGTCAGGTCGACGCCGACGGCTATCTGCCCAACGAACTCAAGCGCCAGCAACGGGCGCTGGCCTACCACAACTACGCCCTGCCGCCGCTGGCAATGATCGCCAGTTTCGCCCAGGTCAACGGTGTGGATCTGCGCCAGGAAAACAACGGCGCCCTCAAGCGCCTGGGTGATCGCGTGCTCGCGGGGGTGAAAGACCCGGATGAATTCGAGAGGAAGAACGGCAAGGAACAGGACATGACCGATTTGAAAGAGGACATGAAATTCGCCTGGCTTGAACCGTTCTGCACGCTCTACACCTGCTCGGCGGATGTGCTTGAGAAGAAGCATTCGATGCAGCCATTCAAGACCTTCCGCCTGGGCGGTGACCTGACCCGTGTCTACGACCCGGCCAATGAAAAAGGCAACAAGGGTTCTTAAGTCAAACACATACCCAATGTGGGAGCGGGCTTGCTCGCGAATGCGGTCTGACATCCACCAATGATGTCGACTGACACACCGCTTTCGCGGGCAAGCCCGCTCCCACAGGGGGCCGGTGCAAGGCTTTGAGTTGAGTGATTCCCCCCGGTTTTTCGGTTGGGGGTTTGGGGGGGCCGTTGGCCCTTGACTGTTGGTTAAACAAGGAGAGATCGGGATGGTTTTTTCATCCAACGTGTTCCTGTTTTTGTTCTTGCCGATCTTTCTCGGCTTGTACTACCTGAGCGGGCAACGCTATCGCAATCTGCTGCTGCTGATCGCCAGCTACGTGTTCTACGCCTGGTGGCGTGTGGACTTCCTGGCGCTGTTCGCCGCCGTGACATTGTGGAACTACTGGATCGGCCTGCGAGTCGGTGCCGCCGGGGTCAAGACCAAACCGGCGCAGCGCTGGCTGCTGCTCGGCGTGGCCGTCGACCTGTGCATCCTGGGCTACTTCAAGTACGCCAACTTCGGCGTCGACAGCATCAACGCCATGATGACCTCGGTGGGCCTGGAGCCTTTCATCCTGACCCATGTGCTGTTGCCGATCGGTATCTCGTTCTACATCTTCGAGTCCATCAGCTACATCATCGATGTCTACCGTGGCGACACCCCGGCGACCCGCAACCTGATCGACTTCGCGGCGTTCGTGGCGATCTTCCCGCACCTGATCGCCGGCCCCGTGCTGCGTTTCCGTGACCTGGCCGATCAGTTCAACAACCGCACCCACACCCTCGACAAGTTCTCCGAGGGCTGCACGCGGTTCATGCAGGGTTTCATCAAGAAAGTCTTCATCGCCGACACCCTCGCGGTGGTGGCCGACCATTGCTTCGCCCTGCAAAACCCGACCACGGGCGATGCCTGGCTTGGCGCGTTGGCCTACACAGCACAACTGTATTTCGACTTCTCCGGCTACAGCGACATGGCCATCGGCCTGGGCTTGATGATGGGTTTTCGCTTCATGGAAAACTTCAAGCAGCCCTACGTCAGCCAGTCGATCACCGAGTTCTGGCGCCGCTGGCACATCAGTCTGTCGACCTGGCTGCGTGACTACCTGTACATCACCCTGGGCGGTAACCGCAAAGGCACGCTGATGACCTATCGCAACCTGTTCCTGACCATGCTGCTCGGTGGTCTGTGGCACGGCGCGAACATCACCTACATCGTCTGGGGTGCGTGGCACGGCACGTGGCTGGCGATTGAAAAAGCCATCGGCCTCAACACTTCACCACGCCGCTTCAACCCGATCCGCTGGGCGCTGACCTTCCTGCTGGTGGTGATGGGCTGGGTGATTTTCCGTGCCGAGAATCTGCACGTGGCCGGTCGCATGTACGGCGCGATGTTCAGCTTCGGTGACTGGTCGCTCTCGGAACTCAACCAGGCCAGCCTCACCGGCCTGCAAATCGCGACGCTGATCGTGGCGTACGTGACCCTGGCGTTCTTCGGCCTGCGCGACTTCTACACCAACCAGCCACCGGTCAAGACCAAGCCTGCGGTGACTGTCGATGCCGATGGTCCGGCCGCCGCGACCGCCGGCACGATCAAGGCCGTGCCTGGGGATAACCCGGCCAGCATCCACCAGCCTGGCTACACCGTCGGCGTCGACGCCCAGGTGCAACCGGCCTACTGGACCGCTGACTGGTCGCGCTACGTGATGCGCGCCCTGGTGTTGCTGCTGTTCATCGCCTCGATTCTCAAACTCTCGGCGCAAAGCTTCTCGCCGTTCCTTTACTTCCAGTTCTGAGGGATCTGACCATGACCCGCTCATTACGCATCTTCTACATCGCCCTGTTTCTGGCGACCCTCCTGGCCCTGGGCCTGTGGTCGGTTCGCAGTTTCCTGGGCTTCAGCACCAACGCCGACGCGACGGTGCTCAACGGCCGCTGGACCAAGGCGGTGGAGACGCACTACGACGACGAATTCCCGATCAAACGCCTGGGCACCAACCTCTGGGCGGCGCTGGATTTCAAACTGTTCAACGAAGGTCGTCCGGGCGTGGTGCTCGGTCGCGATCAGTGGCTGTACAGCGATGAAGAATTCCACCCGGTGGTCAACGAAGAGTTGAACCTGCAAGGCAACTACGCGCTGGTCGAAGGCGTGCGCCAGACCCTGAAAGAAAAAGGCGTGCAACTGGTGATGGCGGTGGTTCCGGCCAAGGTGCGCCTGTACCCGGAACACCTCGGTGAGGTGAAACCGGCCAGCATCCACGCCAACCTCTACCAGGACTTCCACAAGCGCCTGGCCGCCGACCGGATTCCGGCACCAGACCTGTTGGGCCCGTTGCAAGCCGCCAAGAACGACGGCAAGCAAGTGTTCCTGCGCACCGACACCCACTGGACCCCGGAAGGCGCCGAAATCGCCGCCAACCGCCTGGCCAGGACCATCGCCGAGAAATACCCGCTGAGCGGCGAACCGCAGACCTTCGTCACTGAACCGGCGGAAAAGGTCACGCACAAGGGCGACCTGCGTCTGTTCCTGCCGCTGGACCCGCTGTTCGAAAACCTGATGCCGGCACAAGAGCCTTTGCAAAAGCGCAACACCGTAGCCGCCGGCGATCAGCCTGCCGGTGACGACGCGTTGTTCGCCAACACCGAAGTGCCGGTGGCACTGATCGGTACCAGCTACAGCGCCAACCCCAACTGGAATTTTGTGGGCGCGCTCAAGCAAGCCCTGCGCAGCGACGTGGTCAATTACGCCGAAGACGGTCACGGCCCGATCCTGCCGATGCTCAGTTACCTCAAAAGCGACGCTTTCAAGAACAGCCCGCCCCAGGTGCTGATCTGGGAGTTTCCTGAACGTTATCTGCCTGTGAACAACGAAATCGGCGACGCCGACCCGCAGTGGGTCGCAGAGCTCAAACAAGCCGGCGCTCGCCAACAAAACGTAGCCGCAAACACTAAATCCGAGACGCCCGACCGGGCGCAAAACTGAAAGAGAGAGGTACTACCATGACTTTCACTACTACTCCTCGTCGTCTCGCCAAGACCTTTGCTCTGGTTGCTGGTATGAGTGTGCTCTCGATGCAGGCCTTCGCCGGTGGCGACGCGGCGCTGTACGGCCCGACCGCGCCAAAAGGCTCGACCTTCGTGCGTATCTACAACGCCAGCAACGCCGAAGTCAGCGCCACCGTGGGCAGCACTAACCTCAGCGACGTGGCGCCGCTGTCGAGCAGTGACTTCAGCTTCATGCCAGGCGGTGACTACAGCGCCAAGGTCGGCAGCCAGACCCTGCCGGTGAAGCTGGCCGGTGACCACTATTACACCTTGGTCAACAACGCCAGTGGCGCGCCGCAACTGATCGAAGAGCCGCCGTTCAAGAACAAACAGAAATCCCTGGTCCGCGTGCAGAACCTGAGTGACAAGGCGCTGACCCTGAAGACCGCCGACGGCAAGACTGACGTGGTGCCGAACGTGGCCCCCAAGGGCCGTGGTGAACGTGAAATCAACCCGGTCAAAGTGAGCCTGGCGCTATACGATGGCGCAACGAAAGTCGGCGACGTCAAGCCAGTAGCCCTGGAACGCGGTGAAGCCGCGGTGCTGTACGTCACCGGTAATGGCAGCAGCCTGTCGCCGGTCTGGGTAAAACGCCCGGTGTCGACGCGCTAATACATTTACCTGATTGACCCGGTTCCCATTGTGGGAGCGGGCTTGCTCGCGAATACGGTCTCACATTCAACGACGATGTTGGCTGATCCACCGCTTTCGCGAGCAAGCCCGCTCCCACACTGGACCGAGGCGTCACTCAGATACGGAACAAAAACAAGAGTGAAACGACACAACGTTCGTCGCTCTAACCAAACGATTTGCAAGGAGTAACAACATGATTCCGGTGATCTTGTCAGGTGGTAGCGGTTCACGTCTCTGGCCGCTTTCGCGCAAGCAGTTCCCAAAACAGTTCCTGGCCCTGACCGGTGAGCACACCCTGTTCCAGCAAACCCTTGAACGCCTGGTGTTCGAAGGCATGGACACCCCGATCGTGGTCTGCAACAAGGACCACCGCTTCATCGTCAACGAGCAACTGGCCGCTCGCAAACTGGAAACCCAGCGCATCCTGATGGAACCCTTTGGTCGCAACACCGCACCGGCCGTGGCCCTGACCGCGATGATGCTGGTCAATGAAGGTCGCGACGAGTTGATGCTGGTGCTGCCGGCCGACCACGTGCTGGAAGACCAGAAAGCCCTGCAACGCGCCCTGGCCCTGGCCACGGTCGCTGCCGAAAACGGCGAGATGGTGTTGTTTGGCGTACCGGCCACCAAACCGGAAACCGGTTATGGCTACATCAAGTCGACCAATGATTCGTTGCTGCCTGAAGGCGTCAGCCGCGTCTCGCACTTCGTCGAAAAACCCGACGTGAAACGCGCCACCGAATACGTTCAGTCCGGTGGCTATTTCTGGAACAGTGGCATGTTCCTGTTTCGCGCCAGCCGCTTCCTCGAAGAGCTGAAAAAGCATGACCCGGACATCTACGACACCTGCCTGCTGACCCTGGAGCGCAGCCAGCAGGACGCCGACTCCGTCACCATCGACGAAGCCACCTTCGCCTGTTGCCCGGACAACTCCATCGACTACTCGGTGATGGAAAAAACCCAGCGCGCCTGCGTGGTGCCGCTGACGGCGGGCTGGAGCGACGTCGGCTGCTGGTCGTCGTTGTGGGAAGTGAATGCAAAAGACGCCAACGGCAACGTCACCAAGGGCGACGTGGTTATCCAGGACAGCAAGAACTGCATGATCCACGGCAACGGCAAACTGGTGTCGGTGATCGGCCTGGAAAACATCGTTGTGGTGGAAACCAAGGACGCCATGATGATTGCGCACAAGGACAAGGTCCAAGGCGTGAAACAGATGGTCAACACCCTCAACGAACAGGGCCGCAGCGAAACCCAGAACCACTGCGAGGTCTATCGTCCGTGGGGTTCCTACGACTCGGTGGACATGGGCGGGCGCTTCCAGGTCAAGCACATCTCGGTCAAGCCGGGCGCGTGCCTGTCGCTGCAGATGCACCACCACCGTGCCGAACACTGGATCGTGGTCAGTGGCACCGCTGAAGTGACCTGCGACGAAAACGTGTTCCTGCTCACCGAAAACCAGTCGACCTACATCCCGATCGCCTCGGTTCACCGCCTGCGCAATCCGGGCAAGATCCCGCTGGAAATCATCGAAGTGCAATCGGGCAGCTACCTGGGCGAAGACGATATCGAGCGCTATGACGATATCTACGGTCGTACCACCCCGATCGAGCGTGGCGTGTCGGTGAAGACCATCGCGCAGTAAGCCTCTGTAGACCTTGAGCCCCTGACCGGCCTGCTGCGTTCCCTATCCGCAGCGGGTTGGCCAGGGGCTTTTTTTCGCCTGTTTTTTGTGTTGTCTTGCTCGCGAAGGGGCCATCACGCTCACCACAAAAATCTCCCCCATCGCCAACCTCCCCTGCCCTTAGGTACGATGGCCCTATCTACCCCCGAGGTCTGCACCCCATGTTCATCGGCATCCTGCTGGTCATCACCTGGGTAATCCTGTTGCTGCGCTACCCGGCCAAGGCCCTGCCGGTTTCCCTGGCGGCTGCCGTCGGCCTGGGCATCGTTGCCACTTGGGTGATCTGGATGGACCACCGCGAACTCAAGCAATTGCAGCGCCTGGAATTGCGCATCAGCTACGCACCGCAGCAGTGCCCCGCCGACCGCCCCCTGAAACTCACCATGAACAACGGCAACGATGTGCCGCTGACCGAGCTGCGCTGGCGGGTGGCCGCCTATGCACCGGGCGACACGGTCAACCTGGCCGACAATCAATACACCGCTCCGCGCTACCGTGGCCCCGGCGAATTGCAGGCCGGCGACCACTGGGAAGACTGCTTGCCGCTGCCACCCCTGCGCCCCGGCTACCGCCCGGAAACCCTGGAGTTTCGTGCCGAGCGTTTGCAGGGAAGCTTCTCCGACTGAACCGCCCCGACTGATTGCTCCTCCTCTATTTGCACAAGGACCGCGCCATGCCCGTAGCGTTGATTACCGGTTGTTCCAGCGGCATCGGCCGCGCCCTGGCCGATGCCTTCAAAGCTGCCGGCTATAAAGTCTGGGCCAGCGCCCGTAAGCCCGAGGATGTGGCGATGCTGACCGCCGCCGGTTTCACTGCCGTGCAACTGGACGTCAACGACGCCCAGGCGCTCGAGCAGTTGAGCGAACGGATCAACCAGCAACATGGCGGCCTCGACCTGCTGATCAACAACGCCGGTTACGGCGCCATGGGGCCGTTGCTCGATGGCGGTGTAGTGGCGATGCAGCGCCAGTTCGAAACCAATGTGTTCGCCATCGTCGGTGTGACCCGCGCCCTGTTCCCGGTCTTGCGCCGGGCCAAGGGGATCGTGGTCAACGTCGGCAGCGTGTCCGGCGTGCTGGTCACGCCATTCGCCGGCGCCTACTGTGCATCCAAAGCCGCGGTGCATGCCTTGAGCGATGCCTTGCGCATGGAGCTGGCGCCGTTTGGCGTACGGGTCATGGAAGTGCAACCCGGCGCGATTGCTTCCAGCTTTGCCAAAAACGCAGGCGAAGAAGCCGAGCAACTGATCAGTGAACAATCGCCCTGGTTCCCGCTGCGTGAAGGCATTCGCGCCCGGGCCAGGGCATCCCAGGACAACCCGACACCGGCCAGTGAGTTTGCTGCAGGGCTGCTCAAGGCAGTGCAGCAAAGCAAGCCGCCGCGCCTGATTCGCCTCGGCAATGGCAGCCGGGCGTTGCCGCTGCTGGCGGCGTTGTTGCCCAAGGGGTTGCTGGAATCGACATTGATGAAGCGGTTCGGGTTGCGTGGGCAGCTCTAGCACCGCGTTATCGTTCTTCGCGAGCAAGCCCGCTCCCACATTTGGAATGCATTCACATGTGGGAGCGGGCTTGCTCGC
>DATMUG010000137.1:0-5645 GCA_035563915.1 Pseudomonas sp. | reverse complement strand
CGCTTGCATGAAAAAAACCCCAAATACCACGGATTTAGCTAATTAGCTTGACGCCGTGTATCATACACGCACGCGATTTTTGGGGCCATTTATGCGGATCATCAGTGTGAACGTCAATGGTATTCAGGCTGCAGTCGAGCGCGGTTTGCTCAGTTGGCTGCAGGCACAGAATGCCGACGTCATCTGCCTGCAGGACACCCGTGCCTCCGCCTTTGAACTGGACGATCCAGCCTTCCAACTGGATGGATACTTCCTTTATGCCTGCGACGCCGAAGTCCCCGCCCAAGGTGGTGTGGCTTTGTACTCGCGGTTGCAACCGAAGGCTGTCATCAGCGGTCTCGGTTTCGAGACGGCCGACCGCTACGGGCGCTACCTGCAAGCCGATTTCGACAAAGTCAGTATTGCAACCTTGTTGCTTCCGTCGGGTATGAACGGCGATGAGGACTTGAACCAGAAGTTCAAGCTCATGGACGACTTCGCCAAGTACCTGGACAAGCAACGGCGCAAACGCCGCGAGTACATTTATTGTGGCTCGCTGTACGTGGCGCAACAGAAGCTCGACATCAAAAACTGGCGCGATAGCCAGCAATCTCCGGGCTTCCTGGCACCTGAACGTGCCTGGATGGATGAGATTGTCGGCAACATGGGCTATGTCGATGCCTTGCGCGAAGTCAGCCGCGAAGGCGACCAGTACAGCTGGTGGCCGGACACCGAACAGGCCGAAATGCTCAACCTCGGCTGGCGGTTCGACTACCAGATCCTGACGCCGGGCCTGCGCCGCTTTGTACGCAGCGCACGCCTGCCACGCCAGCCACGGTTCTCGCAGCACGCGCCGCTGATCGTGGACTACGACTGGACGCTGACCATCTAGGCATCATTTCACGGTAAAAAATGCCCGTATCGCGAGATACGGGCATTTTTTATGCGCCATTTAGTGCCAGCCATGCGCCTCAGACTGGAGCAATAAACGGCAAGGCCAAGTACAACTTGATCACGACGACATTGATAATGTCGATAAAGAACGCGCCCACCATCGGCACTACCAGGAACGCGATCTGCGAAGGCCCAAAGCGCTGCGTCACCGCCTGCATGTTGGCGATGGCCGTTGGCGTCGCACCCAGCCCGAAACCACAGTGCCCGGCCGCTAACACCGCCGCATCGTAGTTGCGGCCCATCATTCTGAACGTCACGAAAATCGCGAAAAGCGCCATGACCAACGCCTGCACGGCCAGGATGACGAAGATCGGCAAAGCCAGCGCCGCCAGGTCCCACAGCTTGAGCGACATCAGCGCGATGGCAAGAAACAGCGACAGGCTGACATTGCCCAGTACCGAGACTTCACGCTCGAATACCCGATACAAACCAAATGCCGAAAGACCGTTGCGCAGCAACACGCCCACGAACAGCACACAAACGAATGTCGGTAACTCAAATGCCGTCCCGTGCAGCTGGTCATTTAAAAGATTGCCCGCCAGCAGGCTGACGGCGATGAGAGCCAGGGTTTCGATAAACGTAAAGGGCGTGATCGAGCGCTCTTTATTCGGCTGTTCAAAACCCTTGGGCAGGCGCGGCGCTTCCCGCGTGTTACAGCCAGGCACCTCCACACGTTTGATGAGCAAACGCGCGACCGGACCCCCGATCAATCCACCCAACACCAGACCGAACGTCGCGGAAGCTATCGCCAGCTCAGAGGCAGAAGCCAGACCGTATTTCTCATTGAATACTGTTCCCCACGCAGCGCCCGTTCCGTGACCGCCCGACAGGGTAATCGAACCCGTCAACAACCCCATCAGCGGATCGAGCCCCAACAACGTTGCCAGTCCGATGCCCATGGCGTTCTGTAGCACCAGAAGCCCGGTGACTGCCAATAGAAATACTCCTACTACGCGACCGCCTTTCTTCAGGCTGGCGAAGTCTGCACTCAAACCGATGGTGGCAAAAAACGCCAGCATCAGGGGAGTTTGCAGCGAAGTGTCGAAACGAACTTCAACATCTAGGGTTCGCAACACCAGCAGAACAAGGGCAACCAACAGGCCGCCAGCTACAGGCTCGGGGATATTGAAATTGCGGAGAATACCAACACGAGAAATTAGACCACGTCCCAAAAGAAGCACTAGGGAGGCGGCCACGAGCGTTCCATAAAAATCGAGCTGAATCATTTGAATTTATTCTTGGCTATATATTCATAGGCGAACTTTTCCCTGCGCACGCCTCATGAATTGGCTGACTGTCTCAACACTGACAAAACTGGAATTCAAGAGCCTTCGATGGCTTGAAAATATAGAAATACTTTTGAATGAGTATTTCGTGCGCGGACTTTAGCAATCACAAAGTCATGCTGCAAAGGGTATGAACAGCACTAATACATTACAGTTGTGACCAAAAATGTAAGAGCAAAATACATATAGAAACTTTCTCTACCATTCATCGCGAGCAGATTAGTCCTACATACATTAAAGGTTAGTTTAGTTGCAAAAAAGCCCTGACAAGTCAGGGCTTTTTATATTTCAAAACATTCGGCGACGCGTCTTCTAAAATAGCAGCTCTGTTGAACTCTATTTGATCAAACGCCATGTGAAAGGATAACGGTACGGAAAACCTTCATTGGCTTTCACCCCGGCGATGATCGTCAGCACCAGCGCACCAATGGCAATCAGGCCAAACAGGAAGAACCCGATGATCACCACCATAAGCAGGAAACTGATGGCAGAAGCGATAGCGACGGTGATCTGAAAATTCAGCGCTTCCTTACCTTGAGCATCGATGAACGGGTCCATCTCGCGCTTCATCTGCCACAGAATCAACGGGCCGATCAGTGTGCCGAACGGAATCCAGATCCCCAGCAAGGCGGACAAGTGACAGAACATCGCCCACTGCCGCACTTCTTTGCTAGGGGTGGGAAGCAGTTGTTGCTCGTCACTCATGGCATCCTCCTTGCCTGTTGCCATCCGATCAGTCAGCCAGTGCAGCCTTTTGCAGATCGAAGATTTCGTTCATGCCTTTTTTCGCCAGCTCCAGCATGGCGTTCAACTCTTCAGGCTGGAACGGCGCGCCTTCGGCGGTACCCTGAACTTCGATGAAGCCGCCAGTGCTGGTCATCACCACGTTCAGGTCGGTCTCGGCAGCCGAGTCCTCAAGGTAGTCGAGATCGAGCACCGGCTCACCTTGGTACATGCCGACGGAAACCGCACCGATCATCTGCTTGAGCGGGTCACCGGCTTTCAGGCCGCCGCGCTTCTTGATCACTTTCAACGCATCGACCAGCGCAACCATGGCACCGGTGATGGAAGCGGTACGCGTTCCACCGTCGGCCTGGATCACGTCGCAGTCGACATACAGGGTGACGTCGCCGAGCTTGGACATGTCCAGCGCGGCGCGCAGGGAGCGGCCGATCAGGCGCTGGATTTCAAGGGTCCGGCCACCTTGCTTGCCACGACTCGCTTCACGCTGGTTACGCTCGCCGGTGGCACGCGGCAGCATGCCGTACTCGGCGGTCAACCAGCCCTGGCCCTGACCCTTGAGGAACCGCGGCACGCCGTTTTCGACGCTGACGGTGCAGATGACCTTGGTATCACCGAACTCCACCAGTACAGATCCCTCGGCGTGTTTGGTGTAGTTGCGGGTAATGCGGATCGAGCGGAGCTGATCGGCAGCGCGACCACTTGGACGTTTCATAAGGGATACCTGTACGGGGACGGAAAACTGCGGAGCATTATAGAGCCGCCAGCCACCGGTGGGCACTTCTAAAAAAATCCCCCGACGAGCAAAGGCTCTGAACAGCCCGTCGCCGACGAGCTGCGGCTCTTTGTCACCTCGTGTGTTTGGGCGCACCCACCGCACTGCGCTACAATCCTGCGCCTTTGCTGCCAGTCGGCTTTAATTCATTCATATCGGATACCCGGAACATCAGCTTCTGGCCGATCTGCATTGCGAGGTACCTCCATGGTGCACAGCATGACCGCCTTCGCCCGCGTCGAGAAAGCCGGCGTCCAGGGCACCCTGAGCTGGGAGCTGCGCTCGGTCAACAGCCGCTACCTGGAACCCCACGTGCGCCTGCCGGAGTCCTTTCGCGATCTCGAGGGAGCTGTCCGAGAAGCGCTGCGACAGGGCGTGTCCCGAGGCAAGCTCGAATGCACACTGCGCTTTACCGAAGAAAATGCCGGTAAACCACTGCAAGTGGATCAGGCACGCGCCGCGCAGCTGGTCGCCGCTGCCGAGACCGTCGCCAGCCTGATCAAGAATCCGGCAGCGCTGAACCCCCTCGAAGTTCTGGCCTGGCCCGGCGTACTGGTAGGTGACGCGACCGACCCGCAAGCCTTGAACGCTGAAGCGCTGGCACTTTTCAACCAGGGCTTGAACGAACTCAAGGCCGGCCGCGAGCGCGAAGGCGCGGAGCTGGCACGCCTGATCGACGATCGCCTGACATCCATTGAGGAAGACGTGGTGACCCTGCGTGAACTGGTTCCGCAGATGCTCGCCGCCCAGCGCCAGAAAGTGCTCGACCGTTTTGCCGACATGAAGGCCGAAATGGACCCGCAGCGCCTGGAGCAGGAAATGGTCATGCTCGCGCAAAAAAGCGACGTCGCCGAAGAACTGGACCGCCTGAGCACTCACATCATCGAAGTTCGTCGGGTGCTCAAATCCGGTGGCGCGGCCGGGCGACGCCTGGACTTTCTGATGCAGGAGCTCAATCGCGAGGCTAACACATTGGGCTCCAAAGCCTTCGATCCGCGCAGCACCCAGGCGGCGATCAACCTCAAGGTGTTGATCGAGCAGATGCGCGAACAAGTGCAGAATATTGAGTAAGGCATACCTGACATGACCCACAGCACCGGCACCCTGTACATCATTTCCGCCCCCTCCGGCGCGGGCAAAAGCAGCCTGGTCAAGGCCCTGACCGACGCCATCCCGGAGATCCGCGTCTCGATCTCCCACACCACCCGCGCCATGCGGCCCGGTGAAGTGAATGGCGTGAACTATCACTTCGTCGACCGCAGTGAATTCGTGAAGATGATCGAGCACGGGGATTTTCTCGAGCGCGCGGAAGTCTTCGGCAATCTCTACGGCACTTCTCAAAGCCACCTGCAGCAGACGCTGGATGAAGGCCATGACCTCATTCTGGAAATCGACTGGCAGGGTGCCGAGCAAGTGCGCAAGCTGATGCCGCAGGCCCGTTCCATCTTCATTCTGCCGCCGTCGCTGGAGGCCTTGCACCAACGCTTGACCAACCGTGGTCAGGACAGTGACGAGATCATCGACGGGCGGATGCGCGAAGCGGTCAGCGAAATGAGCCACTACGTCGACTATGACTACCTGATCATCAACGACGATTTCGCCCACGCACTGCACGATTTGAAGGCGATTTTCCGTGCCAATCAGCTGCGGCAGAAGCGTCAGCAGCAGCGTCACGGCAAATTGCTGGCTGAATTGCTGGGCTGATCCGCTCTTCCCAAAACCGCTGCGAGGGCTTTACATTGGTACTTGCAGCGCGTTGAAGGGCTTGATCAAAAAATCAGCGCTTCCCTAATCGCTGGTGATTTTTTAAACTGCTCAGTCCGCTCGCCCAACCGGGCAGCGCGCATATTGCATTCGCTCCGAGGAATACCATGGCCCGCGTAACCGTTGAAGACTGCCTAGAACACGTG
>DATMUG010000136.1:0-6738 GCA_035563915.1 Pseudomonas sp. | reverse complement strand
TCCTACATGGGATCGCCTTTGTGTAGGAGCTGCCGCAGGCTGCGATCTTTTAATCTCAATGTTTAATTGATCAACGTCGCCTCAAGGCTGATTTTCGCATTCAGCACCTTGGACACCGGACAGCCTTCCTTGGCTTTTTTGCTCAATTCATCAAATTGCGCCTGGCTGGCACCGGGGATTTTTGCCTTGAGGATCAGTTTCACCGCGGTGATCGCGAAACCGCCTTCCACCTGGTCCAGAGTCACTTCGGCGTTGGTATCGATACTGTCGGCCTTGAGGCCCGCCTCGCCAAGAATCATGGAGAAGGCCATGGAGAAGCACCCGGCGTGGGCCGCGCCGATCAGTTCTTCCGGATTGGTGCCTTTGCCGCCTTCGAATCGTGCCTTGAAGCCGTAGGGCGCTTCCCTGAGCACGCCGGTTTCGGTGGAAATCGAGCCGATACCGGTTTTCAAATCACCGGCCCAATGCGCCGATGCCTTCTTGATGATCGCCATGCCTGTCTCCTCGGGATACGGCGCAGAGTGTTGCGCCCGTGTGATTGTCGGTTACAGGTTTCTGAGGATAGACCGTGGCGCAAAGTTCACTTGAACCGATTGACCTACTCCTTTAGTAGGAAATTTTCCCGCTGCTATTGAAACTCGGGTATATGCCCACATTGCATGAAACACGCTTTTGGATTCGGCAGGTTTTCGTTCGCAAGAAAAAACCTGCACCTCAATTGGAGAAGCAGGTTTATGAAACGACTGTCCGACATCAAGTTCTCGACCCTCGATCTGGTGCCCGTGCGAGAAAACGGCAGCGCGGCGCAGTCGCTGCGCAATTCGCTGGATCTGGCGCAACACGTCGAGAAATTCGGCTACAACCGGTTCTGGGTCGCCGAACACCACAACATGGATGGCATCGCCAGTTCTGCGACATCGGTGTTGTTGGGCTATCTGGCTGGCGGCACGTCGACGATTCGCGTGGGGTCGGGCGGGGTGATGTTGCCCAACCACGCGCCACTGGTCATCGCCGAGCAATTCGGCACCCTTGAAAGCCTGTATCCAGGGCGTATCGACCTCGGCCTGGGTCGCGCGCCAGGTTCCGATCAGCTCACCGCCCGTGCGTTGCGCCGCGAGCGCTCCGGCAGCGCTGACGACTTCCCGGAGGATGTGGCCGAGCTGATGCGTTACCTTGGCCCACGCACGCCGGATCAGCGCATCATTGCGATGCCGGGGACCAATACCAACGTTCCGATCTGGCTACTGGGCTCCAGCCTGTTCAGTGCACAGCTGGCGGGCGAGCGCGGCTTGCCCTACGCCTTTGCCTCGCATTTCGCACCGCGCTTTATGCATGAAGCCATTCGCGTCTACCGCAATCACTTCACGCCTTCAGCGGTGCTGGACAAGCCTTACGTAATGCTCGGTGTGCCATTGGTGGCCGCCGATACCGACGAACAGGCCGACTACCTGGCGACCTCGGTGTTCCAGCGCATCCTCGCCCTGATGCGCGGCCAGAGCCTGGTGCAGCGTCCACCGGTGGAAACCATGAACGGCCTGTGGCTGCCCCATGAGAGGGAGGCGGTCATGGATTTCCTGGGGCTGGCGATGATTGGCAGCCCGCAGAAAATCCGCGCCAAACTGGAAGTGCTGATTGAGCAGACGCAAGCCGATGAGCTGATTTTCACCTGCGACCTGTACGAACACGCGGATCGCCTGCATTCCTACGAGCTGTTGGCGCAGGTCATGAAAGGCTGAAGTTTTGCATTACTGGCCGCTGTAGGAGCCGAGCATGCTCGCGATAAACCTGAGACCCACCGCGGGCTGCCAGGCGTCCAGCGTTATCGTTGGAGATCATCGCGAGCAAGCTCGCTCCTACAGGGTTCGGGTAAACGGCTTACCGTTTGTAGACAATTTCCTTGGTGCCCTTTTCGCATGTGCCGACGACTTTTCCGCCGGCGCTGGCACCTTTGTCGACGATTTCCAGTGAGTAATTGGAAACGCCCTTGGCATCAAGCTTCGCGGCGATCTCGGCTTTGAGTTCTTCGCAGGACTTGCCGTCAGCCAAGGCCGCGCCCGCCAGGCTCAACAAACCTACCGCCAAAATAAACTTCTTCATCAGTGGCATTCTCTGGTCGGATCAAAAGGGAGCATCCATCCTACGGCAGGATTTACTCATCTAGCGCCTTGCCATGTCCAATGGCACTCGGCCAGCGCACAAGTTCAGAAGACTAGACCAGCTTCAGCTACTGGCAATCCGGAATCCGACCTTGAGTGTCACCTGGAAATGCGCAGCCTTGCCGTCCTTGATATGCCCACGAGTCTCAGTCACTTCAAACCATTCCATGTACTTGAGACTTTTATGCGCCTCCGCCAGTGCGTTGTTGATTGCGTCTTCAATGCTGCTGGTGGACGAGCCAACCAGTTCGACTTTCTTGTAGGTGTGATGGTCAGTCATGGCGTTCTCCTTAGGGTGTGAAATACAGCCTAGCAGTGATTTTCTGACTTACTTCTGTCGGTCGATCCCACAGGGAGGTTCACTTTTTCTGCACTTTCTCGAGCCCCCGAAGTCCCAACCAACACACGCCACTCACCCACAATGCAGGAGAGCCACCATGGCTAACAGCTCATTACGCAAAGCCTCATTGCAAAGCATGGAAGCGGAGATCGAGAGTCTGCTCAAATCCCTGGAAAGCCTGAAGGACGACGCTTCGGACGAGTCGCGTCGAACCCTCAAGGTACTCAAAGGCAACGCCGAGAACGCGCTGAGACATTCGCGCCATCTGCTCTCGGATGCCTATGAGGAAGTTAAAGTGAAGACCCGGGAAACCGGAATTGCCACCCGGGATTACGCCCAGGAACATCCTTGGACGACAGCGGGTGTTGCCGTCGGTGCGTTGGGACTGCTGGCGGCTTACCTGATGTGCAAGCGCGATAATTAATCCGTCTGGCGCAGCTCGTTTTTGAGCCACTGCGCCAATTGCCGGGCGCGTCCGTCCGCGGCGCGCTTGGGTAACCATAGTGCCAATTGCGCCGGGGTTTCGCTGAAACCCCAGGGCGCCACCAGTCGACCGGCTTTCAAGTCCTCGGTCACCAGAGGCTCGGGGGCGATGGCCACGCCCAGCCCGGCCACGGCCGCCTCCAGCAAGTAATACAGATGCTCGAAACCTTGTCCGTATTTCAACGCCTTTGCTTCGAGGCCGCTTTGCTGTGCCCAGCTGGGCCAGGCTTGCGGACGCGAAGTGGTGTGCAGCAATGATTCCCCGAGCAGGGCGGTTGGCGGCGCGGTTTTGAGCCTGTCGTAGCCTGTGAACCGGGGGCTCATCACCGGTCCGATCCGTTCGCTGGCCAGCTCGAACACTTGCATGTCGGCCGGCCAGGGTGGTTCGGCGAACACCAGCAAGGCATCCAGTCCCGGACGACGGGGGTCGAGATCGCCTTCCCCGGCGGACAAATGCAGGCGCAGATCCGGCAGGTCGGCGTTCAGACGTCCCAGGCGCGGGATGAACCAGCGGGCCAGCAGGCTTCCCGAGCAGCCCAGCACGAAGGGCGCATCGGCGGTGGTCCGGGAAATGTCGGCGCATGCGGTGCGCAGGCGCTCAAAGGCTTCGGCGCTGGCATCACGTAAACGCATGCCGGCATCTGTGAGTTTGAGGCCACGACCCTCCTTGGTGAACAGGCTCACACCGAGGTGTTCTTCCAACACCTTCAATTGCCGACTCACCGCGCCGTGGGTGACGTGCAGCTGTTCGGCGGCCTGACTGACGCTATTCAATCGGGCAGTGGCTTCGAAGGCGCGCAAGGCGTTCAGCGGTGGCAGTTCATGGCTCATGGGATCTGTGAGTTTTCCTGACAGGTTGCAGCGATCTTATCGGTTTTCACCCTGCCGCGTCAGGGGTAAAGTGAAGCCCACTCTCTGTTCAAAAGCAGCATTTCACGCATTCAACTGGAGCGCCCCATGACCCAGACTAATCTGCGCAACGGCCCAGATACCAACGGCCTGTTCGGCGCGTTCGGCGGCCGTTACGTTGCTGAAACCCTGATGCCGTTGATCCTCGATCTGGCCCGTGAATACGAAGCGGCCAAGGAAGATCCTACATTCAAGGAAGAATTGGCCTACTTCCAGCGCGACTACGTCGGTCGTCCAAGCCCGCTCTATTTCGCCGAGCGCCTGACCGAATTCTGCGGCGGCGCGAAGATTTACCTCAAGCGCGAAGAGCTGAACCACACCGGCGCGCACAAGATCAATAACTGCATCGGCCAGATCCTGCTGGCGCGGCGCATGGGCAAGAAACGCATCATTGCCGAAACCGGCGCCGGCATGCACGGCGTGGCAACCGCCACCGTGGCTGCGCGTTTCGGTCTGCAGTGCGTGATCTACATGGGCACCACCGACATCGAGCGCCAGCAGGCCAACGTGTTCCGCATGAAACTGCTGGGCGCTGAAGTGATCCCGGTGGTTGCCGGCACCGGCACCCTGAAGGATGCGATGAACGAAGCCCTGCGTGACTGGGTGACCAACGTCGACAACACCTTTTACCTGATCGGCACCGTGGCCGGTCCGCACCCTTATCCTGCGATGGTCCGCGACTTCCAGGCCGTTATCGGCAAGGAAACCCGCGACCAGCTGCAAGCCCAGGAAGGCCGCCTGCCGGACAGCCTCGTGGCGTGCATCGGCGGTGGTTCCAACGCCATGGGCCTGTTCCATCCGTTCCTTGACGACAGAAGCGTCGAGATCATCGGCGTTGAAGCGGCCGGTTACGGCATCGAAACCGGCAAGCACGCGGCCAGCCTCAACGGCGGCGTACCGGGCGTGCTGCACGGTAACCGCACCTTCCTGTTGCAGGATGACGATGGCCAGATCATCGACGCCCACTCGATCTCCGCAGGCCTGGACTACCCGGGCATCGGCCCTGAACACGCCTGGTTGCACGACATCGGCCGCGTTCAGTACACCTCGGTGACGGACGACGAAGCGCTCGCCGCCTTCCACCAGTGCTGCCGCCTGGAAGGGATCATTCCTGCACTGGAAAGCGCCCACGCCCTGGCCGAAGTGTTCAAGCGCGCACCGAACCTGCCGAAGGATCACCTGATGGTGGTCAACCTGTCGGGCCGTGGCGACAAGGACATGCAGACCGTAATGCATCATATGGAACAGTCTAAGCAGGAGAAACACTGATGAGCCGCCTGCAAACGCGTTTTGCCGAACTCAAGGAACAGAACCGCGCCGCCCTGGTGACCTTCGTCACCGCTGGCGACCCGGGCTATGACACGTCCCTGGCGATCCTTAAAGGTTTGCCAGCCGCCGGCGCCGACGTCATCGAATTGGGCATGCCCTTCACCGATCCGATGGCCGATGGCCCGGCGATCCAGCTCGCCAACATCCGCGCCCTGGCGGCCAAACAGAATCTGGCGAAAACCCTGGAAATGGTTCGCGAGTTCCGCAAGGACAACAACGAAACGCCGCTGGTGCTGATGGGTTACTTCAACCCGATCCACAAGTACGGCGTGCCGCGCTTCATTACCGAAGCGAAGGAAGCCGGAGTTGATGGCCTGATCGTGGTCGACATGCCGCCCGAGCATAACGGCGAACTGTGCGACCCGGCCCAGGCTGCCGGCCTGGACTTCATCCGCCTGACCACCCCGACCACTGACGATGTGCGTCTGCCAACCGTACTCAATGGCAGCTCCGGCTTCGTGTACTACGTATCCGTTGCCGGTGTGACCGGTGCCGGCGCGGCGACGCTGGAGCACGTGGAAGAAGCCGTGGCTCGCCTGCGTCGCCATACCGATCTGCCGATCAGCATTGGTTTCGGCATCCGTACACCGGAGCAGGCGGCGAACATCGCGCGTCTGGCCGATGGTGTGGTGGTGGGCTCTGCGCTGATCGACCAGATCGCCAATGCGGCCACTCCAGCGCAGGCTGTGGACGGTGTTCTGAGCCTGTGCTCGGCACTGGCCGACGGCGTGCGTAAGGCCCGTGTCAGCTGATACAGAGGAATTAGCGCCTCCCGACACAGACTAAACAGCAAGACCGAGGGCTTCAGGACTACGTTCTGAAGCCCTTTTTGTTGCAGGTGTTGCGAGTAAATTCCGAATGAAATCGTGTTGATCGCGGTCGGCGCCGGGACTGTCCATGAGCGTTGCCGGGAGTACTTTACTGAGCGCATCGACAGTGACTTGGCAGTCATCAGCGTCAAAAAGTTACCCATCTCCTGCTAATTAAACTCGATAGTGGCTTTATTGCCTTCGCTCGCTACAATGCGCCGGCCGTTCATTTTCCTCTTGAGGCTTGCGCATGAAATTTCGTTTTCTGCTGTGGATGCTGGGTTTGTTGATGGGCAAGGCCAGTCGCTCCAATCCTGCGTTTCAGCAGCAGTTGGGTGACAAGGAGTTGGTGTTCCAGCTGCAGACCCTGGACGGGAAAGTGGCACGACATTTCCGGGTGAAGGATCAGCGCATCACCAGCAAGGGTGGGGTGTATGCCGAGCCTGCGTTTGCCATCGCCTTCAAGGACGCGGCCTATGGATTTGCCACGATGCAGGCGAAAAACAAGCAACTGGCGTTCATGACGGGGATTCAGGACAAGTCGATTCAGATCAAGGGCAACCCGGCGCTGGTGATCTGGTTCCAGGGGTTGACCAAGTATTTGAAGCCGAAGAAGGCCAAGCCCAAGGCTTGAGGCCTGTCAGTCAGACCGAGGCGAGTTCATCGCGGGCAAGCCCGCTCCCACAGGGCTGAGGTCCCTGTGGGAGCGGGC
>DATMUG010000135.1:0-12003 GCA_035563915.1 Pseudomonas sp. | reverse complement strand
CTCGTCAGCTCCTACAGAGCTCCTACAGGAATGCGGAGTTAAAGATATTGCAGGGTATCGAGCAGCACCTTCACCTTGGTGATCGACTCCTGATACTCCGCCTGCCACTCGGAGTCGGCCACGATCCCGCCACCACCCCAGCAACACACCTGCCCATCCTTGACCAGCAAACTGCGAATGGCGATGGAGCTGTCCATCTCCCCGCGCACGTCCAGGTACAACATCGAACCGCAATACAAGCCGCGCCGTGTCGGTTCCAGCTCGTCGATGATCTGCATCGCGCGAATCTTCGGTGCACCGGTAATCGAACCGCCGGGGAAGCTGCCGGCGATCAGGTCCAGGGCATCGCGCCCATCCGCCAGTTCGCCGGTCACGCTGCTCACCAGGTGATGCACGTTGGGATAGCTTTCCAGGCTGAACAGTTCCGGTACGCGGACTGAGCCCGTGCGGCAGGTGCGACCGAGGTCGTTGCGCAGCAAGTCGACGATCATCAGGTTCTCCGCGCGATCCTTGGGGCTGGCCAGCAGTTCTTCGGCGTTGGCCGCGTCTTCGGTAGCGGTCAGGCCGCGAGGACGAGTGCCTTTGATCGGGCGGGTTTCCACATGACGCTCGCTGACTTTGACGAAGCGCTCCGGCGACAGACTCAGCACCGCGCCACCGTCAGGCAGGCTCTGAAAACCGGAAAACGGCGTCGGGCAGGCCAGGCGCAACGCGCAATACGCGGCCCAGGGATCACCGCCACAGGGCGCGCGGAAGCGTTGGGCGAAGTTGACCTGATAGCAATCGCCGGCCTGGATGTAGTGCTGAATGCGCTCGATGGCCTGCCGGTACTGCTCGGCGCTCAGGTCGGCATTCATGGGTGTCTGCAGTTTGAAAGGCTCGAACGCGTCAACGGCTGGCTGACTGAACAGCTGGATCAGGCGCTGGCGTTCACTGTCGGCCAGTGTCGGGTGAAATACCAACTGGCTGGTGGCCAACTGGTGATCGCTGACCAGTGCCCAGTCGTACAGACCGAAGCGCGCATCTGGCAATTGCAGATCATCCAGGGCGTGGCTGGGCAAGTGCTCCAGATGACGACCGAAGTCGTAGCTCAGGTAACCGATCAGGCCGCCGGCGAAGGGCAGGTCGAAAGGAACGGTCGCTTCACCGAGTCGTGTCAGGTTGTCCCGCAGGCGTTGCAGGAAATCGCCACCGCTTTCGTCAGGTGCCACCGTCAGTTCGGCCAGCGGCCAGGCGCTGAGCAAGTCAAACCGACCGCGTTCGGCAGCGGGGCGGCCACTGTCGAGCAGCACGGCGCCGGGGGCGTGACGGATGGCCGAAAAGTAGTCGGCGGGGTTGGCGCGATAAGGTAGCGGGTGTACGGAACAGGTCAACATGGGCGGACTGGATCAGCCATCGAGGCGGGGTGGCGATTGTAGTCCCCTGCAGGATTTGGTCCTAGAGGGATGTCGGAAAATGGCAGATTGGGAGCGGCGGCGTGAAACCTGTGGCGAGGGAGCTTGCTCCCGTTGGGCTGCGCAGCAGCCCCTGGGTTCTTCAGTCCCACCGAGTAGCCTGGGTTTGCGACTGCTGCGCAGTCGAGCGGGAGCTAGCTCCCTCGCCACAATGAACCGGGGGTAGCAAGAAAGTGAGGCTCAACCCTCAACCGGCGGAATATGCCCAAACATCTCCTGCACGAACGCCACCCGTTCTTCGACGGTTTCCGTCACGCCGCGGGCCTTCATTTCTTCCATTCGTGCTTCCACCGCGTGGGTACGCAAGGTCAGGCCGCAGTCATTGGCGATCTGGATGTTCAAGCCTGGCCTCGCATTGAGTTCGAGGATCAGCGGGCCTTTGTCCTGGTCGAGCACCATGTCGACACCGATATAACCCAACCCGCACAGCTCGTAGCAGCCGGCGGCGAGCTTCATGAAGCCATCCCAGTAGGGCAGTTGCACGCCGTCCACCGCGTTGGTGGTGTCCGGGTGCTTGGCGATGATGTTGTTCAGCCAGGTGCCGCGCAAGGTCAGGCCGGTGGCGAGGTCGACGCCGACGCCGATGGCGCCCTGGTGCAGGTTGGCCTTGCCGCCGGACTGGCGGGTCGGCAGGCGCAGCATGGCCATCACCGGGTAGCCCATCAGCACGATGATGCGGATGTCGGGCACGCCTTCGTAGCTGATGCTCTTGAAGATCTGGTCGGGGGTCACGCGGTATTCGATCAGGGCCCGGTCGCGGTGCCCGCCCAGCGAATAGAGGCCGGTGAGGATGCTCGAGATGTGATGCTCGAGTTCTTCGTGGGCGATGATCTTGCCTGACACCGTGCGGTAGCGCCCCTCGAAGCGGTCGGCAATCACGATGATGCCGTCGCCGCCCGCACCCTGGGCGGGCTTGATCACGAAGTCGTTGCGCCCGCCGATGATCTCGTCGAGGTTGTCGATTTCCTTTTCGGTGGAGATGATCCCGTACAGCTCCGGCACGTGGATGCCGGCGGCGATGGCGCGCTCCTTGGTGATGATCTTGTCATCGACAATCGGGTACAGGCTGCGCTTGTTGTACTTGAGCACATAGTCCGCGTTGCGCCGATTGATGCCCATGATGCCCCGGGCTTCAAGGGCCTTCCAGGTCTTCCAGAAACCGAACATCAAGCGTCAGCCTTTTTCAGGAAGGCCTTGAAACGCACCAGTTCGGTCAGGCGGTAGCCGCGATAGCGACCCATGGCCAGCATGAAGCCCACCATGATCAGCAGGATCGCCGGGAAGGTGAAGACGAAGTACACCAGTTCCGGCACGGTCATGATCAGGTGCGCCAGGGACGCGGCGAACAGGGTGCCGATCGCCACTTTCATGGCATGACTGGCGCCGCGTTCTTCCCAGGTGATCGACAGGCGTTCGATGGTCATGGTCAGAATCACCATCGGGAACAGCGCCACCGACAACCCGCGCTCCAGGCCGAGTTTGTGACTGAGCAGGCTGATGGCTGCGATCAGCACCACCACGAACGTCAGCACCACGGACAGCCTCGGCAGCATTTGCAGCTTCAGGTGTTCAAGGTAGGAACGCAGCGACAGCCCCAGGGCCGTGATGATGGTGAACAGCACAATGCCGAAGCCCAGCTGGGTTTCGCGGAAGGCCAGGGCGATCAGGACCGGAGTAAAGGTGCCGAGGGTTTGCAGGCCGATCAGGTTGCGCAGGATCAGGATCACCAGCACGCCGATCGGGATCATCACCATGATCATGAAAGTTTGCTGGGTCTGCAGCGGCAAGCCGTACAGCGAGTACTCGAGGAAATTGGCGTCGGTGTTCTCGTCTGTCAGCTTGGCCAGGCGAATGGCGTTCATTTCGCTGTTGTTCATGCTGAAAGTGACGGTGGCTTTCTTGCCGCCATCGACGGTGATCAGGTTCTCGTCGCCGGTCCACCACAGCAGGCGGTCGGTTGGCAGGCCCTGTTCGCCGGTTTCCGGGTTGAAGTACAGCCAGTCGGTACCGTTGAAGCTGCGCAGCCACAGCTCCGGGGTTTGCGGCTGATCGGCGACCAGGCGAATGGTGTGGACTTTTTCCACCGGGACGTGGGCGATGGACAGCACCAGTTCAACGATCCGGGCCTTCTGCGAGGTGGATGGATCACCCGCCAGCAGTAGCTTCACATTGTCGTCGTTGACATTGTTGACACGTTTGATCGCTTCGCCGACGAAGGTCTCGACGTCAGCCGAGTGCTGGCGGATGGGCGCGAGCAGGGCTTCGGCGGCAATTTTTTCCGGACCTTCGACGGCGATGCTGTCGCGGAAAGTCGGGCCCTTGATCTTGGTTTTCTCGGCGCTGTAGCGCTTGGTCAGCACCAGACGGTAATAAAGCGTCTGGTTGCCCTTGGCCCGACGTGCCGACCAGGTGACCTTGCGGTTGCCGTCGACCCGGTTCACCGCCACGCCGTAGTTATTGGAGATGAAGCTTTCATTGAGGCTGACATAGTCGCGGCTCAGTGGCGGCACGAACATCTGGATCTTGACCGGATCCTTGGCACTGGCGACGAACTCGACCTTGGCGTCGATGTTCCACAGGTCGTCGGTGGCGTCTTCGGTCATGGGAATGCCCAGCACGAAGATCTGATAGGCCGTGACTGAAATGCCGAGCACCACCAGGATGGCGATCAGCATTTTCAGATGAAGGGTAAGAGAGCGCATTGGAATTACTCTGCGGTATGAGCGTCGGTGGCGCAGGCGGGTTTGCCGGCAGCGTATTTAAGACTGGGGTCGACCAGCGCATCGAAGCGTTTGAGTGCTTCGGAGCCGATCAAAAGCGGGTATTGGAACGCGCTACGGTCGGTCAGGTTCACTTCGATGCTGCGCAAGGCCGAGCCCATGCAGATATCCAGCTCGATCACCGGGCGGGCCGTGTACTTCTTGCCTTCTTCCGGGTCGTAGTCGCCGGCGCGGCGTTTGATTTTGCTGACGCGGGCCAGCGGACGTTCGATCGGGTGCGAATGGGCGGCGTCGATCGCCAGATAGAAGCGGACCCAGGATTCGCCATTGCGTTTGAAGCGCTTGATGTCCCGGGCACTCAGGGACGCAGTCTTTGCCCCCGTATCGAGCTTGGCCGCCACTTCCAGGTCGATGCCGCCCAGCGATGCGTACTCATTGAGGCCATACACAGTCTTTTCCCCCGCGACTGCAAACCCAGGCAGGCATAGCACATAAAGGAAGGCGGGGAAGGGCTTGAGTCTCATAAATCCTGATGCGCAGCGGTCCGTATTTCGATTCAAGACCCTGGCATTGCTGCGCAAGCTCCTCGTATGCCTATCAGCTATTTGTGACAGGCAGTGCAGATGTGACACACAAATGCGGGCGGCATTCTAGCACGGTGGTTTTATGGCGCCAGCGCAGACCGACAGCTGAAATTCGATGGGCTGCTTCGTTATGGTGCAAGTGGTTATTAGACGATTGTCGACAATTTCCATTTATCCTTTGACTGTCATGGTTGAATTCGTTAGTTTTTGCCGCATCAGCTTTCAAGGTGTCGACAATATGCTGGATCAACTCGATCCCCCGGTCTCTACTCAAGACGATACGGAAACACTCTCCGAGAACGTCTTCCGACGCATTCAGGCGGCTATCGTCAAAGGCGATATCGCACCGGGCAGTAAAATTTCCGAGCCGGAGCTGGCCCGTACCTACGGCATCAGCCGCGGACCGTTGCGCGAGGCGATTCATCGCCTGGAAGGTCAGCGCCTGCTGGTGCGCGTCCCGCACGTCGGTGCGCGGGTGGTGTCGCTCAACCACGCCGAGCTGCTGGAACTCTACGAAATCCGCGAATCCCTGGAAGGCATGGCCTGTCGCCTGGCGGCCGAGCGCATGAGCGTCGAAGAGATCGATGAACTGCGCCGCGTCCTCGAGACCCACGAGCGCGATGAGGCATTCCAGGCCGGCCGTGGCTATTACCAGCAGGAAGGCGATTTCGACTTCCACTACCGGATCATCCAGGGCAGCGGTAACCGCACCCTGACGCAAATGCTCTGCGGCGAGCTCTATCAATTGGTGCGCATGTACCGCATCCAGTTCTCCACCACGCCCAATCGCCCGCACCAGGCCTTTGCCGAACACCACCGAATTCTCGATGCCATCGCCGACCGTGACGGTGAACTGGCCGAGTTGTTGATGCGCCGTCACATCGGCGCTTCCAAACGCAACATCGCCCGTCGTTACCAGGACGGCGCCAACCCGACAGCCAAACGAGGTGAGTCATGAGTTTGAACAAGAGCACTCCAGGCCAGCGTTTCCGCGATGCGGTCGCCAGCGAGCATCCATTGCAAGTGGTCGGCGCGATCAACGCCAACCACGCCCTGCTGGCCAAGCGTGCCGGTTTCAAGGCGATTTACCTGTCCGGTGGCGGCGTCGCTGCTGGCTCCCTCGGCGTCCCGGACCTGGGCATCACCGGCCTGGATGACGTGCTGACCGACGTTCGCCGCATCACCGACGTCTGCGACCTGCCACTGCTGGTGGACGTGGACACCGGTTTCGGTTCCTCGGCGTTCAACGTCGCCCGTACCGTCAAGTCGATGATCAAGTTCGGCGCGGCGGCGATTCACATCGAAGACCAGGTCGGCGCCAAGCGTTGCGGTCACCGCCCTAATAAGGAAATCGTGTCGCAGCAGGAAATGGTCGACCGCATCAAGGCCGCCGTCGATGCCCGTACCGATGACAGCTTCGTGATCATGGCCCGCACCGACGCCCTGGCGGTGGAAGGTCTGGAGTCCGCCCTGGATCGCGCCGCCGCGTGCATCGAGGCTGGCGCCGACATGGTGTTCCCGGAAGCCATCACCGAGCTGGAAATGTACAAGTTGTTCGCCAACCGCGTGAAAGCGCCGATCCTGGCCAACATCACCGAATTCGGCGCGACGCCGCTGTACACCACCGAACAGCTGGCTGGCGCGGATGTGTCGCTGGTGCTGTACCCGCTGTCGGCCTTCCGTGCCATGAACAAGGCCGCGGAGAACGTCTACACCGCGATCCGCCGCGACGGCACGCAACAGAACGTCATCGACACCATGCAGACTCGCATGGAGCTTTACGATCGCATCGACTACCACACCTTCGAGCAGAAGCTCGATGCGTTGTTCGCTGCGAAAAAATAAAGATCAAAAGATCGTAGCCTTCGGCAGCTCCGACACGGAACGTATTCCCCTGTAGGAGCTGTCGAGAGAAACGAGGCTGCGATCTTTTGGGCATCACACGAATAACCTGATGAATCAACGTTTGCCGATTCCCTAACAAATTCAAGAAAACTGGAGACAGCAATGGCCGAAGCAAAAGTACTCAGTGGCGCCGGACTCCGTGGCCAGGTTGCCGGGCAAACCGCACTGTCCACCGTGGGCCAGGCGGGCGCCGGCCTGACCTATCGTGGCTACGACGTTCGCGAACTGGCCGCTGATGCGCAATTCGAAGAAGTCGCTTACCTGCTGCTGTACGGCGAACTGCCGAGCAAGGCGCAACTGAACGCCTACATCACCAAGCTGAGCAAGCTGCGCGACCTGCCGCAAGCGCTGAAAGAAGTGCTGGAGCGCATTCCCGCCGACGCCCACCCGATGGACGTGATGCGCACCGGTTGCTCGTTCCTGGGTAACCTGGAGCCCGAGCACAACTTCTCCGAGCAGCACGACAAGACTGACCGTCTGCTGGCCGCCTTCCCGGCGATCATGACTTACTGGTATCGCTTCAGCCACGAAGGCAAGCGCATTGAATGCGTGAGCGACGAGCAGTCCATCGGCGGCCACTTCCTGCATCTGCTGCACGGCAAGAAGCCGAGCGAGCTGCACGTCAAGGTGATGAACGTTTCGCTGATCCTCTACGCGGAGCACGAGTTCAACGCCTCGACCTTCACCGCCCGGGTCTGCGCCTCGACCCTGTCCGACCTGTTCTCCTGCGTGACTGCCGCCATCGGTTCGCTGCGCGGTCCGCTGCACGGCGGCGCCAACGAAGCGGCGATGGAAATGATCGAGCGCTTCTCGTCGCCTGAAGACGCGATCAAAGGCACCCTCGGCATGCTCGAGCGCAAGGACAAGATCATGGGCTTTGGCCACGCGATCTATAAGGACAGCGATCCACGTAACGAAGTGATCAAGGGCTGGTCGAAAAAACTCGCCGACGAAGTGGGCGACAAGGTGCTGTTCCCGGTCTCCGAAGCCATCGACAAGACCATGTGGGAGCAGAAGAAGCTGTTCCCCAACGCCGACTTCTACCATGCCTCGGCGTACCACTTCATGGGCATCCCGACCAAGTTGTTCACACCGATCTTCGTTTGCTCGCGCCTGACCGGCTGGGCCGCACACGTGTTCGAACAACGCGCCAACAACCGCATCATCCGCCCGAGCGCCGAATACACCGGCGTTGAACAGCGCAAGTTCGTGCCAATCGAACAACGCTGAATGGTGGGGGTTCCCACGTTGGTTGCTGAATGAACCGGTAACCCGTGTGGGAGCGGGCTTGCTCGCGAAGACGGACTGACATCCAACATTGATGTTGACTGATCCACCGCTTTCGCGAGCAAGCCCGCTCCCACATTTGACCATGTCCATTTCAGGAACTGTGCCAAGCCCCACCCCTTGTTATTACCGTGACCGAGTCCTGACGATGAACACAGAATTCCGTAAACCGCTGCCTGGCAGCTCTCTGGATTACTACGACGTCCGCGCGGCAGTCGATGCCATCCAGCCCGGCGCCTATGACACCCTGCCGTACACCTCCCGCGTGCTGGCGGAAAACCTGGTGCGTCGCTGCGACCCGGCCACGCTCACCGAATCGCTCAAGCAATTCATCGAACGCAAGCGCGACCTGGATTTCCCCTGGTTCCCGGCTCGCGTGGTGTGCCACGACATTCTCGGTCAGACCGCGCTGGTGGACCTCGCCGGCCTGCGTGACGCCATCGCCCAGCAGGGCGGTGACCCGGCGCAAGTCAACCCGGTCGTGCCGACACAATTGATCGTCGACCACTCCCTGGCCGTCGAGCGCGGTGGCTTCGATCCGGAGGCGTTCGAGAAGAACCGCGCCATCGAAGACCGTCGCAACGAAGACCGTTTCCACTTCATCAACTGGACCAAGAAGGCGTTCAAGAACGTCGACGTGATCCCGCCGGGCAACGGCATCATGCACCAGATCAACCTGGAGAAAATGTCTCCGGTGATCCAGGTGCGTGACGGTGTCGCGTTCCCTGACACCTGCGTCGGCACCGACAGCCACACCCCGCACGTCGATGCCCTGGGCGTGATCGCCATCGGTGTGGGTGGTCTGGAAGCCGAGAGCGTGATGCTGGGCCGCGCCTCCTGGATGCGTCTGCCGGAAAGCGTCGGCGTCGAGCTGACTGGCAAGCTGCAACCGGGCATCACCGCCACCGACATGGTGTTGGCGCTGACCGAGTTCCTGCGTAAGCAGAAGGTTGTGGGTGCATGGCTGGAATTCTTCGGCGAAGGCGCTTCGGCACTGACCCTGGGCGACCGCGCCACCATTTCCAACATGGCTCCGGAATACGGCGCCACGGCGGCGATGTTCTACATCGACCAGCAGACCATCGACTACCTCAAGCTCACCGGTCGTGAGGACGAGCAGGTGCAGTTGGTCGAAAACTACGCCAAACAGATCGGCCTGTGGGCGGACAGCCTCAAGGGCGCGCAATACGAGCGCGGCCTGACGTTTGACCTGTCCTCGGTGGTACGCAACATGGCCGGTCCAAGCAACCCGCACGCCCGTGTCGCGGTGTCGGATCTGGCGGCCAAAGGCATTTCCGGCCAGTGGGAAGACGTACCCGGCCAGATGCCGGACGGCGCGGTGATCATCGCCGCCATCACCAGCTGCACCAACACCAGCAACCCGCGCAACGTGATCGCCGCCGGCCTGCTGGCGCGCAACGCCAACAAGCTGGGCCTGACCCGCAAGCCATGGGTCAAATCGTCCCTGGCGCCGGGCTCGAAAACCGTCGCGCTGTACCTCGACGAAGCCGGCCTGACCGATGAGCTGGAACAGCTCGGTTTCGGCGTCGTCGCGTTCGCCTGCACCACCTGCAACGGCATGTCCGGTGCGCTGGACCCGGTGATCCAGCAGGAAATCATCGACCGTGATCTGTACGCCACCGCCGTGCTGTCGGGCAACCGCAACTTCGACGGTCGGATTCACCCGTACGCCAAGCAAGCGTTCCTCGCTTCGCCGCCGCTGGTGGTCGCTTATGCCATCGCCGGCACCATCCGTTTCGATATCGAAAAAGATGTGCTGGGCGTGGTCGATGGCAAGGAAATCCGCCTGAAAGACATCTGGCCGAGCGACGAAGAAATCGACGCGGTGGTGAAAGCCTCGGTGAAGCCTGAGCAGTTCCGTCAGGTCTACATCCCGATGTTCGCCATCCACGAAGACAATGGCCCGAAAGTCGCGCCACTGTACGACTGGCGCGAAATGAGCACCTACATCCGCCGTCCGCCTTACTGGGAAGGCGCGCTGGCCGGCGCCCGTCCGCTCAAGGGCATGCGCCCGCTGGCGGTACTGCCGGACAACATCACCACCGACCACCTGTCGCCATCCAATGCCATCATGCTCGACAGCGCCGCTGGTGAGTACCTGGCGAAAATGGGCCTGCCGGAAGAGGACTTCAACTCCTACGCAACGCACCGTGGCGACCACTTGACCGCGCAGCGCGCGACCTTCGCCAACCCGAAACTGTTCAATGAAATGGTTCAGGAAAACGGCAAGGTCAAGCAGGGCTCCCTGGCCCGCGTTGAGCCGGAAGGCAAAGTGATGCGCATGTGGGAAGCCATCGAGACCTACATGGATCGCAAGCAGTCGCTGATCATCATCGCCGGCGCCGACTACGGTCAGGGTTCGTCCCGCGACTGGGCAGCCAAGGGCGTGCGTCTGGCGGGTGTGGAGGCGATTGCCGCCGAAGGTTTCGAGCGCATCCACCGCACCAACCTGGTGGGCATGGGCGTGTTGCCGCTGGAATTCAAGCCGGGCACCAACCGTCACACCCTGGCCATCGACGGCACTGAAATCTATGACGTGATCGGTGACCGCACACCACGGGCCGATCTGACCCTGGTGATTCATCGCAAGAACGGCGAGCGCATCGAGGTACCGGTGACCTGCCGTCTCGACACCGCCGAAGAAGTGTCGATCTACGAGGCGGGCGGCGTGTTGCAACGTTTCGCCCAGGACTTCCTCGAAGAGTCGGCGGTTGCCGTCTAAATCAGCTGTGCGGACACGGGACTTTCAGTCCCGTGTCTGTTTTCAGGCAAGGAGTAAAGAGCACCATGGCTCAGTTCGCACCACAGATCAAAGTCCCCGCCACCTACATGCGCGGCGGCACCAGTAAAGGCGTGTTCTTCAGCCTCAAGGATTTGCCGCAAGCGGCACAGGTGCCCGGTCCGGCCCGTGACGCCCTGTTGTTGCGTGTGATTGGCAGCCCCGACCCGTACGACAAGCAGATCGACGGCATGGGCGGCGCGACCTCTAGCACCAGCAAGACCGTGATCCTGTCCAAAAGCATCAAGGCCGATCACGACGTCGATTACCTGTTCGGCCAGGTCTCCATCGACAAGCCATTCGTTGACTGGAGCGGCAACTGCGGCAACCTTTCGGCGGCGGTCGGCTCGTTCGCCGTCAGCAATGGCCTGGTGGACGCCAGCCGCATTCCGCACAACGGCGTGGCGGTGGTTCGCGTATGGCAGGCCAACATCGGCAAGACCATCATCGCCCACGTGCCGATCACCAACGGTGAAGTGCAGGAAACCGGCGATTTCGAGCTCGATGGCGTGACCTTCCCGGCGGCCGAAGTGCAGCTCGAATTCCTCGATCCGGCAGCGGAAGAAGAGGGCGCGGGTGGTTCGATGTTCCCTACCGGCAACCTGATCGATGACCTGGAAGTACCCGGTGTCGGCACCTTCAAGGCGACCATGATCAACGCCGGCATCCCGACGATTTTCGTCAATGCCGAAGACATCGGCTACAAGGGCACCGAGTTGCAGGGCGCGATCAACGGCGACCCGAAAGCGCTGCTGATGTTCGAGACCATCCGCGCTTATGGCGCCTTGCGCATGGGCCTGATTTCCAACATTGACGAAGCGGCCAAGCGTCAGCACACCCCGAAAGTGGCGTTCGTGGCCAAGCCTGCGGATTACGTGGCTTCCAGCGGCAAGTCGATTGCTGCCGGCGATGTCGACCTGTTGGTGCGCGCGCTGTCCATGGGCAAGTTGCACCACGCGATGATGGGCACCGCCGCGGTGGCCATCGGCACGGCGGCGGCGATTTCCGGCACGTTGGTGAACCTCGCGGCCGGTGGCGTGGAGCGCAACGCGGTGCGTTTCGGGCACCCGTCGGGCACTTTGCGCGTCGGTGCCGAGGCCAGCCAGGTCAACGGCGAATGGACCGTGAACAAAGCCATCATGAGCCGCAGTGCGCGGGTGTTGATGGAAGGCTTCGTTCGTGTGCCGGGCGATTCGTTCTGACCAGACACTGAACCAATGTGGGAGCGGGCTTGCTCGCGAAAACGGAGTACC
>DATMUG010000134.1:0-18844 GCA_035563915.1 Pseudomonas sp. | reverse complement strand
GTCCCTTTTTTAGGGCCGCTTCGCAGCCCAGCGGGAGCAAGCTCCCTCGCCACAGGTTTGTGCGTTCTCTGAGATTTGCGATCCGACATACGTAACCCCTACTGTTTTTTCCCTGTCATCTTTGCCATGCATCCTCTTTTGACCGGAGAGTATTCAGAACTTTCTTCTCGGGCTGGCGGTCACTTACTGTAGACACGCCCCAGGCACTTTGTTTTCGGACTATTGAGTGGTGATCGAGATGGAAAGTATCAGTCTCTTGCTCGGTGAGGCTCTGAGCCCGTACCAGGTGACATTGACTCCGTCAGGCCTTCACGGCGACTGCCGTGTGACATTGAGAAACGCGACCGGTGTGGTCGTGGTCGATCGGGCCTTCAATCAGGCGCAGTTAATCGACAAGCGTTCGCTGACGGATGTGGTCGACGGTTTACATCGCGATGTACTGATTGCCGAAGGGCGCCTGGAGCCCTGTGTGATTGCGGCGTTGCGTAATGCCGCTCAAGACAAGCTCGTGGCGAGCCGAAATTGAATTGTCATTTGTGGGAACCTTCCTGCATCCACGTCAGTCAGAACCCATAACAGCAGGATCAAGCATTGTGCTCCGGTGCTTGTAGCTTGCTGCTACGGGTCTAGTGAAGACCACGTTTAACCCCGAGTCGTCTCCCCACTTCTCGGGGTTTCTTTTGCCCGGCGTTTGTCACTTGCCGGCTTGCTCCTCGAAAAATACCCGAGACGCTTCCAGGTATTCGCTGCGACTTTGCGGGTCGAGCCAGGCGGCGTAGGCCTCGCTCAGGTGATCGCGGGGCAGGGCGCGCAGCAGTTGGTTGATTTCGACGATGGCTTGCCGACCCTGTGGGGTGTCGGTACAGCCGATGAAGCCCGACAGGTATTTGCCCGTGCCGCGAATCGGGTAGAACTGCAGTTCATCCTCCCCGATCCCTCGCTGCTGGGCCTGGTAGCGGATTTCCGGACGATAGCCCAACAGCAACTGCAGGCGACCCAGGCGCTGCATTTCCAGGAGGCTGCCCAAGGCCTGATTGCCGTAGTGAAGCGTCAGGGTTTTGGGTGGCGCCTGTTTGAGCAGGGCGTCGAGGTATTCGCCATAGTTGCGTTCGGCAACAATCCCCAGTGTCAGCTTGCCGGTAGCCAGCAGGGCTGCCAGATCCACCTCGCCATTCTCGATAAAGGGCGTCAACAGATCACGGTCGACGCGCCGTATCGCCAGGCCGTTGCTCATGGCGCGAAAAACCGGGACGGAAAAGGCGATCCAGCCTTCGCGCTCCTTGCTCCAGTTCAGTGCCGCATCGCAGGTGAGAGTTGGCTCGTGGAGCATTTGCAGGCCACGCGCGCGATTGACCCGCATGACGCTGTGCTGGTACTGCGGCATGCCGGCGATCAGTGTGGTCAGCAGTTGATCAATGACCCCCTGGCCCTTTTTCGGTCCTTCGAAAATGAACAGCGGCGGCAAATCACGTTTGAGCCAGACCAGGGATTGTTTGGGTTGCGCCAATGCCAAAGGCGCCAGCGCCGAGATCCACAGCAGCCCCAGCAGGGCAAAAATGATCCAGCCGCCCGGCCGCAGGCAGCGCTGGATGGCACGCGCAATCAGACGCCTGGGCTCAAATGGCCCCGTCCTTGCGCAGCTGTGTGATCTGCGACGCGTCATAGCCAAGTTCCTGGAGTACCTGTGTGTTGTGCTCACCCAACTGCGGTCCGACCCATTCACAATCTCCGGGAGTCTCTGAGAGTTTCGGCACAATCCCGGGCATCTTGAAGTCTTTGCCATCCGGCAGCTTGGCTTGCAGGAACATTTCCCGTGCCAGGTACTGCGGATCACTGAACATGTCTTCGGCGCTGAAGATCCGGCTGGCGGGCACGTCGGCCTGGTTGAGGTGCTCGAGTACCTTGTCCAGCGGCAGCGAATTGACCCAGCGATCGATGACCCCGTACAGCTCGTCGCGACGACTGTCACGGCCGTCGTTGCTGGCCAGTACCGGGTCATTGGCCAGGTCTTCACGGCCGATGATCAGCATGAAGCGCTTGAAGATCGCGTCGCCATTGGCGCCGATCTGTACGTGTTTACCGTCGGCGCTGGTGTGGATAGAGGAGGGGGTGATGCCGGGCATGATGTTGCCGGTGCGCTCGCGGATGAAACCGAAGACGTCGAACTCCGGCACCATGCTTTCCATCATGGCGAAGATCGCCTCATACAGCGCCACGTCGACCACTTGGCCCTGGCCGCCATTGACCTCGCGGTGACGCAAGGCCATCAGCGCACCGATCACGCCCCAGAGCGCGGCGATCGAGTCGCCGATGGAAATGCCGGTGCGCACCGGTGGCCGGTCTTCGAAGCCGGTGATGTAGCGCAGGCCACCCATGGACTCACCCACCGCGCCAAAGCCGGGCTGATCTTTCATCGGGCCGGTCTGGCCGAAGCCGGAGAGTCGCACCATGACCAGTTTGGGGTTCAGTGCATGCAGGGCCTCCCAGCCCAGGCCGAGCTTCTCCAGCACGCCGGGGCGGAAATTCTCGATCAGGATGTCCGCTTCGCTCAGCAGCTTTTTCAGAATCGCCAGACCGTCCGGGTGCTTGAGGTTCAGCGTCAGGGACTTTTTATTGCGCGCCTGCACGAACCACCACAGCGAGGTGCCTTCATACAGCTTGCGCCACTTGCGCAGCGGATCGCCGCCGTCCGGGGATTCGATCTTGACCACATCGGCGCCGAATTCAGCGCAGATGCGCGAGGCGAACGGGCCGGCAATCAGCGTGCCCAATTCGATGACTTTAAGGCCTGAGAGCGGTTTGGCGGTGAACGGCATACGGGATCCTGTAGGACAAAGGGCTGAGCGGGTACAGAGTTTTAACATAGCCGACTGTCAGGCGCTCAAGGTAGATCGCCATCAATTCGATGATTGCCCGTCGCATCGGTTAGACTTGCCGCCTTTCCACGTCTCAAGAAGCCCGTTCATGGCCCAGCCGTCCACGACCTACAAGTTTGAACTGAACCTCACCGACCTCGACCGCAGTGTCTACGAGAGCGTCAAGCAGACCATCGCCCGTCACCCTTCGGAAACCGAAGAGCGCATGACCGTGCGTCTGCTGGCCTACGCCCTCTGGTACAACGAACAGCTGTCGTTTGGCCGTGGTCTGTCGGAAGTGGACGAGCCGGCTCTGTGGGAAAAGAGCCTGGATGACCGCGTGCTGCACTGGATCGAAGTCGGTCAGCCGGATGCCGAGCGCCTGACCTGGTGCTCGCGTCGCACTGAACGCACCAGCCTGCTGGCCTACGGCAGCCTGCGCGTCTGGGAAGGCAAGGTGGTACCGGCGGCAAAAAGCCTGAAAAACGTCAACATCGCGGCCGTGCCTCAGGACGTGCTGGAAACCCTGGCCAAGGACATGCCCCGGGTTATCAAGTGGGACGTGATGATCAGCGAAGGGACGATGTTCGTCACCGACGACCGTGGTCAACACGAAGTCCAGTTGCAGTGGCTGGCGGGCGAGCGCGGCTGATCGCTCGCAGCCCTTACCCGTCTCCGGCTTTATCCCGCGTACTTTAGAGAAGCACCTGTCACCCCATGCGTATCGAACCTCGTCTGCTGCCCGACACCCTGCCGTTCCTCGGTGATATCCCGCCATTGCTGACCCGCCTGTACGCGGCGCGGGGTGTGCAGTCCGAAGCCGAGCTGGACAAGAGCCTGGCGCGGTTGATTCCCTTCCAGCAGCTCAAGGGCATCGATGCGGCGGTGGACTTGTTGGTGGTGGCGCTGGAGCAGCGGCAGCGGATCCTCATCGTCGGTGACTTCGACGCCGATGGCGCCACCGCCAGCACCGTCGGCACACTGGGCTTGCGTCTGTTAGGCGCCGCGCATGTCGACTATCTGGTGCCCAACCGTTTCGACTATGGCTACGGCCTGACCCCGGAAATCGTCGCGGTGGCCCTGGAGCGTCAGCCCCAGTTGCTGATCACCGTGGACAACGGCATTTCCAGTGTCGAAGGCGTGGCGGCGGCGAAAAAGGCCGGGCTTAACGTATTGGTCACCGACCACCACTTGCCCGGCGATGAACTGCCGCTGGCCGACGCCATCGTCAATCCGAACCAGCGCGGCTGCGAGTTCCCGAGCAAGGCGCTGGCCGGTGTCGGGGTGATTTTCTACGTGCTGATGGCCTTGCGCGCGCGATTGCGCAGTCTGGGCTGGTACGAAACCCGACCGCAGCCGAACATCGGCGAATTGCTCGATCTGGTGGCGTTGGGCAGCGTCGCCGACGTGGTGCCACTGGATGCCAACAACCGGATTCTGGTGCATCAAGGCCTGGAGCGAATCCGCGCCGGACGTGCGCGGCCGGGGATCAAGGCGATCCTTGAAGTGGCCAAGCGTGATCACACACGTATTACCTCCACCGATCTGGGTTTCATCGTCGGCCCGCGCTTGAATGCGGCGGGGCGTCTGGATGACATGAGCCTGGGCATCGAATGCCTGCTCACCGAAGACGCTGGCCTGGCCCGGGAAATGGCTGCCCAGCTGGACGGCATGAACCAGGACCGCAAATCCATCGAGCAAGGCATGCAGCGTGAGGCCATGGCGCAGCTCAAGGACCTGCCGGTGGAATCGATGCCGTTCGGTTTGTGCCTGTTCGATCCCGAGTGGCACCAAGGCGTCATCGGTATCCTCGCCTCGCGCATGAAAGAGCGTTATTTCCGTCCGACCATTGCCTTTGCCGATGCCGGGGATGGCCTGCTCAAGGGATCGGGGCGTTCGGTGCAGGGCTTTCATATCCGCGATGCCCTGAGTGTGGTGGCAGCGCAGCATCCGAATCTGATCACCAAGTACGGCGGGCACGCCATGGCCGCCGGCCTGACCTTGCCTGAAGCGAATTTCCCGCTGTTCGCCGAAGCCTTCGATGCCGAGGTGCGTCGGCAATTGCGCGAAGAGGATCTGACCGGGCGTTTGCTGTCGGATGGCACCCTGGCGGTCGAAGAGTTTCACCTGGAACTGGCCCGTGCGCTGCGCCATGCCGGCCCTTGGGGCCAACACTTCCCGGAGCCGCTGTTTCATGGGGTGTTTCAACTGGTGGAACAGCGGGTGGTCGGGGAGCGGCACCTCAAAGTGGTGCTCAGGAGCGAGTGTGGCTCGGTCAAGCTCGATGGCATCGCCTTTGGCATCGACCGTGACATCTGGCCGAATCCGACCATCAAGTGGGTGGAATTGGCCTACAAGCTCGACGTCAACGAGTTTCGGGGCAACGAGACCGTTCAGCTAATGATCGCCCACATCGAACCCCGATAGAGTTTCGATCGCTTTTGTGGCGAGGGAGTTTGCTCCCGCTGGGTGGCGCAGGCGCCCCAGAATCTGGGTAAGGGCCGAACATTTTGGGGAGTGCTTCGCCCTCCAGCGGGAGCAAGCGCCCTCGCCACAAGGTATGTGTTGTGTGCAGGTTGTCTGTGTTTCATTCCCGAACCCTCCCTCATCCCCCGATGTCGTCTAGGCTCTAAGCACTGCTTGATTATCCTTGTGACGTCTTGTCCAATCTTTTGCCCGCGGGGGCGGGTGCTTTGCCTTTTTCCTGTCACTCGTCGACTTTCAAACAGAACCCTGGAGCCTGACCACTGATTTGAGAGGTGCCCCATGAGTCTGCTGCTTGAACCCTTTACCCTTCGCCAACTGACCCTGCCCAACCGCATCGCGGTATCGCCGATGTGCCAGTATTCCAGTGTCGACGGCCTGGCCAATGACTGGCATCTGGTTCACTTGGGGAGCCGCGCCATCGGCGGGGCAGGGCTGGTGTTTACCGAAGCTACGGCGGTCACCGCCGACGGTCGTATCACCGCGCAGGATCTTGGTCTGTGGAACGATGAGCAGATCGAGCCGTTACAACGCATTACCCGCTTCATTACCGCTCAAGGCGGCGTGGCCGGTATCCAGCTGGCCCATGCGGGGCGCAAGGCCAGTACCTGGCGGCCATGGCTGGGCGTACATGGCAGTGTGAAACCCGCAGACGGCGGCTGGCAACCGGTCGGCCCGTCACCGATCGCTTTCGACCCGGAGCACACCAAACCCAAACAGCTGGAAGAAAGCGAAATCGCCGATGTCATCCAGGCGTTTGTCGATGCGGCCAAACGCGCGCTGATCGCCGGCTTCAAAGTGGTCGAAGTGCACGCGGCCCACGGCTATCTGCTGCACCAGTTTCTTTCGCCGCTGAGTAATCAGCGGCGCGACCAGTACGGCGGTTCATTCGAAAATCGCATTCGTCTGGTATTGCAGGTCACCGAAGCCGTGCGCGCGGTGTGGCCGCAAGAGTTGCCGCTGTTTGTCCGGGTTTCGGCCACCGATTGGGTGGAGGACGGCTGGAATCCCGATGAAACGGTTGAACTGGCGCGCCGTCTCAAGGCATTGGGCGTGGACCTGATCGATGTCTCGTCGGGTGGAACGGCGGTCAACGCGGAAATTCCGACAGGGCCGGGCTACCAGACGCGCTTCGCCGAACGGGTGCGCAAGGAGTCGGGCATTGCTACCGGTACTGTCGGGATGATTACCGAGCCGGCGCAGGCCGAGCACATCCTGCGCACCTGTCAGGCGGATATCATCTTCCTTGCCCGCGAACTGCTGCGCGATCCGTACTGGCCGCTGCATGCGGACGACGACCTGGGCGGGCGCAAGGCGGTCTGGCCGGCGCAGTATCAACGGGCGACCCACCGTGATCAGCCCATCCATGAGTCGGATTTGCGCGACTGAACGCAGCGACACTGCTCTTGGAGGAGCTGTCGAGTGCAACGAGGCTGCGATCTTTTGAAAAGCAAGATCAAAGGATCGCAGCCTGCGGCAGCTCCTACAGTATCGAAGGCGTAAAAAAGCCCCTGAATCGTGAGATTCGGGGGCTTTGTTTTTTTGCGGATTTTCGTCAGGCCGCTTCGATCTTGCTGCGATTCTGTTCGACCTTGTTCAGGTATTCCTTGAGCTTGTCCTGTTCCGCGGCGGTGGTGAACAGGCCGAGTTTGCTGCGACGCCAGAGAATGTCATGAGCAGTGGTGGCCCATTCTTCGCTGCACAGGTAATCCACCTCGCGGGTATAGAGACCGCCGCCGATGTGTTCGCCCATATCGCCCAGGTTCTGTACGCCTTCGAGCATGCGCCAGGTACGGCTGCCGTAGGTGGTGGCCCAGCGGCGGGAAATGTCGGTCGGGATCCAGTCGTACTTGTCGCGGATCTGCGAGCTCAGCGCCTGCGGGGTGGTCATGCCTTCGCCACCCGGAAGGGGGGCGTTGGCCGTCCAGCTCGGCTTGATGTGCTCGAAGTAAGGTGCCAGTTGCGCCAGGGCCGACTCGGCAAGTTTGCGGTAGGTGGTCAATTTCCCACCGAACACCGACAGCAGCGGCGCTTCTTCAATGCCGCCCGACAGTGCCAGGGTGTAGTCGCGGGTGATGGCCGACGGGTTGTCGGATTCGTCGTTGCACAGCGGACGCACGCCGGAGTAGCTGTGCAGGATGTCTTCGCGCCCGATCTGCTTCTTGAAGTGAGCGTTGACCACATTGAGCAGGTAATCGGTTTCGCCTTCGGTGATTGCCACGGCCGCAGGATCGCCGGTGTATTCGCGGTCGGTGGTACCGATCAGGGTGAAGTGGTTCAGGTACGGAATGGTGAACACGATGCGCTGATCTTCGTTTTGCAGAATGTGCGCGTGCTCGCCGTCATACAGCTTCGGCACGATCAGATGGCTGCCCTGGATCAGGCGGATGCCATACGGCGATTCCATTTTCAGATCATCACGAATGAACTTGGCGACCCAAGGGCCGGCGGCGTTCACCAGCGCCTTGGCGCGAATCGAAAACAGGCTGCCATCGGCGCGCTCCAGGTGCAGGTGCCACAGGCCTTTGGCGCGACGGGCGCTGACGCAACGGGTCTGGGTGTGGACATGCGCGCCTTTTTCCCGGGCGGCCATGGCGTTCAACACCACCAGGCGCGCATCGTCGACCCAACAGTCGGAGTATTCGAAGCCTTTGGTGATTTCGCTTTTCAGTGCGCTGTCCGCGCCGAATTTCAGGCTTTTCGAACCTTTGAGTTGTTCCCGCTTGCCGAGGTTGTCATACAGGAACAGACCGGCGCGGATCATCCAGGCCGGACGCAGGTGCGGGCGATGGGGCAGCACGAAGCGCATTTGCTTGACGATATGCGGCGCCTTGGTCAGCAGCACTTCGCGTTCGGCCAGGGCTTCGCGCACCAGGCGGAATTCGTAGTGTTCGAGGTAGCGCAGGCCGCCGTGGATCAGCTTGCTACTGGCCGACGAGGTGTGGCTGGCCAGGTCGTCCTTTTCGCAAAGGAACACCGAGAGGCCGCGGCCGGCGGCATCCGCTGCGATCCCCACGCCATTGATCCCGCCACCAATGACGGCAATGTCGTAGACCTCGGCAAGAGGGGGCACAGGCAAGGTGGAAGTGGGCATCGGCTAAGGTCTCGGAATTCTTGGGTATTGAATTCGAACATTAATGTTCATTTGCGAAAATACTAGCCCATAAAGACGCGCACAGCCAGTCGGCCTCGATTGAAAAAACTCATCGAAGGGCGGGGAAAGGAAAATTATCGAACATTAAAAGTGCGATTGGAGTGATTTTGTGGCGAGGGAGCTTGCTCCCGTTGGGCTGCGAAGCAGCCCTAAAACCGGTTGCCTGGATTTACAGTGGAAACACATAGCCTGACAGGCGTCTGCTGCGCAGTCGAACGGGAGCAAGCTCCCTCGCCACAGGGAAGGGGGCGCTTAAACGACTTCCAGACGAACCTTGTGTTGATTCAACAACTGCGTCAGCGCCGGCGAAGGTGGCTGGTCGGTGACCAGGCAATCGACGAGGCTGATCGGCCCCAGGCGGATCATGGCATTGCGCCCGAACTTGCTGGAGTCGGCGGCGAGGATGACCTGGCGGGCGTTGGCGATGATCGCCTGGGACACCCGCACTTCCTGATAATCGAAGTCCAGCAGGCTGCCGTCTTCGTCGATGCCGCTGATGCCGACCAGCGCGAAGTCGACCTTGAACTGATTGATGAAGTCGACACTGGCCTGACCGACCACGCCACCGTCGCGGCGCACGTTGCCGCCGGTCAACAGCACATCGAAGTCGTCCTTGGCACTGAGCATCGACGCCACGTGCAGGTTGTTGGTGATGATCTTCAGGTGACTGTGATTGAGCAGGGCGCGGGCGATGGATTCGGTAGTGGTGCCGATGTTGATGAACAGCGAGGCGTGATCGGGGATCTGTGCGGCGATGGCTTCGGCGATCCGTTGCTTTTCATCGCGCATCTGATCGGCGCGCATGGCGTAGGCGGTGTTTTCGACACTGGAGTCGTAAGCCGCGCCGCCGTGGTAGCGACGCAGCAAATTGGCTTCAGCCAATTGATTGATATCACGACGGATGGTCTGCGGAGTGACAACGAACAGTGTGGCCATTTCCTCGATGCTGACATAGCCGCGTTCGCGGACCAGTTCGAGGATTTGCTGCTGGCGGGGAGGCAGATTCATGGGGCGTCCTTTGGGCTGCCGTGCAAAATTTGCCCATGATGCCGCACGAATCCACTCCCTGCCAGTTACATCAGGTCAAGGTGCTTGAGCCTGACTTATTCATCGCCTTCCTGTGGCTCCCAGTCGCGGGTACGACTGACCGCTTTTTTCCAGCCAGCGTAGAGTTTTTCCTTGGTCGCTTCGTCCAGGGTCGGTTCGAATCGACGCTCGATCACCGCTTTGCCGCGCAGTTCTTCCAGACTGCCCCAGAAGCCGCAGGCCAGCCCTGCCAGATAGGCTGCGCCCAGCGCCGTGGTCTCGCGCATCTTCGGGCGTTCGACCTGGGTGCCGAGAATATCGGCCTGGAATTGCATGAGGAAATTGTTCGCCACCGCACCGCCATCCACCCGCAGGGCCTTGAGGCGTTCGCCAGCGTCCTGCTGCATGGCGTCGAGCACGTCGCGGGTCTGGTAGGCGATGGATTCCAGGGTCGCGCGGATGATGTGATCCACCCGTACGCCACGGGTCAGGCCGAACAGCGCGCCACGGGCGTATGGGTCCCAGTAAGGCGCACCGAGGCCGGTGAAGGCGGGGACCAGGTACACGCCGTTGCTGTCCTTGACCTTGCTGGCGAAGTACTCGGTGTCGTGGGCGTCATTGATGATTTTCAGTTCGTCGCGCAGCCATTGCACGGTGGAACCACCGTTGAATACGGCGCCTTCCAGTGCGTAAGCCACTTCGCCACGGGGACCACAGGCGATAGTGGTGAGCAGTCCATGGCTGGATTTCACGGCTTTTTTGCCGGTGTTCATCAGCAGGAAGCAGCCGGTGCCATAAGTGTTTTTCGCCTGACCGGCCTCGACGCACATCTGGCCGAACAACGCCGCCTGCTGGTCGCCGGCGATACCGCCAATGGCAATGCCGCTTTTGGTGCGGCCGTAAATTTCTGAAGAGGCTTTCACCTCTGGCAGCAGTTCCCTGGGGATGTCCAGCAGTTCCAGCATCTTCGCGTCCCACTCCAGGGTGTGGATGTTGAAGAGCAGGGTGCGCGAGGCGTTGGTGTAGTCGGTGACGTGGACCTTGCCGCCGGTGAATTTCCAGATCAGCCAGCTATCGACCGTGCCGAACAGCAGCTCGCCCTTGCGTGCGCGTTCACGACTGCCTTCGACGTGGTCGAGGATCCATTTGAGTTTGGTGCCGGAGAAGTAAGGGTCGGTGACCAGGCCCGTCGTCTCGCTGATGTATTGCTCATGACCATCACGTTTGAGTTGCTGGCAGATCTCGGTGCTGCGACGGCACTGCCAGACGATGGCGTTGTAGATCGGTCGACCGGTGTTCTTGTCCCAGACCACGGTGGTTTCACGTTGGTTGGTGATGCCAATGGCCGCGACCTGATCGTGATGCAGACCCGCTTGCGCCAGGGCCTCGACCATCACCGCGCTCTGGGTGGCGAAGATCTCCATCGGGTCATGTTCAACCCAACCGGGTTGCGGGTAGTGCTGGGTGAATTCGCGCTGGGCGGTGCAGACCACGTTCGCGTCGTGGTCGAAAATGATCGCCCGGGAACTGGTTGTCCCCTGGTCGAGGGCAATGATGTAGTTCTTGTTCTGTGTGTCGGTCATGTCGATTGCCTTGGACGAAAAAGGGAGTCAAGCCTGGTGCGTGATCCTGTAGGCGGGGTCATGCGCCAACGGTATCAAGAAATGCGGGGGTGCCGTCAGTGTCAGATGTTAGGTTCATATAAATTCGCAAACGAAAAAATATAGGCAGTAAATGAGGCTGTCAAAGGTCGAAAGTGAACGGTCCATATCGGGGCACGCAACATGAGAGCCTTTTACCAATCAATGTCCTAGAATCCGGCGCAGTGTTTTTCTACCGCCGCCCAGTCTGGAGCTGTCATGACACCTGCGTTGGATTTACTGAAAAAGGCTCGCGCCGAACACCGTGTGCACAGTTATGAGCATGACCCCAAAGCGGCGTCATATGGATTGGAAGCCGCGGAGAAGCTCGGCCTTGACCCGGCGCAGGTGTTCAAGACCTTACTGGCGGCCAGTGAAAAAAACGAGCTGCTGGTGGCCGTGGTGCCGGTGGGGGGGACATTGGACCTGAAGGCCCTGGCCCATGCCGCTGGCGTGAAGAAAGTCGAGATGGCTGATCCCGCCGCCGCACAGCGCTCGACGGGGTATCTGTTGGGCGGGATCAGTCCCTTGGGCCAGAAAAAGCGCCTGCGTACCTTTATCGACAATTCAGCCCAGCCTTTTGCGAGCATTTTCGTCAGCGCCGGGCGACGCGGTCTTGAAGTCGAACTGGCCCCCGCGGTGCTGGCCGAACATACCCAGGCGAATTTCGCCGATATCGGCCGTGCCTGACGGATCGTACGAACCACTGTAGGAGCGATGGCCTGACAAAGGGAGGATGTTATGCAACTTGAGTTTCATCAGGTCGACGCGTTCAGCGATCGTGCCTTCAGCGGTAACCCTGCGATGGTCTACCGACTGGACGCCTGGCTCGCCGACGAGTTGATGCAAAAAATCGCCGCCGAGCACAACCTGGCGGAAACCGCCTTTGTGGTGCGCGAAGGGCAGGGCTGGCATATCCGCTGGTTTACCCCGACCACCGAGGTGCCGCTGTGCGGTCACGCCACCCTGGCCAGCGCTCATGTGCTGTTCGACATCTACAGGGAGCCGGTCGAGCGTCTGGACTTCACCTGCAAGTCAGGCCCGCTGAGCGTGAGTCGCGAAGGTGGCCGGCTATGGCTGGATTTCCCGGCCATTGTGCCGTCGGAAGTGGGCGTGACCCAGGATGTCGAGCGCGCGCTGGGCGTCGAAATCGTCGATGTGCTGGGTTCCAATGAATTGTTCGTGGTGCTGGAGTCCGAGCAGGCCGTGCTCGACTGCCAGCCCGACATGGCCGCCCTGGCAAAACTGCCCTGGCTGGGCGCCATTGTGACGGCACGGGGCAGCAAACATGATTTCGTCTCGCGCTACTTTGCACCGGCCATCGGCATCAACGAGGATCCCGTGACGGGCTCCACCCATTGCAGCCTGATTCCGTACTGGTCCAGGCGCTTGGGCAAGTCGAGCCTGACGGCTTACCAGTGTTCGAAGCGAGGCGGGGAATTGTTCTGCCGGCTGGAAGGGGATCGGGTGAAGATTGGCGGGAATGCGACGTTGGTGGCCAGTGGCACACTGATGTTGGGTTAGACGCGAAAAGATCACAGCCTTCGGCAGCTCCTGCACGTACACACAATTCATGTAGGAGCTGCCGAAGGCTGCGAGATTTTGATCTTTATCAGTGAGCGTTGCTGAAACGCCGTACACCGGATTCCACATCCGGAATCTGCGCCGCCATGCTGCTGCTCGCCTGGAACAGCACCAGATGTTCCGCCGCCACTCGAATACCCACCTCAGCGCCAACCTGATGATCGACATGGCTCGGGAAAATCGACTCCAGTTGGGCGCCGGTGCGCATCTGCAGGCGATAAAGCGTCGACGCGCCTTGAAATGACTTGCCAGTGATCCGCGCCTTCAAGGCACTGTCCGGTGCATAAACGATATCGTCCGGACGCAGCAATACGTCCACCGCACCACCGACCGGCCAGGTATAGGCCCGGTTGCCGCGCAGCTCGCCTAGTTCGGTCTGTACCGACTCCGGGCTGCTCAACTGGCCGCGAATGAAGTAGCCCTGACCGATGAAGCTGGCCACATAGGGGGTCAGCGGCTCGTGGTAGAGGTTGTAGGGCGTGTCCCATTGTTCCAGCCGGCCTTCCTTGAATACACCGACGTGGTCACTGACCGCGAAGGCCTCTTCCTGATCGTGGGTCACCAGAATGGCGCTGGTACCACGGGCCTTGAGAATGTCACGCACCTCGTGGCTGAGCTTGCGGCGCAATTCGCCATCGAGGTTGGAGAAAGGTTCGTCGAGCAACAACAATTGCGGTTCCGGCGCCAGGGCGCGGGCCAGGGCGACACGTTGCTGCTGGCCACCGGAAAGCTCATGGGGATAGCGCTTGCCGAGGTTCTTCAGGTTGACCAGCTCCAGCAACTCTTCGATCACGCGCTCCTTTTGCGGATGCTTGCGAATACCGAAAGCGATGTTGTCAGCCACGGTCAAATGCGGAAACAGCGCGTAGTCCTGGAACACCATGCCAATTCGGCGTTTCTCCGGCGCGAGGGTAAATCCGGCGCTGGAAATGGTCTCGCCGGCCAGCTGGATGTCCCCTTCATGTACCGGTTCGAAACCGGCAATGGCGCGCAGGGTGGTGGTTTTGCCGCAGCCGGAGGAACCCAGCAGGCAACCGATGTCGCCTGCGTTCAGATGCAGGTTGAGCTTCTGCACCACCCGCTGATCCTGATAGCCACAGGCGAGGTTGCGCAGGTTAAGCAGTAATGGCTGGCTCATGCGTGGTGGTACGCCGGCGGAACGAGAAACTCGAGCAGGGCCTTTTGCGCATGCAGGCGGTTCTCGGCCTGATCCCACGCAACCGAACGCGGGTCGTCGAGCAGGTCAACACTGATCTCTTCCCCACGGTGAGCCGGCAGGCAATGCATGAACAGCACGTCGCTGGCGGCCAGGTCGAGCAGGGCACGGTTGACCTGGTAAGGGGCGAACAGCTTCAGGCGCTTGGCGGTTTCTTCTTCCTGGCCCATGGAGGTCCAGACGTCGGTGCTCACCAGATGGGCGCCGCGCACAGCATCTTTCGGATCACGAACGATGGTCACGCGATCGCCGGCCAGGGCCAGGAATGTCGGGTTCGGCTCGTAGCCCTCGGGGCAGGCGATGCGCAACTGGAAGTCGAACTGGATCGCCGCTTCTATATAGCTGTTGCACATGTTGTTGCCGTCACCGATCCAGGCCACGGTCTTGCCCTGGATGGAGCCGCGATGTTCGAGGAAGGTCTGCATGTCGGCCAGCAGTTGGCACGGGTGCAAATCGTCGGACAGGCCGTTGATCAGCGGGACGCGCGAATTGGCGGCGAATTCGGTCAATGTGCTGTGGGCAAAGGTACGGATCATCACCACATCGAGCATGCTCGACATGACGATGGCGGCGTCGCTGATCGGCTCGCCCCGGCCCAGCTGGGTGTCGCGCGGCGACAGGAAGATCGCCTGGCCGCCGAGTTGGATCATGCCGGCTTCGAACGAAATGCGGGTGCGAGTCGAGGACTTCTCGAAAATCATCCCCAGGACGCGGTTTTTCAGAGGCTCGAACAGTACACCGCGGTTACGCAGGTCCTTGAGCTCAACGCCTCGACGGATCACGCTGACCAGCTCTTCGGGCGTGCAATCCATCAGGGAGAGAAAGTGCCTTGCGCTCATCATTGACTACCTTTTTGCTACAAACCGCAGATGCTCAAAGCCTTGTTTAATGGAACAACGGGCGAGACCTGCGGCGTAAGCCGCACGGGGCGACGAAATAGGGGAAGGCGCGATCTTATAATTAAATGTCGCGTCTTACCAATAGGGCTACGGTTTTTAGGGGGATTTCAGAGGGGCTACGGGACATCCGCAGTAGCACTTTTGAAGCCGGTTTCCTGACAGCAGCCAGGCATTTGTACACCGCGCCCGCGGGGCTTGGCAATCGAACGGGCGGTGGCGGAGCACTGGCGGTCGGTTTCTGAATGGTGGTTCACAGCGGCCATTCAGGGGTGTTCCATCCGAAACATTTGCTAATGCAAAGTGCTGGGTTATAAATAAATCACCCGCGATGCAGGAAGCTTCGGCAATGGAATCGAAAGAACAGCAGCTAATGGAATTACTCGGCCTGACGGCCCGCTCCCTGACACACCTGACCGCCTCCATGACATCAATGTCATTCGAATTGCTGCGCAGCCCCGATCCCGTGACCCGGGACGCCGGCCGCCGCATGATCGACCGCATGGCCACCATCAGTACCGGGCTCGACGAGCATTGGCGGCTGATCGGCGAACTGACCGGCGTGCACGTCGGCCACGAGCAGATCGAAACGATCCAGGAAATTCAGTTGCAAGCACCGCCCGCACTCCCTTCGAGCTGAAACGGCGCGGCCATCGGCTGGCCTGATGGTCAGCAATTCACAGGACAAACGTCGCTGGCGCGGCGGCTGGGCTGGCGCCATAGTTTTGTTCCCGCGGCTGATATTGCCCGCCCAGAACAAAACAGAGACTGGCCATGACCAAGACTCTCCATCACCGTGCCTGCCACCTGTGTGAAGCCATCTGCGGCCTGACTATCGAAACTACCGAGGTCGAGGCCGACAATGTCCAGATCACCTCGATCAAGGGCGATCCCCTCGATACCTTCAGTCGCGGGCACATCTGCCCCAAGGCGGTGGCCCTGCAGGATATTCAGAACGATCCCGATCGCCTGCGTCAGCCGATGCAGCGGATAGGCAGTGAATGGCAACCCATCGCATGGGAAGACGCCTTCAACCTGGTCGCCGAACGCCTGGCGGCGATTCAGCAGCGGCACGGGCAAAATGCGGTGGCGGTCTATCAGGGCAATCCCAGCGTGCACAACTATGGGCTGATGACCCACAGCAACTATTTCCTCGGCCTGCTGAAAACCCGTAACCGGTATTCAGCGACGTCGGTCGATCAGCTACCCCATCACCTGACCAGCCATTTGATGTATGGCCATGGTTTGCTGCTGCCGATCCCGGACATCGATCACACCGACTTCATGCTGATTCTTGGCGGCAACCCGCTGGCCTCCAACGGCAGCATCATGACGGTGCCGGACGTGGAAAAACGCCTGAAAGCGATTCAGGCCCGGGGCGGCAAGGTTGTAGTGGTCGACCCGCGTCGCAGCGAAACAGCCGCCATTGCCGACCAGCACCTGTTCGTGCGCCCCGGTGGCGACGCGGCGTTGTTGTTCGGCCTGCTCAATACTTTGTTCGCTGAAGGTCTGACCCGTGACAGTCATCTGCCGGTGGACGGCCTGGATCTGGTGCGCGAGTCCATCGCCAGTTTTTCTGCAGAAGCGATGAGCCCGTTGTGTGCGGTGCCGGCTGAGCAGATACGCCAGTTGGCCCGGGACTTCGCTGCTGCACCGAGCGCCGTTTGCTACGGCCGAATGGGGGTGTCGACCCAGGCCTTCGGTACGCTGTGCCACTGGCTGGTGCAGTTGATCAATCTGGTCACCGGCAATCTCGACCGCGTCGGCGGTGCCCTGTGCACCGAGCCGGCGGTGGATCTGGTGGCCTCGACCTCGGGCGGGCATTTCAATTTGTGGCAAAGCCGCGTTTCCGGGCGCCCCGAATACGGGGGCGAGTTGCCAGTGTCGGCGCTGGCCGAAGAAATGCTGACCGAAGGGGAAGGGCAAGTCCGCGCGCTGATCACCGTGGCGGGCAACCCTGTGCTTTCCACACCCAACGGCCGACAGTTGGAACAGGCGCTCGACGGCTTGGAGTTCATGGTCAGCGTCGACCTGTACATCAACGAGACCACCCGTTACGCCGACCTGATCCTGCCCTCGACGTCGGCGCTGGAAAACGATCACTACGACACCACGTTCAATATGTTTGCGGTGCGCAACGTCAGTCGTTTCAACCGGGCGATTCTGGCCAAGCCGCGAGGCGCGCTGCATGACTGGGAAATTTTCGTCGGGCTGGCGAAGGCATTTGCGGCGAAGACCGGCAAGGAACTCAAACCGACCATTACCCCGTCCCAGATGATCGATCGCGGCTTGCGCATGGGCTTGTATGGCGATGCCTCCGAGCACAAATTGTCTGTGGCGACCTTGTTCGATCATCCCCATGGTGTCGATCTGGGCGCACTCAAGCCCAACCTGGCGTCACGCCTGAAGACTGCCAATCAACGGGTTCAGGCCGCTCCCGATGTAATCCTCGCCGACCTGGCACGCTTTGCTGCGTTGCCGGCGCCGGCTGCCGATGAGTTGTTGATGATCGGCCGCCGCCATGTCCGCAGTAACAATTCGTGGATGCACAACTACCATCGACTGGTGAAGGGTAAGCCGCGTCATCAGTTGTTGATGCATCCGGAGGATCTGGCCAGTCGCGGGTTGAGCGATGGGCAGCGAGTGCGGGTCAGTTCTCGCGTCGGGGTGATTGAAGTGGAGGTGCTTGGCAGCCTGGATATGATGAAAGGTGTGGTCAGCCTTCCGCACGGTTGGGGACATGCACGCCCTGGTGTGCAGATGACCATCGCCAGCGGCCAGCCCGGTTCCAGCGCCAATGACCTGACGGACGAGTGCCAGCTCGATGAGCTGTCGGGAAATGCGGCGTTGAACGGTGTTCCGGTGACCGTGGCGGCGGCCTGATCGTATCTGACGGAGAGACCGAGCAGGGTGCTCGGCTTTCCGTTACAATGCGCCACCGTGCCGACCCATGAGTCGGAAAGTTCAGCCGAGGTGCTCCATGGATATCATCGAAACGATTAAAGAGCAGATTGCCAACAACACCATTCTGCTTTACATGAAAGGTTCGCCGAATGCCCCGCAGTGTGGCTTCTCCGCGAAAGCCGCGCAGGCCGTGATGGCTTGTGGTGAAAAGTTTGCGTACGTGGACATCCTGCAGAACCCGGAAATCCGCGCCAACCTGCCAAAATACGCCAACTGGCCAACTTTCCCGCAACTGTGGGTCGCTGGTGAGCTGGTCGGCGGTAGCGACATCATGATCGAGATGTCGGCTGATGGTTCGTTGCAGTCGCTGATCAAGGACGCTGCTGCAAAAGCCGCAGCTGCCAAGACCGAAGCCTGATTTGCTTTCTTTAGGAGCGAGCTCGCTCCTACAAGAACAGGCAACAAAAAGCCCCGCCTCTTCAAAAGAGAGCGGGGCTTTTTATTGCATCGAGATTAATGGCGTAGAAGTTATTCGTCTTCGCCCATCTGCGATTGCAGGTAGTTCTCTATGCCAATCTTGTCGATCAGACCCAGTTGGGTTTCCAGCCAGTCGATATGTTCTTCTTCGGATTCGAGGATATCTTCCAGCAGTTCACGACTACCGAAATCGCCAGCCGTTTCGCAAAAGGCGATAGCCTCTTTAAGATCTTTGTGACCGGTCTTCTCGATACGCAGGTCACACTCAAGCATTTCCTTGGTGTGCTCGCCGATGTGCAGCTTGCCCAGGTCCTGGACGTTAGGCAGGCCTTCCAGGAACAGGATGCGCTTGATCAGCTTGTCCGCGTGCTTCATCTCGTCGATGGATTCGTGGTATTCGTGCTTGCCGAGCTTGTTCAGGCCCCAATCTTCATACATGCGCGCATGTAGAAAATACTGATTGATTGCGACCAGCTCATTGGCAAGGATCTTGTTGAGATGCTGGATGACTTTTACGTCGCCTTTCATGATGGGGTCCTGCCCTTTGTTAGCCGTCTATAAGGCAGAGTTTGAGCCGCACAACTAAGGGTGTCAAACTTAAGTTATTG
>DATMUG010000133.1:0-22169 GCA_035563915.1 Pseudomonas sp. | reverse complement strand
GCGGATCATGCCGCGAGTGTCACGGCCGGACGCACCGGCTTCGCTGCGGAAGCACGGAGTGTGAGCGACGAACTTGATGGGCAGCTGTTTCGAATCGACGATTTCACCGGCCACGATGTTGGTCAGCGACACTTCGGCGGTTGGAATCAGGTACAGATCGGCTTCGCCTTCGCGACCAATCTTGAACAGGTCTTCTTCGAACTTCGGCAGTTGACCGGTGCCTTGCAGCGCCGGGGCCTGAACCAGATAAGGCGTGTAAGCCTCTTCGTAGCCATGCTCGGTGACGTGCAGGTTGATCATGAACTGCGCCAGTGCACGGTGCAGACGGGCAATCGGGCCGCGCAGCAGGGCGAAACGTGCGCCGGACAGCTTGGCGGCGGTTTCGAAGTCGAGCCAGCCGAATTTCTCGCCCAGGGCCACGTGGTCCTGAACCGGGAAGTCGAACGCAGTCGGCGTACCCCAGCGACGGACTTCGACGTTGCCGTCTTCGTCTTCGCCGACCGGAACCGATTCGTGCGGCAGGTTCGGAATGCCCAGCAGGATCGAATCCAGTTCGGTCTGGATCGCGTCCAGCTCGACTTTACCGGCGCTCAGTTCGCCCGCCATGCGCTCGACGTCCGCCATCAGCGGCGCGATGTCTTCGCCGCGCTGCTTGGCCTGACCGATGGATTTGGAACGCGCATTACGCTCAGCCTGCAGTGCTTCGGTGCGGGTCTGGACGGTCTTGCGCTGTTCTTCCAGCGCTTCGATGCGCGCGACATCCAGGGCAAAGCCACGGGATGCCAGGCGGTCCGCTACGTCCTGAAGGTTGCTACGTAACAGTTTGGAATCGAGCATGTCGGTTTCTCGTCAATAAAGTTTGGTCAAGGACAGGCCGGCCCAGGTCGCGAGCAGCCCGCCGAATACGCTGATGGCCGCATAGCCCAGGGCCAGCGGCACTTGCCCGCTTTCCAGCAGGCGCACCGTATCCAGTGAAAAGGATGAAAAAGTCGTCAGCCCTCCGAGGAAGCCGACGATCAACCCGGCGCGCACCTCGATCGGCACTTCCGGGCGAATCAAAAACAGACCGTATAGAACGCCGATCAGCAAACAGCCCACGATATTAACGGCCAGCGTCGCGGTATAGAAGTGCCGCGGCCAATTAGCATTGATCCAGTTACCCGTGGCGAAGCGCAACAAGGTGCCGGCGATCCCGCCAACGGAAACCGCAATGATCAAGGGAACCACTATTTTCTCCGCTGCCGGGGGCTTAAACGGTCGAGTTGAGCAAGGTGGTTGAGCTTTTCACCGATTTTCAGCTCAAGGCCACGGGGCACCGGCTGATAGAACGGGATCGGCTCGAGTTCTTCGGGGAAATAGTCTTCCCCGGCGGCGTAGGCATCCGGTTCGTCATGGGCGTAACGGTATTCGTCGCCATAGCCCAACTGTTTCATCAGCTTGGTCGGCGCGTTGCGCAAGTGCAGCGGCACCTCCAGCGAGCCATGTTCGGCGGCGGCACGCAGCGCTGTCTTGAAGCCCATGTACACCGCGTTGCTTTTTGGTGCGCAGGCCAGATAAGTAATGGCCTGGGCCACCGCCAGCTCACCTTCGGGACTGCCCAGGCGCTCCTGCACTTCCCACGCCGCCAGGCAAAGGCTCAGCGCCCGCGGATCGGCATTGCCGATGTCTTCGCTGGCCATGCGCACCACACGCCGGGCCAGATACAACGGATCACAACCGCCGTCGATCATCCGGGCGAACCAGTACAAGGCACCGTCCGGATTGGAGCCACGCACCGATTTATGCAGCGCGGAAATCTGGTCGTAGAAGGCTTCGCCGCCCTTGTCAAAACGCCGACGGGTATCGCCGAGCAGGCTTTGCAGCAGCTCGACGCCCATCTCACTGTTGTCTTCAGCCAGGTCGGACGCGTTTTCCAGCAAGTTGAGTAGACGCCGGCCATCGCCATCCGCGGCCGACAACAGCATCTGGAAGCCTTCATCGCTGAGGGTCAGGTGGCGCTTGCCCAGGCCCCGTTCTTCGGTCAAGGCGCGGTGCACCAGTTTGCGCAGGGCCGTCTCGTCGAGGCTTTTGAGCACGTAGACGCGGGCACGGGAGAGCAAGGCGTTATTGAGTTCGAACGAGGGGTTTTCCGTGGTCGCGCCGATGAAAATCAGCGTGCCATCCTCGACATAGGGCAGGAACGCATCCTGCTGGGACTTGTTGAAACGGTGCACTTCGTCGACGAACAGGATCGTTCGCCGGCCGTACTGTGCGGCCTGCTGCTTGGCGATTTCCACCGCCTGACGGATCTCCTTGACCCCTGCCAGCACCGCCGAGACCGTTTCAAAATGCGCGTCCGAAACCTCCGCCAGCAGCCTTGCCAGGGTGGTTTTCCCCACGCCCGGCGGCCCCCAGAAAATCATCGAATGCAGGGCACCCTGCTCCAGGGCTTCGCGCAAAGGCTTGCCGCGAGCGAGCACGTGCTCCTGACCGACGTACTCGTCCAGGTTGGTCGCGCGCAAGCGGGCGGCCAGGGGCTGGGAGATCGGGGCGCTGCGAAACAGGTCCATCACAACTTATGAAACCTCACTGGGTCCTGATGCTGGCGTGTTTAACACCACAATCCCTGTGGTTACTCTTGAATCACGTCCGCACCCTTGGGAATGTCGAACTTGAACTTCGACGCCGGGATCGGTTCGTTGGCCTTCACGCCGGTGAACAGGATGTTGGTGCGCTGGCCAACGCTGTCGATCAGCTGCATATCATTGACAAGGCCGTTGCGGAACGACAGGCGCAGGCTGTCGAACAGGGTGTCCTTGGTTTTCGGCTTGAGGGTGAAGTCGATCACGCCGCCGGCTTCCTTGGCGCTGATATCGAAGCTCTGGCTGATCTTGGACACGTCACCGGACAGCAACAGGGCCGGGGTCTGGGTCAGGCGTACGTCCAGCTTCTTGATGGTCGCTTGCTCCAGGTCCGGGTCCCACAGGGTGACCTTGGCGCCATCGGACACGACCAGTTGCTCCTGGGGTGCGTCGGTGTGCCAGTAGAACAGGCCGGGGCGCTGCAGCGACATCTGCCCGGCGGTTTCCTGCAATTGGGTGCCGGTGCCATCGAGGGTCAGTTGGGAGAAACGTGCGCTCAGGGTCTGGGATTTTTCCAGCAGTTGAGTCAGACGCGCCACGTCCTTGTCATCGGCGTGGGCCGAGAGGGTGGTCAAAGCCAGTACCGGCAGCAGCAACATGCGGATAAGACGCATGGGAGTCCTCATAACATTCGTGGGAGTGCGGGCAGCGCCTGGGGCGCCACCCTTTCAAAATCCGCTCAGTCGCGCACCGGGCCAGGGGCCAGGACTTCACGCGAACCGTTGGTGTTCATGGCCGTCACGACCCCGGCCATTTCCATGGCTTCGATCATGCGCGCGGCGCGGTTGTAGCCGATCTTCAGCTTGCGCTGGACTGCGGAAATGGAAGCGCGGCGGCTTTCCAGAACGAACTGCACCGCTTCGTCATACAGCGCGTCAGCCTCGGGGTCGTCGCCGTCACCGCCACCGCTGCTGCCTTCAAAGCCGCTGCCGGCCTCTTCGACACCGTTGAGGATATCGTCGTTGTACTCCGGCGCCCCGCGCAACTTCCAGGCTTCCACCACCCGATGCACTTCATCGTCGGAAACGAAAGCGCCGTGAACCCGGATGGGCAGACTGGTGCCCGGCGGCATGTACAGCATGTCACCGTGGCCCAGCAGTTGTTCGGCGCCGCCCTGATCAATGATGGTCCGCGAGTCGATCTTGCTCGATACCTGGAACGCCATGCGGGTCGGAATGTTGGCCTTGATCAGACCGGTGATCACATCCACGGACGGACGCTGGGTCGCGAGAATCAGGTGGATGCCCGCCGCCCGCGCTTTCTGGGCGATACGGGCGATCAACTCTTCCACCTTCTTGCCGACGATCATCATCATGTCGGCGAATTCGTCGACGACCACGACAATGGTCGGCAACTTCTGCAACAGCGGCGCTTCGTCATGGATGTTTTCGCGCTTGTACAGCGGATCGCTCAACGGCTCGCCGGCCTCGATGGCGTCCTTGACCTTGGCGTTGAAGCCAGACAGGTTGCGCACACCCAGCTTGGCCATCAGCTTGTAGCGCCGCTCCATCTCCGCGACGCTCCAGCGCAGGGCATTGGCCGCGTCCTTCATGTCGGTGACCACAGGGCACAGCAGGTGCGGAATGCCTTCGTAGATCGACAGTTCAAGCATTTTCGGGTCGATCATGATCAGCTTGGCATCGTCCGGGCCGGACTTGAACAGGATCGACAGGATCATCGCGTTCACACCCACCGACTTACCGGAACCGGTGGTACCGGCCACCAGCAGGTGAGGCATTTTTGCCAGGTCGGTGATCACCGGCTTGCCACCGATGTCGTGGCCCAGGGCCAGGGTGACCGGGGACTTGAAGTTGTCGTACTCCGGCGTCGACAGCACCTCGGAGAAGCGCACGATCTGCCGGTCTTCGTTGGGAATCTCGATACCGACGGTGGTCTTGCCCGGAATCACTTCCACCACCCGCACGCTGGTCACGGCCAGGGAACGTGCCAGGTCCTTGGCAAGGTTGGCGATGCGACTGACCTTGACCCCGGCCGCCGGCTGGATTTCGTAACGAGTGATCACCGGGCCCGGATGGATCGAATCCACGGTGACCTCGACGCCGAATTCCTTGAGCTTGATTTCCAGCAAATGGCCGACCGCAGCCAGGGACTCAGGCGAGTAATTGAGTTGTTTCTTTTCCGCAGGGTCGAGAATCGAGATCGGCGGCAAGGTGCCTTCCACGGCGCTGTCGACGAACAACGGCGCCTGTTTTTCCTTTTCCACGCGCTTGCTCGGCGCTGCCGGCTTGACCGGTGCCGGGGCAATCACCGGTGGCACCTGCTTCTCGCGCTCGGACATGTGCTTGCTCAGGGCCTGCTCGCGCTCGATCAAACGTTCCTTGACCTTGGCCTGCTCGCGTTTGTCGGTGACGGTCGGCGCGACCACGTCATGGACGCGATCATCGACTTCACGCAATTGCGCAACCAGTTGCTTGCGCTCGGTGCGGGCCGCCCACCAGCGATTGGCGGCGCCCTGGAACAGTTCGAACAGGTCGAGGGTGATCTTGCCGGTGACGTCCATCACTTTGAACCACGACAAGTCGGTGAACACCGTCAGCCCAAACAGAAACAGGGCTATGAACAGCAGCGTGCTGCCTTGAATGTTCAGGGCATTGCGCGCCAGATCGCCAAGGCTTTCACCCAGCGCACCGCCTGCTCCGGCCGGCAGACCGGTCGCGGCATGGAAATGGATATGCGCCAGAGCGGCGCCGGACAGCACCAGAAATACCAGGCCGATCAGGCGCCAGGAGAACAGCCAGCCGCTCCACTGCCACGGCTCGTGGCGCTGACGGAAAATCTGATATGCCTTGATCGCCAGCAGCAACGGGAAGATATAAGCGAAGTAACCCAGCACCATGAACAGGATATCGGCGCTGTAGGAACCCGCCGGCCCGCCGAAATTCTGCACGTCGTCGATCTTGCTGTTGTGGCTCCAGCCCGGATCGTCCTTGCCATAGGTCAGCAAGGCCATCATCAGGAACAGGCACAAGGCACCGATGGCGATCAATGCACCTTCCTTGAGGCGGTAGTGCAATTGCTGACGCCAGAGCGGAACGACTGTCTTGGGTGCTTCGGTGGATTTCTTCAAAACGCTTCTATTCCTGCGCCCATGGCGCGTCCATCTGATGAATGTCTAAAAACTGCCCAATCCAGGCAGGTAAAAAAGTGAACACGCTCAACCGGGACTACTTTTAACACTGCGCCCCTGCGTTTATAAACACGAAGCGCAACGCTACTCTTGTTACGACCATTGTTTCAAACACTGTTACAACCGCGCATTGTACGGGTTTGTTCGTCCGATGCCATGTTTGAAACACTGTATGCAGCATAGTCAAAAGCCCATTACATGCGGCTCAATTTGAGCATGCATTTTCTTTTGTGACAAAGGCTTATGAGGTGTTTTTATGAGCGCACCGCAGCATCACCGCCTGATCATTCTCGGCTCGGGCCCCGCCGGTTACAGCGCAGCCGTGTATGCCGCCCGCGCCAACCTCAAACCCATTGTCATCACCGGCATACAGGCAGGTGGCCAGCTCACCACCACGGTCGAAGTCGACAACTGGCCGGGCGATGTCGAAGGCCTCACCGGCCCGGTGCTGATGGACCGCATGCAAAGACACGCCGAACGCTTCGATACACAGATCGTTTACGACCACATCCATTCGGCCAAGTTGCAACAGCGCCCCTTCGAATTGACCGGTGATAGTGGCACTTATACCTGCGATGCGTTGATTATCGCCACCGGCGCATCAGCGCAATATCTGGGGCTGCCGTCGGAAGAGACATTTGCCGGCAAAGGGGTTTCCGCCTGCGCGACCTGTGATGGTTTCTTCTATCGCAATCAAGTCGTCGCAGTGGTCGGCGGTGGCAATACCGCGGTTGAAGAAGCCTTGTATCTGTCAAATATCGCCAAGGAAGTTCACCTGATCCACCGCCGCGACAAATTGCGCTCGGAGAAGATTCTTCAGGACAAACTTTTCGACAAAGCCGCCAATGGCAATATTCGTCTGCACTGGAACCAAAATCTTGATGAAGTGCTGGGCGATGCCAGCGGCGTGACCGGCGCCCGTCTGCGCGACAGCCACACCGGCGAACTCACCGAGCTGGCAGTGGCCGGCGTGTTCATCGCTATTGGCCACAAGCCCAATACCGACCTATTCGTCGGCCAACTGGAGATGCGCGATGGCTATCTGCTGGTCAAGGGCGGCAGCGAAGGCGATGCCACGTCGACCGCCATTGCCGGCGTGTTTGCCGCCGGAGACGTGGCCGATCACGTTTATCGCCAGGCAGTGACGTCCGCCGGGGCTGGCTGCATGGCAGCCCTTGACGCGGAAAAATACCTCGACGACATTCCCGTCGCTTGACGGCACACTGGTGGCGGGCCTTGAACCCGCCACTCCCCTCCCCTTCTGCAAGCCCGGACGCCATGCTGACTTGGTTACAACGCAACTCCCTGACTTTCCCGCCGCTGGAAAAAGCCATGCGCGATCCCAATGGCTTGCTCGCCGCCGGTGGCGATCTGTCTGCCGACAGGTTGATTCAGGCCTACCGCCACGGCTGCTTTCCATGGTTTTCAGAGGGCCAGCCGATTCTCTGGTGGTCGCCGGATCCGCGTACCGTGCTGTTTCCCGACGAACTACACGTTTCCCGCAGCCTGAACAAATTATTGCGCCAACAACGCTTTCAAGTGAGCTTCGACCGGGATTTTGCCGCTGTCATCCGCGCCTGCGCCGCACCCCGGGAATATGCCGATGGCACCTGGATCACCGACGCCATGCAGGACGCTTACCTGCAATTGCACAAGCGCGGTTATGCGCATTCGGTGGAAGTCTGGGACGATGGCGTACTCGTCGGCGGGCTGTATGGCCTGGCGATGGGGCAGCTGTTTTTCGGTGAATCCATGTTCAGCCGAGCCGACAATGCGTCCAAATATGGCTTTGCGACACTGGTGCGGCATCTCAAGGAGTCGGGTTTTGTGCTGATCGACTGCCAGATGCCGACCGATCATCTGCACAGCCTCGGCGCACGGGCGATTCCCCGCAGCGCGTTCGCCGGCTACCTGACGCAGTATCTGGATCGACCCAATCGCGCGACCTGGGTTTGCTGAGCGACTTTTCCCAGCGTGGCTTACAATTAATCAAAAGCTTATCCCGAGGGTTGATCATGACCGAGTTGGCGCGTTTGAAGTTCTATGCCACTCAGCCCCACTCTTGCAGTTATCTGCCTGAGGAGCAGGCCACGACCCTGTTCCTCGATCCCAGCCAGCCCATGGATGTGCATGTCTATGCAGACCTGTCTGAAATGGGTTTTCGTCGCAGTGGTGACCACCTGTATCGACCCCATTGCCAGAACTGCAATGCGTGCGTTCCGGCGCGCATTCCTGTGGCGCAATTCATGCCAAACCGCCAGCAGAAACGCATTTTCAAACGCAACGCAGACTTGCAGGTGCGCCCCGCCAGGCCAGGATTTAGCGAAGAGTACTTCGATCTTTATCAGCGCTATATCGAACAGCGGCACGCCGATGGCGACATGTATCCGCCCAGTCGCGATCAGTTTTCGACGTTCCTGGTTCGCGATTTGCCGTTTTCGCGTTTCTACGAATTCCGCCTCGATGGCCGACTGGTGGCAATTGCCGTCACTGACCTTCTGCCCAACGGCCTGTCGGCGGTCTACACCTTCTATGAACCTGATGAAGAGCGACGCAGCCTGGGACGGTTCGCCATCCTCTGGCAAATTGCCGAGGCTCGACGCTTGGGGCTGGAAGCGGTCTATCTGGGCTATTGGATCAAAAACTGCAAAAAAATGAGCTACAAGACCCAATATCGCCCCATCGAACTGCTGGTAAACCAGCGCTGGGTCGTTCTGAACTAGCTCCCCCCCTTAAACCCCTTGGCTTGCCCCCCACTTTTCGGGCACAATGCACGCCGCTTTTGCCTGGCGCAGTTGCACCGGGCCATTCACTGGACACCGAGGGCTTTACTGCATGTCGAAAGAAGACAGCTTCGAAATGGAAGGCACTGTCGTCGACACCCTGCCAAACACCATGTTTCGCGTGGAATTGGAAAATGGGCACGTCGTAACCGCGCATATCTCCGGCAAGATGCGCAAGAACTACATTCGTATTCTTACCGGTGACAAAGTGCGCGTCGAGCTGACGCCCTATGACTTGAGCAAAGGGCGCATCACTTACCGCGCTCGCTAAGGTAGGAGCGAGCTTGCTCGCGAAAAACCTGAGGGCACCGCGTCAAGTCAGACTCCCGCATCATCGTTGACGACCATCGCGAGCAAGCTCGCTCCTACAAAGGCAGAGCCCGCTCGCTAATCAAGTCAATACAGAACGCCCGGCATTGCCGGGCGTTTTTGTTTGTACTGAATTTGCCCGACTAACGGGAGCGAGACACTCAATTTGATAGACAGCAAAAAGGCGCCTCTCGGCGCCTTTTTGTTTTGCTTCTGAACGTCAGGCCATTTCGGCCGTGGTCTCGAACTCGAAGGTCAGTTCGCCGTCCTTGATGTCGATGTGTACCACACCGCCATGCTCGGCCAGTTCGCCAAAGAGAATCTCCTCCGCCAGCGGACGCTTGATCTTGTCCTGGATCAGGCGCGCCATGGGGCGAGCCCCCATCATCGCATCGTAACCACCGGCCGCCAGCCAGCTGCGCGCAGCATCGGTGACTTCCAGCAGTACACGCTTGTCTTCCAGTTGCGCCTGAAGCTCGATGAGGAACTTGTCCACCACACTTTTGATAACCTCGTGACTGAGGCGACCAAACTGGATGATGGTATCCAGACGGTTACGGAATTCAGGCGTGAAGCTCTTCTTGATCACTTCCATCGCATCGGACGAGTGATCCTGAAGGGTGAAGCCGATCGAAGCACGCGCCGCGGTTTCGGCACCGGCATTGGTCGTCATGATGACGATCACGTTACGGAAGTCCGCCTTGCGCCCGTTGTTGTCGGTCAGCGTACCGTGGTCCATGACCTGCAACAGCAGATTGAAGACTTCAGGATGCGCCTTCTCGATTTCATCGAGCAACAGCACGCAATGCGGCTGTTTGGTGATGGCTTCGGTCAAGAGGCCACCCTGGTCGAACCCGACATAACCCGGAGGTGCACCGATCAGACGCGATACGGTGTGACGCTCCATGTACTCGGACATGTCGAATCGAACCAGTTCAACACCCAACGCCTTGGCCAGCTGCCGCGCCGCTTCGGTTTTACCGACACCGGTAGGCCCGGCGAACAGGAACGAACCGACAGGCTTGTCCGGCGACTTGAGGCCTGCACGGGACAGCTTGATGGCGGTAGCAAGTGAGTCGATGGCCGCATCCTGACCGAACACGGTCAACTTCAGGTCGCGCTCAAGGTTACGCAACAGTTCCTTGTCGGAACTGGTGACGTGTTTTGGCGGAATTCGTGCAATTTTCGCGACGATATCTTCGACCTGCGGCACGTCGATGCGCTTCACGCGCTTCTCGGCCGGTTGCAGACGCTGATAGGCGCCCGCCTCGTCAATGACATCGATGGCCTTGTCCGGCATATGCCGGTCATTGATGTAGCGCGACGCCAGTTCAGCAGCGGCACGCAGGGCTTCATCGCTGTATTCGATGTTGTGGTGGGTCTCGAAACGCCCTTTCAGGCCGCGCAGAATACCAATGGTGTCTTCCACCGAAGGCTCTGTCACATCGACCTTCTGAAAACGCCGGGCCAAGGCGCGGTCCTTCTCGAAGATTCCGCGGAACTCCTGGAAGGTGGTCGAACCAATGCATCGAATATCGCCGGACGACAGCAGTGGCTTGAGCAGGTTCGAGGCATCCATGACACCACCGGAAGCAGCACCCGCGCCGATGATGGTGTGGATTTCGTCGATAAACAGAATGGCCTGCGGACGTTTCTTCAGTTCATTGAGCAACGCCTTGAAGCGCTTCTCGAAATCACCGCGATACTTTGTGCCGGCAAGCAGAGCACCGAGGTCCAGGGAATAGACGACGCTGTTGATCAGCAAGTCTGGCACCTGGTTGTCGACAATGCGTTTGGCCAGGCCTTCGGCAATCGCGGTTTTACCCACGCCTGCCTCGCCCACCAGCAGAGGATTGTTTTTGCGACGGCGCGCCAGAATCTGCGCAACACGCTCAACTTCCAGCTCACGCCCCACCAATGGATCGATACGACCCTGGCGCGCGAGTTCATTGAGGTTGCTGGCATACGCATCCAGTGGATTGCCTGAAGAAGAAGACTCACCGCCCTCGTCGTCCTGCATGTCTTGCTCACCCTCGGAGTGATCGCCGTGCCCTGGCACCTTGGAAATGCCATGGGCGATGTAGTTGACGACATCGATACGGGCAACGCTCTGCTGTTTCAGCAGGAACACTGCCTGACTCTCTTGCTCACTGAAGATCGCAACCAGCACGTTGGCGCCAGTCACTTCGCGTTTGCCCGAGCTCTGTACGTGAAACACAGCACGTTGCAGGACACGCTGGAAGCCCAGGGTTGGCTGGGTTTCGCGATCCTCATCATGCACGGGGATCAATGGCGTGGTGGAATCGATGAACTCCTGCAGGTCATGCTTGAGTTTGTCGAGGTTTGCGCCGCACGCACGCAAAACGGTGGCGGCAGCCTCATTGTCCAATAGGGCCAGAAGGAGATGCTCGACGGTCATGAACTCATGACGCTTCGAACGTGCCTCCTTGAAGGCAAGATTGAGGGTGACTTCGAGCTCGCGGTTTAACATAGCTTCACCTCATACCCAAGTGTCCGGCGATTAACCGTCCTTCTCGATTTCACAGAGTAGCGGATGCTGGCTTTCCCTGGCGTACTGGTTGACCTGCATGGCCTTGGTCTCGGCGATGTCGCGGGTAAACACTCCACATACTGCCCGCCCTTCTGTATGGACGGCCAGCATGACCTTGGTCGCCAGCTCGCGATTCAGGTTAAAAAACACCTCGAGCACTTCGACGACGAAATCCATCGGTGTGTAGTCATCATTGAACAAAACCACCTTGTACATCGGCGGAGCCTGTAAAGCAGGCTTGGCCTCCTGAACAGCAACGCCTGCGGAATCGTCGTCGTGTTCCTCTGGATGATCCTTCTGGAGAAACGGGCGATCCTGATTGAATGTTAGTCGAATCTGGCTGATTGCATGCATGGAAAGAAAGGTTCGTCAGTTGTGCAAATACAGTGGTGGGGGCGGTCCTGGACGATTTCAACTCCGACTGCCGGGTCAACTTGACTATCGGCAAAACGGTGTTACAACCAATAGAGCCCACAGTGGGTAAAAAAGATCCGCGGAGTCAACTTCTTTTGAAGAAGTGACTGCGGATGGACTGGATGATACTCCAGTGATGGGGTCTGTTGCAGAGGGATATGAGCATGGCGTTCGGCAAGGTGAAATGGTTCAACAATGCCAAGGGATATGGCTTCATCAACGAGGATGGCAAGACAGAAGACCTGTTTGCCCACTACTCGGCCATCAAGATGGAAGGCTACAAAACCCTGAAGGCAGGACAGGCTGTCGCCTTCAATATTATTCAAGGACCCAAGGGTCTGCATGCGGTCGACATTCAAGATGCCGCGATCAAGCATGCTGATGCGGAATCAGTCGCGGTGCCCAACAGCGCCCATGACACAGCTCTGAGCTGACCGGCACAACCGTCATCCAGTCATAAAAAAACCGCCCGACTCAATCACTTGAGACGGGCGGTTTTTTCGCTGCCTGAACGGGCTTACATGTGCTTGATCAGGGCGTCACCGAACCCGGAGGACGAAACCAGGGTAGCGCCTTCCATCAGTCGTTCGAAGTCATAGGTCACGGTCTTGGCCTTGATCGCGCCATTAGTGCCCTTGATGATCAGGTCCGCCGCCTCGGTCCAGCCCAGGTGACGCAGCATCATCTCGGCGGAGAGAATCACCGAGCCAGGGTTGACCTGGTCCTTGCCGGCATACTTCGGCGCGGTGCCATGGGTGGCCTCGAACATGGCCACGGTGTCGGACAGGTTCGCACCTGGAGCGATACCGATACCGCCCACTTCCGCCGCCAGGGCGTCGGAGAGGTAGTCGCCGTTGAGGTTCAGCGTGGCGATCACATCGTATTCGGCCGGACGCAGCAGGATCTGCTGAAGCATGGCGTCGGCGATGGCATCCTTGACGATGACTTCGCGGCCGGTTTTCGGGTTCTTGAATTTCATCCATGGGCCGCCATCGAGCAGCTCGGCGCCGAACTCGTTCTTCGCCACCTCATAGCCCCAATCCTTGAAGGCGCCTTCAGTGAATTTCATGATGTTGCCCTTGTGCACGATGGTCAGCGACTTGCGGTCGTTGTCCACAACGTACTGCAACGCCTTGCGCACCAGCCGCTGAGTGCCCTCCTTCGAGACCGGCTTGATGCCGATGCCGCAGTCCTGGTCGAAACGGATTTTGGTGACACCCATTTCTTCTTTCAGGAACTTGATGACTTTATTGGCTTCAGGCGAGCCGGCTTTCCACTCGATACCGGCATAGATGTCTTCGGAGTTCTCGCGGAAAATCACCATGTCGACGTCGCCAGGCTTTTTCACCGGGCTTGGCACACCATCGAACCACACCACCGGACGCAGGCAGACGTACAGGTCCAGTTGTTGGCGCAGGGCAACGTTGAGGGAGCGGATACCACCACCGACCGGCGTGGTCAGCGGCCCCTTGATGGACACCACGTAATCTTTCACGGCATCCAGGGTTTCCTGGGGCAGCCAGGTGTCCTGGTCGTAAACCTGGGTGGCCTTTTCGCCAGCGTAGACTTCCATCCAGGAAATCTTGCGTTTACCCCCATAGGCTTTTTCCACGGCAGCATCAACCACTTTGATCATGACGGGACTGACGTCGACGCCAATACCGTCGCCTTCGATGAACGGGATGATCGGATTGTCAGGAACATTGAGAGAATGGTCTGCATTGACGGTGATTTTGGCACCGACGGCTGGAACCTGAATCTTCTTGTAACCCATGCTGAACTCCATCGATTGGATTGAACATCTGGCTTGGTTCGAGCGTAACCCAGTTAAATCAACGCGCAAACCCTATGTTCTTTCGATCTTCCGCAAAGCCCGCTCATTGACGCACTACAAGCCTGAAAACAAAGGGAAAACTGCCATTTTCAAGCACGACGGATGACGTCGCTTTCGGGTTGCCCCTGCGACCTTTAGACCAATGGACGAGAATCGATCCGCATGAACCATCGGCAGATTGCCAGCTACCTATGTATAATGCCGCCCGCTGACCATCGGGTCACAACGGCTGACCTCTCCTGCTACCGGAAAACGTAGCCGAGACTTTCCGCCAAAAGCCGGGCTGTTACCTCAGCCCAATTGCTTGACGCTCGACTGATGCACCCAACATCACCGCATAGAAACCTCGATATTCGGCTCATGGATGACTTTGAACGAACGCGCTTACCCGGCGCCCCTCGAGTTTCTGCGCACGCTTTAGCAAAGAAGAGAGAGTTAATCCGAATATGCCCACCCGCTCGAAGATCATCTATACCTTCACCGACGAAGCTCCCGCCCTCGCCACCTATTCACTGCTGCCAATCGTAGAGGCGTTCACCGCCTCCGCCGATATCGCCATGGAAACCCGCGATATCTCCCTGGCAGGGCGCATCCTGGCCAGCTTCCCCGAGCAACTGGGCGACAAAGCCGTAGCCGACCACCTCGCCGAACTGGGCGAACTGGCTGTTACGCCTGAAGCCAATATCATCAAGCTGCCGAACATCAGCGCCTCGGTTCCGCAACTGCAAGCCGCGATCAAGGAACTGCAAGCCCAGGGCTACAACCTGCCGGACTACCCGGAAACCGTGACCTGCGACGCCGACAAAGAAGCCAAGGCCCGCTACGACAAGGTCAAGGGCAGCGCCGTGAACCCGGTTCTGCGTGAAGGCAACTCCGACCGCCGCGCGCCGTTGTCGGTCAAGAACTACGCACGCAAGCACCCGCACAAAATGGGCGCCTGGGCTGCGGACTCCAAGTCCCACGTAGCGCACATGAGCACCGGCGACTTCTACGGCAGCGAGAAAGCCGCCCTGATCGACGCCGCTGACGCCGTGAAGATCGAGCTGATCGCCCAAGACGGCACCACCACCGTCCTGAAGGAAAAAACCAGCGTTCAGGCTGGCGAGATCCTCGACTGCGCCGTGATGAGCAAAAATGCTCTGCGCGCCTTCATCGCCGCCGAAATCGAAAGCGCCAAGCAACAAGGCGTGCTGCTGTCGGTTCACCTCAAAGCCACCATGATGAAGGTTTCCGACCCGATCATGTTCGGCCAGATCGTAGCCGAGTTCTATAAAGACGCCCTGGCCAAGCACGCTGACGTGCTGGCACAGATCGGCTTCAACCTGAACAACGGCATCGGCGACCTGTACGCCCGTATCAAGGCCCTGCCGGCCGAGCAGCAGGCAGCCATCGAAGCCGACATCCAGGCGGTCTACGCCGCTCGTCCTTCCTTGGCGATGGTTAACTCCGACAAGGGCATCACCAACCTGCACGTGCCGAGCGACGTCATCGTCGACGCCTCGATGCCGGCCATGATCCGTGACTCCGGCAAGATGTGGGGCACCGATGGCCAGTTGCACGACACCAAGGCCGTGATCCCGGACCGCTGCTACGCCACCATCTACCAGGCAGTGATCGAAGACTGCAAGGCAAACGGCGCGTTCGATCCGACCACCATGGGCAGCGTACCGAACGTGGGCCTGATGGCGAAAAAAGCCGAAGAGTACGGCTCCCACGACAAGACCTTCCAGATCAAGGCTGACGGCGTGGTTCGCGTGACCGACAGCAAAGGCACCGTGCTGATGGAGCAGGCCGTTGAAGCCGGCGACATCTTCCGCATGTGCCAGACCAAAGACGCGCCGATCCAGGACTGGGTCAAGCTGGCCGTCAACCGTGCCCGCGCCAGCGCCACCCCGGCGATCTTCTGGCTGGACCCGATGCGCGCCCACGACGGCGTGGTGATCGAGAAAGTTCAGGCCTACCTGAAGGATCACGACACTGCCGGTCTGGACATCCAGATCATGGCACCGGTCGACGCGATGAAGTTCACGCTGCAGCGCACCCGCGAAGGCAAGGACACCATTTCGGTGACCGGCAACGTATTGCGTGACTACCTGACTGACCTGTTCCCGATCATGGAACTGGGCACCAGCGCCAAAATGCTGTCGATCGTCCCGCTGATGAACGGTGGCGGCCTGTTCGAAACCGGCGCCGGCGGTTCGGCTCCGAAGCACGTTCAGCAATTGCTGGAAGAAAACTTCCTGCGCTGGGATTCCCTGGGCGAGTTCCTGGCCCTGGCCGCTTCCCTGGAACACCTGGGCGTGACTTACAACAACGCCAAGGCACTGGTTCTGGCCAAGACCCTGGATCAGGCAACCGGCCTGTTCCTGGACAACAACAAGTCGCCATCGCGCAAAGTCGGCAACATCGACAACCGCGGCAGCCACTTCTACCTGGCGCTGTACTGGGCTCAGGCCCTGGCCGCCCAGACCGAAGACACTGCACTGCAAGCGCAGTTCGCACCTCTGGCCAAGACCCTGACCGAGAACGAAGCAACCATCGTTGCCGAGCTCAACGCCGTTCAGGGCAAGCCAGTGGACATCGGCGGTTACTACCATGCCGATGCCGAGCTGATCAGCAAGGCCATGCGTCCGAGCGCTACGCTCAACGCGGCGATTGCTGCACTGGTGTAAGCCTGTAAAGAAGTAAAGAAACCCCGGCCCCGTGCCGGGGTTTCTGTTTCCGGAGCCACACAAACCTGTCTGCCGGAACCAAATCCCCTGTGGGAGCGGGCTTGCTCGCGAAAGCGGTTTATCATTCGACACTTTTAGTGGCTGACCCACCGCTTTAGCGAGCAAGCCCGCTCCCACATTGACCGCGCTCCAAATCTGAAGTCGAGGAAATCCCATGGACTGGCAACCCCACATCACCGTCGCCACCATCGTCGAAGACAATGGCCGCTTTTTGATGGTCGAAGAACTCAAGCACGGGCGCAGCGTCCTCAACCAGCCCGCCGGCCACCTGGATCCGGATGAAACCCTCATTGAAGCCGCCGTGCGCGAAACCCTCGAGGAAACCGGCTGGGACGTCGAACCGACCGGCGTACTGGGCATTTACCTCTATACGGCCCCCAGCAACGGCGTAACCTATCAACGGATCTGCTTCATCGCCAAAGCGCTGCAATACAATCCCGATTATCAACTGGACGACGGCATCGTCGGCGCCAAGTGGTTGACCCGGGAAGAATTAATCGAGCAGCGCGACAACTGGCGCAGCGAGCTGATCATCCGTTGCATCGATGATTATCTGGCCGGCAATCACTTCAGCCTCGAATTGATCCGCCCTTCTCTTTAGCCTTGCGCGCGCGAGCCTGTTAGAATCGCGTCCTTTTTCAAGACACTCATTGAATTCCTATGCGTGATTCAGCCCCTTCTGATACACAAAAGAAGCGCGTCATTGTCGGCATGTCCGGCGGCGTGGACTCTTCCGTTTCCGCTCTCCTGCTGATCGAGCAGGGTTACGAGGTGGAAGGCCTGTTCATGAAGAACTGGGAAGAAGACGACGGAACCGAATACTGCACCGCCATGGATGACCTGGCGGATGCCCAGGCCGTTTGCGACAAGATTGGCATCAAGCTGCACACCGCCAATTTCGCTGCCGAATACTGGGACAATGTGTTCGAGCACTTCCTGGAAGAATACAAGGCCGGCCGCACACCGAACCCGGACATCCTGTGTAACCGCGAGATCAAGTTCAAGGCATTCCTCGACTACGCGATGATGCTTGGTGCCGACCTGATCGCCACCGGCCATTACGTGCGCCGCCGTGACATCGACGGTCGCACCGAACTGCTCAAGGGCCTGGACCCGAACAAGGACCAGAGCTACTTCCTGCACGCCGTCGGCGGCGAACAGATCGCCAAGACCCTGTTCCCGGTCGGCGAACTGGAAAAACCTCAGGTTCGCGCCATTGCCGAGAAATACGAACTGGCGACCGCGAAGAAAAAGGATTCCACCGGGATCTGCTTTATCGGCGAGCGTCGCTTCACCGACTTCCTCAAGCAGTACCTGCCGGCGCAACCGGGTGAAATCAAAACCACCGAAGGCGAAGTCATCGGCCGTCACCACGGACTGATGTACCACACTATTGGTCAGCGCCAGGGCTTGGGAATCGGCGGTTTGAAAGATGCCGGCGATGAGCCGTGGTACGTCCTGATCAAGGACCTGGAGCACAATGAACTGATTGTTGGCCAGGGCAATGATCATCCGTATCTGTTCTCCCGCGCCCTGCTCGCCTCGGATATCTACTGGGTCAACCCGATCGACCTGAGCCAGCCGCGCAAGCTGACCGCCAAAGTCCGCTACCGCCAGAGCGACCAGCCCTGCACCCTGGAAAAAACCGCCACCGGCTACCGCGCAACCTTCGATGACCCGCAACGCGCGGTCACCCCGGGCCAGTCCGTGGTGTTTTACGACGGCGAGATCTGCCTGGGCGGCGGCGTGATCGAAGTGGCCGAGCCATGGACCAGCAAAGGCGCTCTCAAAGGCGAACAGCAATGAGCCCCATCCAGGAGCAACTGACAGCACTGGGCGGCGTGTTTCTCGCCGCCGTGCTGGTCGACAGAATCGCCAAGACCGGCCAGACCAACGAAGCTGGCCTGAGCTGCATGCTCGGTAGCCTGTTGATCCGCGACCCCAAGGACACCCTGGAGGTCTACGGCGGTGACGACATCAATCTGCGCGAGGGTTACCGCGCGCTGATCGGCGCCCTCGAACGCGACCCGAGCGCCCTGCAACGCGAACCGCTGCGTTACGCACTGTCCATGCTGGGCCTTGAGCGACAACTGGCCAAGCGCGATGACATGCTTGAGATCATCGGCAAGCGCCTGCCGCAGATTCAGTCCCAGGTCGACCATTTCGGCCCGGCCCACGAAAACGTGGTCGCCGCTTGCGGTGCGCTGTACCAGGACACACTCAGCACCCTGCGCCAACGCATTCAGGTGCATGGCGACATGCGCAACCTGCAGCAACCGAGCAACGCCTCGAAAATCCGCGCCCTGTTACTGGCCGGTATCCGTTCGGCACGCCTGTGGCGGCAATTGGGTGGTCACCGCTGGCAGCTGGTGATCAGCCGCCGCAAACTGCTCAAAGAGCTGTACCCGCTGATGCGCAGCAGCTGAAACGCATCGGCGACACCCATTTGTAGTCTGTAACGCGTAATACGCTGGTCAGTTGGCAACGGACCCGCGGATTTTTTCATGTATGATACGCGCCCCATTTCGTTGCCCGACTGTCCGAGAACACCCCATGCAGCTCTCTTCGCTCACTGCGGTTTCCCCTGTTGACGGCCGCTACGCCGGCAAAACCCAGGCCCTGCGCCCAATTTTCAGCGAGTACGGCCTGATCCGTGCCCGCGTTCTGGTTGAAGTGCGCTGGCTCCAGCGCCTGGCCGCTCACCCTGCCATCAGTGAAGTGCCGGCGTTCTCCGCCGAAGCCAACGCTGTACTCAACGCCCTGGCGGAAAACTTCTCTCTGGAACACGCCGAGCGCGTCAAAGAGATCGAGCGCACCACCAACCACGACGTCAAAGCCATCGAATACCTGCTCAAAGAGCAAGCAGCCAAGCTGCCGGAACTGGCCAAGGTCAGCGAATTCATCCACTTTGCCTGCACCAGCGAGGACATCAACAACCTGTCCCACGCCCTGATGCTGCGCGAAGGCCGCGATGACGTGATGCTGCCGCTGATGCGCCAAACCGCCAACGCCATCCGCGAACTGGCCCAGCGTTTCGCTGACGTGCCAATGCTGTCGCGCACCCACGGTCAACCGGCGTCCCCGACCACCCTGGGCAAGGAACTGGCCAACGTGGTTTACCGCCTGGAGCGCCAGATCGCTCAGGTCGCCGCCGTTCCGCTGCTGGGCAAAATCAACGGTGCCGTGGGCAACTACAACGCACACCTGTCGGCCTACCCGCAGATCGACTGGGAAGCCAACGCCCGCGCCTTCATCGAAGACGAGCTGGGCCTGGGCTTCAACCCCTACACCACGCAGATCGAACCGCACGACTACATCGCCGAGCTGTTCGACGCGATCGCACGCTTCAACACCATCCTGATCGACTTCGACCGCGACATCTGGGGTTACATCTCCCTGGGTTATTTCAAACAGCGCACCATCGCAGGCGAAATCGGCTCGTCGACGATGCCGCACAAGGTCAACCCGATCGACTTCGAAAACTCCGAAGGCAACCTGGGTATCGCCAACGCACTGTTCCAGCACCTGGCGAGCAAGCTGCCGATCTCCCGCTGGCAGCGTGACCTGACCGATTCCACCGTCCTGCGTAACCTCGGTGTCGGCTTCGCCCACAGCGTGATCGCGTACGAAGCAAGCCTCAAAGGCATCAGCAAACTTGAGCTGAACGCGCAGAAGATCGCCGAAGACCTGGACGCCTGCTGGGAAGTCCTGGCCGAGCCGATCCAGACCGTGATGCGCCGTTACAACATCGAAAACCCGTACGAGAAACTGAAAGAATTGACGCGTGGCAAGGGCATCAGTCCTGAAGCACTGCAGACTTTCATCGACGGCCTGGAGATGCCGGCCGAAGCGAAAGCCGAGCTCAAGCAACTGACCCCGGCCAACTACATCGGCAACGCTGTAGCGCAAGCCAAGCGCATCTGATCGACCGCCTGACCGTTTGAGACGCCCGGCCGCGCCGGGCGTTTTTATTCCCGTCTGAAAAATGCTTTTTTTCAATAGGTTACATATGAATCCCGATATTCCTCTTCAACTTTTGGGTGGTCTTACGGCGCGCGAATTCATGCGCGATTACTGGCAGAAAAAACCACTGCTGATCCGTCAGGCGATTCCTGATTTCGAAAGCCCGATCGACGCCGACGAACTCGCCGGCCTGGCCCTGGAAGAAGAAGTCGAATCGCGCCTGGTAATCGAACACGGCGAGCGCCCGTGGGAACTGCGCCGCGGCCCGTTCGCCGAAGACGAATTCAGCAAACTGCCGGAGCGTGATTGGACCCTTTTGGTGCAAGCTGTCGACCAGTTCGTGCCGGAAGTCAGCGAGCTGCTGGAAAACTTCCGCTTCCTGCCGAGTTGGCGCGTCGACGATGTGATGATCAGCTTCGCCGCCCCAGGTGGCAGCGTCGGCCCGCACTTCGACAACTACGACGTGTTCCTGCTGCAAGGCCACGGCAAGCGCAACTGGAAAATCGGCCAGATGTGCGACACCGAAAGCCCGCTGCTGCAGCACGCCGACCTGCGCATCCTGGCCGAATTCGAAGCCACCGATGAGTGGGTGCTGGAACCGGGCGACATGCTCTACCTGCCACCACGCCTGGCTCACTGCGGCGTGGCTGTCGATGACTGCCTGACCTATTCCGTCGGTTTCCGCGCACCGAGCGCCTCCGAAGTGCTGACCCACTTCACCGACTTCCTCAGCCAGTTCCTGTCGGACGAAGAGCGTTACACCGATGCCGACGCCCAGCCTGTGGCCGACCCGCACCAGATCCAGCGCGACGCCCTGGACCGCCTGAAAAGCTTGCTGGCCGAGCACATGAGCGACGAGCGCCTGCTGCTGACCTGGTTCGGCCAGTTCATGACCGAGCCGCGCTACCCGGAACTGGTAGTGGGTCCGGAAGAAGTCGAAGAAGAAGATTTCCTCAGCGCCCTTGAAGAGGGTGCTGTCCTGATCCGCAATCCCAGCGCGCGCCTGGCCTGGTCTGAAGTCGATGACGACCTGCTACTGTTCGCCAGCGGCCAGAGCCGTTATCTGCCAGGCAAACTGCGCGAGCTGTTGAAGTTGATCTGCGCCGCCGACGCACTGCATGTCGACAATCTTGGCCCGTGGCTGAGCGACGAAGATGGCCGCGGCCTGCTGTGTGAACTGGTCAAGCAAGGAAGCCTGGGGTTTGCCGATGAATAAGATTCACGTACGTGTCGCAGACTGGCAAAAGGACAACGCCGAGATCCGGCGCATTCGTGAAGCAGTGTTCGTCGCCGAGCAGTCCGTTCCGCCTGAACTGGAATGGGATGCCGACGACGTGACGGCCGTGCATTTCCTCGCCCTCGAAGGGGATTTCCCCATTGGCACCGCACGCCTGCTGCCGGACGGTCACGTCGGCCGAGTGTCGGTCCTCAAGGACTGGCGCGGGCTGAAAGTCGGCGATGCGCTGATGCACGCAGTCATCGACGAAGCCGAGAAGCGCGGCCTGAAGCAGCAAATGCTCAGCGCGCAGGTTCAGGCCACGGCGTTCTATGAGCGCCTGGGCTTCAGCATGGTCAGCGAGGAATTCCTGGAAGCAGGGATTCCGCATGTCGATATGGTTCGCCATTCGGCCTGAGACCTATTGCCTAAGGCTTGAGACCTGTGGCGAGGGAGCTTGCTCCCGCTGGGGCGCGAAGCGGCCCTGAAATTAAGCGGCTGCTACGCAACCCGACGGGAGCAAGCTCCCTCGCCACAAAAGCACTGCGCTCACATAACAAAACGCCCCGCCATTTTCGGATGCCGGGGCGTTTTGCTG